>NZ_JBICYB010000013.1:34930-192902 GCF_043200575.1 Streptomyces sp. NPDC048392
CGCGCATGCCGCGCCGGGCGTGTCCCCGCGCATGCCGCGCCGGGCGTGTCCCCGCGCATGCCGCGCCGGGCGTGTCCCCGCGCATGCCGCGCCGGGCGTGTCCCCGCGCATGCCGCGCCGGGTGTGCCCTCAGGCGCGTCGGCGCCGCCTGATCACGTAGCCCGCCGCGAGCGCGGCGCCGGTCACGAAGCTCAGGCCGACACCGATGTCCCAGTCGCTCGGCCCGGTACCCGAGGCGCCGCCCAGACCGCCCTGCGTGCCGAGTGTCGGCGTGACGGCGGGGGAGGTCACGGGTGCCGGTGTGGCGGGTGCCGGGATGGGCATCGTGGTGGCCGGACGAGGCAGGGAGGTGGCGGAGATCGTCGGGAGCTGGTCCCGACGCGGCCGTGCCGCGCCGGCCGCCCCGCCGTCCGCCTCCCGGACCTCGCGAATCCCGCCCTGGCCGACGTGCGCCTGGGCGGCAGCGTGCTGCTGCCCGGGCTGGTTCTGCTCCGGCCGGTCTTCGCCGGGCCGGTCTTCGTCGACCCGGCCCTCGTCGGGCCGGGTCTGGCCGAGTCCGCCTCCTTCGGGGCCGTCCTCGCCCGGCCAGACCTGACCCGGGCCGCTTCCGTCGGGCAGACCCCCGTCGAGTCGGCCCTGGCCGAGTCCGCCCCCGTCGAGTCGGCCGTCTTCGAGCCTGCCCTGGTCCAGTGGGGCGTCGCCGGACGGGTCTTCGTACACCCCGTCCGGGCAGCGCGGGACCGGGCTGCCCGGATCCTCGTCCAGCCCGACGGGGACCGCTTCCTGGTAGGTGAAGCTCCGGCAGTCCGGCTCCAGGTTCAGGTCCTGGGCGTGTGCGGGATCGGCCAGCGGCACGATCGCGGCGATCGCGACGGCTATGCCTGCTGCACCGGTGCGACGGCGCATGGACGCCTCCTTTCCGGCCACGAGTGGCTCGCGCTCCGACGCTAGGCGCCCGGCGGCCCAGCGGCCCGCAGCGCTGGGCCGATCGGGGGACCGGGGCCGGGTGGCGCACCGGGAAGCCCAGGTAATGGATCACACCGGCCGGTGTCCCGTTGACACCGGATGCCAGGGCTTCTAGCGTCACGTCTGCGGAAGGTACTAAGCGGTCGCTCACCCGAGGGGCGCACGCTCCGCACGGCCGCATCCCCAGGACGAGGAGAAGCAGCGAATGTCCACCACTGAGCAGCGGGTCGCCGTAGTCACCGGAGCCGCGCGCGGCATCGGCGCCGCCACCGCCGTACGACTGGCCGCCGAGGGCCGCGCCGTCGCCGTCATCGACCTCGACGAGGCCGCCTGCAAGGACACCGTGGAGAAGATCACGGCGGCCGGCGGCAAGGCGATCGCGGTCGGCTGCGACGTCTCCGACGAGGCGCAGGTCGAGGCAGCCGTCGCGCGGATCGCCGAGGAGCTGGGCGCGCCGACGATCCTCGTCAACAACGCGGGCGTGCTGCGCGACAACCTGCTGTTCAAGATGAGCGTCTCCGACTGGGACACCGTCATGAACGTGCATCTGCGCGGTGCCTTCCTGATGTCGAAGGCCTGCCAGAAGCACATGGTGGACGCCAAGTTCGGCCGTATCGTCAACCTGTCATCCTCGTCCGCGCTCGGCAACCGCGGGCAGGTCAACTACTCCGCCGCCAAGGCCGGTCTGCAGGGCTTCACGAAGACCCTCGCCAAGGAGCTGGGCAAGTTCGGCGTCACCGCCAACGCCGTCGCCCCGGGTTTCATCGCCACCGAGATGACGAAGGCCACCGCCGACCGCGTCGGCATGGGTTTCGACGACTTCAAGGCCGCCGCCGCCACCCAGATCCCGGTCGCGCGCGTCGGTGAGCCCGACGACATCGCCAACGCCATCGCCTTCTTCACCGGCGAGGCCGCCGGCTTCGTCTCCGGCCAGGTGCTGTACGTGGCCGGCGGACCGCTCGACTAGGGAACACGGAGACCAGGAACGGTGGGGAACACTGACATGACTGAACTGCCCGGACTCTCCGGCAGGGTGGCGCTCGTCACGGGCGCCAGCCGCGGCATCGGCTACGGCGTCGCCGAGGCGCTCGTCGCGCGCGGCGACCGGGTCTGCATCACCGGCCGCAACGAGGACGCGCTGAAGGAGGCCGTCGACAGGCTCGGCGCCGACCGGGTCATCGGCGTCGCCGGCAAGGCACACGACGAGGCCCACCAGGCCGTCGCCGTCGAGCGCGTGATGGAGGCCTTCGGCCGCGTCGACTTCCTGGTCAACAACGCCGGTACGAACCCCGTCTTCGGGCCGATCGCCGACCTCGACCTGAACGTCGCGCGCAAGGTCTTCGAGACCAACGTGATCTCGGCGCTCGGCTTCGCGCAGCGCACCTGGCACGCCTGGCAGAAGGACAACGGCGGCGCGATCGTCAACATCGCCTCCGTCGCTGGTCTTTCCCCCTCGCCGTTCATCGCCGCGTACGGCGTCAGCAAGGCCGCGCTGATCAACCTCACCGCGCAGCTGGCGCACGAGTTCGCGCCCGGGGTGCGGGTCAACGCGATCGCCCCGGCGGTCGTGAAGACCAAGTTCGCCGCCGCCCTGTACGAGGGCCGCGAGGAGGAGGCGGCCTCGGGATACCCGCTGGGCCGGCTCGGCGTGCCCTCCGACATCGGCGGCGCCGCCGCCTTCCTCACCTCGGCGCAGTCCGACTGGGTCACCGGTCAGACGCTCGTCGTCGACGGTGGCATCTTCCTGAACGCCGGCGTGGCCTGATCTCGCCCACAGCCGACCCATGAGATCGATCCCGGACACGGGCTCCGTTGACGAGAACGGGGCCCGTGTCCGCCTTCCGAGACGCCTCGGACGATGACAACGTAGTCATCGCCAAATGATCAAAACCCCTGCTCAGAAGGGGGTTCAGGGCGCGTGGCGCTGCGGTATGGTCTGCCGACCCTTGGTACGGCGGATCGAGGAGCGTGCGCGTGTTCAACCGGAACCGAGGCCTGTGGCGGATGGCGGTCATCGTGTCCATATCGTCGCTGGTCACCGGATGCGGCATCCTGTCGCCCGACGACCCCGAGGACGAGGGACCGATCGTCGTGGGGACGACCAGCGCTCCCAGCACCCTGGATCCCGCCGCCTCGTGGGACGGCTCCTGGGAGCTGTTCCGGAACATCTACCAGACGCTGCTCAGCTACCCCAGCGGCGCCACCGCGCCCCAGCCCGACGCCGCCGAGCGGTGCTCGTTCACCGACTCCACGAACCAGCTGTACCGCTGTGAGCTGCGCGAGGGCCTGACCTTCTCCAACGGGAACAGCCTCGACGCCCAGGCCGTCAAGTACTCGATCGACCGGATCAAGAAGATCGACGTCAACGGCGGCCCGGCCGGGCTGCTCGGCAGCCTCGAACGGGTCCAGGCGCCGAGCGAGCGCGAAGTGGTCTTCCACCTCAACAAGCCCGACGCCACCTTCCCGTTCGTGCTCGCCACACCCGCGATGTCGATCGTCGACCCCGGCGACTACCCCGCCGACGCCCTGCGCGAGGGCGACGGCGTCGTGGGCTCCGGCCCGTACACGCTCCGGTCGTACGAGGACGGTGAACGGGCCGAACTCGTACGCAACGACCGCTACGAGGGCTTCGCCGAACGCCACAACGAGGCGGTGACCATCCGTTACTTCAAGGACTCCCCGGGGATGGTGAAGGCGCTGCGCGACGGCGAGATCCAGGTGACCTACCGCGGCCTCGCCGCCGACGACGTCGTCACGCTCCAGGGCAAGGCCGGCAAGGACGAGGGCCTTCAGCTGGTCGAGGGCAGCGGTACGGAGATCAGCTACCTCGTCTTCAACCCCGAGGACCCGTGGGCGGGCCGCAAGGAGGTGCGCCAGGCCGTCGCCCAGGTGATCGACCGGGCTGCGATCGCGCACAGGATCTACCAGGACACCGTCGATCCGCTGTACTCGATGGTCCCCAAGGGCCTCACCGGTCACACCACGGGCTTCTTCGACGACTACGGCGACCCCAGCGTTCCCGAGGCCCGCGAGATGCTCGAGGACGCCGGCATCACCGATCCCGTCCCGCTCACCCTCTGGTTCACCACCGACCGCTACGGCTCCGAGACGGCGCGGGAGTTCAAGGAGATCAAGCGCCAGCTCGACGCCTCCGGCCTGTTCGAGACCACCCTTGAGAGCCGCCCCTGGAAGACGTACGTCGCCGGGTACCTGAAGGGCGAGTACCCGGTGTTCGGGCGCGGCTGGTCCCCGGACTTCCCGGACGCCGAGAACTTCATCGCCCCCTTCGTCGGCGAGCAGAACGCGCTCGGCACGCCCTACCTCACCCCGGAGATCACCGGCGAACTGCTGCCGCGCTCGCGCCGGGAGAGCGACCGCGCCAACGTGGAGAGGGACTTCGAGCGGGCGCAGCAGATCATGGTGAACGACGTGCGGCTGCTGCCGCTGTGGCAGGGCAAGCAGTATCTGGCCGCCAGCACGGAGATCTCGGGTGCGGAGCAGGCCCTGGACCCGTCGACGATCATGATGATGTGGCAGCTGCACCGCAAGACGAGCTGGTAGACGCCGAGGGGCACCGGCCCCGGAGCCGCGTTGTCAGTGGTCGCCGGTAGGTTCTTGAGGACTGGAAGCGACCGCACAGCGTAAGGAAGTTGACGTGACCGACATCGCCATGCTGCCCGAGTCCTGGCACGAGGTGCTGGGCGGCGAACTGCAGCAGCCCTACTTCAAGGAGCTGATGGAGTTCGTCGAGGAGGAGCGGGCGAAAGGCCCCGTCTACCCGCCGCGCGAGGACGTCTTCGCCGCGCTGGAGGCCACGCCGTACGACCGGGTGAAGGTACTGGTCCTCGGGCAGGACCCGTACCACGGCGAGGGCCAGGGGCACGGGCTGTGCTTCTCGGTCCGGCCGGGGGTGAGGATCCCGCCGTCCCTGCGGAACATCTACAAGGAGATGCACGCGGAGCTGGACACCCCGATCCCGGACAACGGCTGTCTGATGCCGTGGGCGAAGCAGGGCGTCCTGCTGCTCAACGCGGTGCTCACGGTCCGGGCCGGTGAGGCGAACTCGCACAAGGGCCGCGGCTGGGAGCAGTTCACCGACGCGGTGATCCGCGCGGTGGCCGACCGGACCGACCCGGCGGTCTTCGTGCTGTGGGGCAACTACGCGCAGAAGAAGCTGCCGCTGATCGACGAGACGCGGCACGTGGTGGTCAAGGGGGCGCACCCCTCACCGCTGTCGGCGAAGAAGTTCTTCGGCTCCCGCCCGTTCACGCGGATCAACGAGGCCGTCGCGGAACAGGGCCACGAGCCGATCGACTGGACCATCCCCGATCTGGGCTGACTCCGATGCACCGGGTGGTGTGCCACCGGCCGGCCCGCGCGCGTTCCGGTGCCGCCTGACCGGGAATGCGGGCCCGTGCGGTTAGCGTCGTCGGGACAGCCGACGAGGGCACGGAGGACGCGGTGGCGAAGGGACAGGAGCAGGCGGCGCCGGATGCGGTGCTGACGAGGATCGGCCAGGTCGCCATGCTCCATCACGCGGGCGACCGCGAGGAGGCCCGGGACCGCTTCCTCGGCCTGTGGGCGGAGATCGGCGAGCACGGCGACCCCTTGCACCGCTGCACGCTGGCCCACTATCTGGCCGACACCCAGGACGACCCGCAGGACGAGCTGGCCTGGGACCTGCGGGCGCTGTCGGCCGCCGAGGAGCTGACGGAGGACCGGCTCGCCGACCGGCACGAGAGCACGCCCGCCGCCCGTGCCCTCTGCCCCTCGCTCCACCTGAACCTCGCCGCGGACTACGACCGGCTCGGCCACCGCGAGGCCGCCCGCCTGCACCTGCGGCGCGCCCGTGCCGCGGCCGAGTCCCTCGCCCCCGGCCGCTACGGAGAGGACGTACGGGCCTCGATCGACCGGCTGGAGCGAGGCATGGACGCCACCGGCCGGGGCACGGACGGGCCCGACCGGCCCGAGGGACGGGGCCGGCCGCCGCGGCAGCGGCCGTGACCCCGGCCCGGTCCCGGCGGCGTGGGCCGGACTCAGCGGCCGTACGCCTGCTCGCAGATCCGGGCCTCGGGGCTGCCCGGCCGCCAACCGCCGTACCGCTTGCCGAGGGAGCACACGTCCGGGTTCTCGCCGGTGCCATGGCCGGACGCGCGGGGCAGGCCGGGCACCCCGGGCCGGGACGTCGCCGGGGCACGGGTGCGCTCCGGGGCGGCGGGACGGGCGGGCCGGTGTTCGGGGGCGCGCGCGGCCGGCGGATCGTGCGGCGGAGGCGGGGCCGCCGGGGCCTTCGTACGGCGTGGTTCTGCGGTGGTGCGATCCGGGGCCGGGGAGGGGCCGATCATCTCCAGCGCCTCCCGGGCCGGGGCCTGTACGACCCTCGGCTCGGCCGGGCCGTCCGGACGCGGCGCGGACGAGTGGGCGCCGGCCGCCGACGGCTCGGCCGGGGCCGGGCCCCGGACCGTCGTACAGCCGGTCAGGGCCGAGACAGCCACGGTCACCAAAAGCGTTGCGGTGGTCGTCGTTCGATGCACCCGCGCCACTCTGCTGGTTCGGGCCGCCTCGCCGACGCCGGACGAGCGGAGGTTGCCCCGCACGGGTGATCTCCGGCCCCGTACGGAGGCCCGTGGGCGACCGGAGGTGACGTCAGTCGCCCGTGGCTCCGTCCAGACGCTCGCGGAGCAGGTCCGCGTGCCCGTTGTGACGCGCGTACTCCTCGATCATGTGGGTGTGGATCCAGCGCAGGGTGAAGCGCTCGCCGGTGCGCAGGTGCTTCCCCCGGGTCGGTTCGCCCAGAGGGACGCCGGCCGCGTTGCGCCGGGCCGCCCCGATCTCGGCCTGCCAGGCGGCGTGAACCTCCTGCCAGGTGTCCGATCCGGTCACCCGGAAGTCGCCGTCCGGGTCCTCGTCGGAGTAGTACATCGGGGCCGCGTCCTCGTCCGCCAGCACCCGGCGGTACCAGCTCCGTTCCACCTCCGCCATGTGTCGCACCAGCCCCATCAGGGACAAGGTGGACGGCGCCACGGCGGCCGTCCTCAGCTGCTCGTCGGTGAGTCCTTCGCACTTCCACGCGAGGGTCTGCCGGTGGTAGTCCACCCAGCCCTCCAGCATGGTGCGTTCGTCGGCGTCGACGGCGGGTTCGCGGCGTTCGGTCGTCATGCCCGTATCCTCGCCCGGACCGGCTCCGCCCACCAGGGGTTTTCCGCGGCCGGGCGGGCCGCCGCGCTCCGCGGGCAGGGCCGGTGCGGCGTCGGCGACGAGACCCGCGACCTCGCCGCCCGGCAGGGCGACGGAGGACCGCGCACTCCGGGCGGGCGCCGGCGGTCCGGTGCCGAAGCCGCCGCTGCCCGCCTCGGGGGTCCGCCGGTGCTGCCGCACCGGTCGGCTCTCATCGACCGCCAGTCCGCGCTCTTGCCGCCGGACGCCGTCCGCACGGCCGCCGACGCGGTGCCTGCCGACCCGGTGCCCGCCGACCCCGGCGATCGCGACCGCCCGGTCCGGGTGCGCACACCGGACGGCGACTGGGAGGCGGACCTGGTCGTCGCGGCCGACGGCATTCACTCCACGCCATGCCGCCGGCCCTCGGCCAGGGCGGCGACCGGGCCGTCGAGGACGCGGTCGTGCTCGCCCACCACGGTCAGGACCTCACCGCCTGGCCCGGCTGCTCCGCACCACCGCGGTCGCCCGCCGGGCCGTCCGGGTGGCCCGCCTCGCCCCGACGGCCAACCGCGCCCGATCCGCGGCGCGCGACGGCGCGATCCTCGTCCCGCCCAGGGCCGGACCGGCCCTGTCGCTGCGCGGCTTCGACGGCATCGCCGACTGGCGGCCGCGGCCGCCGCACGCTTCCCGGCGGACCGGGGCAGGCGGGCGTCAGGGGTGTCGTCCGCGTCAGGCCGACTCCGAGTAGCGTTGCCTTGCTGCCGGCCCGGGCGGGGTCAGATGTGCGTGTGCCAGATCCCGCGGCCCCGGCAGGATTCGATCGACACCCCCAAGAGGAGTACATCCCGTGAAGGTCGGCTGTATCGGACTCGGCGACATCGCGCAGAAGGCCTACCTGCCGGTGCTCGCCACCCTCCCCGGGATCGAACTGCACCTGCAGACCCGCACTCCCGCCACCCTCGCCCGCGTCGCCGACAAGCTGCGCATCCCGTCGGCGCGGCGCCACAGCGACCTCGGCCCGCTCCTCGCCCAGGGCCTCGACGCCGCCTTCGTGCACGCGCCCACGGCCGTCCACCCGCAGATCGTGACCCGGCTGCTGGAAGCCGGCGTTCCCACCTACGTCGACAAGCCGCTCGCCTACGAACTGGCCGACTCCGAGCGCCTGGTGGCCCTCGCGGAGGAGCGGCGCACCGGCCTCGCCGTCGGCTTCAACCGGCGTCACGCGCCCGGGTACGCGCAGTGCGCGGAGCACCCGCGCGAGCTGATCCTCATGCAGAAGAACCGCACCGGGCTGCCCGAGGACCCGCGCACGATGATCCTCGACGACTTCATCCACGTCGTCGACACCCTGCGGTTCCTGGTACCGGGACCGGTCGACGACGTGACCGTGCGCGCCCGTGTCGCGGACGGCCTGCTCCACCACGTCGTGCTCCAGCTCGCCGGGGACGGCTTCACCGCGCTCGGCGTGATGAACAGGCTCAGCGGCTCGGCGGAGGAGATCCTGGAGGTCTCCGGCCAGGACACCAAGCGCCAGGTGGTCAACCTCGCCGAGGTGATCGACCACAAGGGTCAGCCGACCGTGCGGCGGCGCGGCGACTGGGTTCCCGTGGCCCGCCAGCGCGGCATCGAGCAGGCGGTGCTCGCCTTCCTCGACGCGGTGCGCGCCGGTGAGGTGCTCAGTGCCCGGGACGCGCTGGAGACCCATGAGCTGTGCGAGAGGGTGGTCCGGGCCGTGCACGACCGCTCCGCCTGAGCCGCACCTCCCGGACGCCCTCGCCGGCGGCCCAGGCCGCGAGGACCAGCAGCGCTCCGTGCACCACCCAGTCGCCGTAGCGGACGTACGGTGTGGTGCCGTGGGCGAGGGGGACCTCGTACACCCGAGAGGTGCTGGTGCCGGTGCCGAGCCACGAGCCGATCCGGGCGCCGTTCGCGTCGTAGACGGTGGAGACACCGGTCAGCGTCGCGTGCACCATCGGCCGGCCGGTCTCGGCGGCGCGCAGCGCGGCGAGCGAGGCGTGCTGCTCGGGTGCCCAGGTGTGCTGGAAGGTCGACGTCGACGACTGGGCGAGGAGCACCTCGGCGCCGTCGGCGGCCAGCCGGCGGCTCATGTCGGGAAACGCGCTCTCGAAGCAGACCATCGGCCCGATCCGCAGCCCGTCGCCGACATCCATCACCACCTGCTCGGTGCCCCTCCTGCGGTCCTCGCCCGCCGCCTTGCCCACGGAGGTGGCCCAGCCGAGCAGCGAGCGGGCCGGTACGTACTCCCCGAAGGGCACGAGCCGCATCTTGTCGTACCGGTCGCCGGTCGGGCCCTGGGGGCCGACGCGTACCGAACTCTTGTAGATGCCGGGTTTGTCGGAGCGCCGCGCGTCCACGTTGACCAGGATGTCCGCGCCGGTCTCCCGCGACAGCGCGGCGAGCCGACGGGCGAGGTCCGGCCGGTCGTCCAGGTCGAAGCCGACGCTGCTCTCGCCCCAGACGATCAGTTCGGGGCCCCGGTCGGCGAGGCGGCGGGTCAGCCGCTCCTCGCGGTCGAACCGCCGGCCGGCGCTGTCCGCCCCGGCGACGACACCGGGCTGCACCACGGCGATCGCGACCCGCTCGCCGTCGGCGTCGGGGCGCGGCGACCAGACCCAGGCCGCCGAGGTGGCCGCGGCGGTGGCGACGAGCCCGGCCAGGGCCGGCACCCTCGCCCGGCGCACGGCGACGAGGACGGCGACGGCGACGTTGACGGCCGCCACCAGGAAGCTGAGCAGCCACACCCCGCCCACCGACGCGAGCCGCAGCGCCGGGGCCACCTGCCACTGGCTGGCGCCGAGCATCCCCCAGGGGCCGCCCAGCCCCTGCCAGGACCGCACCAGCTCCGCCAGCAGCCACCCCGACGGCAGCACCACGAGCGCCGCCGCCACCCGGCCGGCGGACGGCTCCCCGCCCAGCAGCCGGCGCACCAGCCAGCCCCACGGAACCCACAGGGCACCGAGCAGCGCGGCGATGACGAACGTGAACACGTGCAGGTTCGGCAGCAGCCAGTGGTGCATGGCCAGCACGAACCCGAACCCGCCGCACCACCCGTCGTACGCCGCCCGTCTCCCGCCCGGCGCGGTACGGGCCAGCAGGATCCAGGGGACCAGCGCGAACCAGGCCCACCACCACAGGGCCGGTCCCGGGAAGGCGAGCACGGGCAGCGCGCCGGCGAGCGCGGCGGCGGCCGAGCGCCCCCACGGGGAGGTGAGCCGGCGGTCGAGCGTCTTCATGGGCGGCTTCCTACCCCCTGATGTCTGCAGTGTGCGCTCGTGACGAGGGCGAATTCAGTTGATCACACCGGGCGTCCGTGGCGGGGAAGGCGCCGGGTGTTCGGGTGCCGGCTGCGGCAGATCTGTGCGGCGTGCGCCACCTGTCCTAAGGTGATCGATGATCGATCACCTGCCTGGAGGTACTCATGACGCGTCCCATCACAGTGGTCACCGGCGGCGGCCGGGGCATCGGCGCGGCGACCTGCCTGCGGCTCGCGGCGGACGGCCACGACGTCGCCGTGGGGTACGTCCGCGACTCGGCGGCGGCCGAGGCGGTCGCGGCGGGGGTCCGCGAGGCGGGTGGCCGCGGCATCGCGGTGCGCGCGGACACGTCCGTCGAGGCCGACGTCGAGGGGCTCTTCGACGTGGCGGAGGAGCGGCTGGGTCCGGTGACCGGGCTGGTGAACAACGCGGCGGTGACCGGACCGCTGGGGCGGCTCGCCGACAGCGACACCGCGGACCTGCGCCGGGTCCTCGACGTCAATCTGCTGGGCGTGCTGCTGTGCTCCCGGCGGGCCGCGCGGCTGATGACGCGACGGGGGAGCGGTGTGATCGTGAACGTCTCGTCGGGCGCCGCGACCCTCGGCAGTCCGGGGGAGTACGTGCACTACGCGGCGAGCAAGGCGGGCGTCGACGCGCTGACGCTGGGCCTGGCCAAGGAGCTGGGCCCGGACGGAGTCCGGGTCAACGCCGTCGCGCCCGGAGTGATCGACACCGAGATGCACGCGGCGGCGGGTGACGCGGGCCGGGCGGCGCGGATGGGGGCGGCGGTGCCGATGGGACGTGCGGGCCGGGCGGAGGAGATCGCCGCGGCGATCTCCTGGCTGCTGTCGCCCGACGCGTCGTACGCGACGGGGACGGTACTCCGGGTGGCGGGCGGGCGCTGACCCCGGGCGGGGCCGGGAACGGGGCCGTCCCGGGGCGGGGCGGGCGGCGGCACGGCCGGCTCCCGCCGCTCAGGCCGCCTCGATGACCTCGCCGCGGATCGCGGTCGCCCACTCGACCACCAGCAACTCGTACTCCACCCGCTCCTGTGCGGACAGGGTCCCGCCCGCGCGCCGCCACAGCGCGCGGATCTGATCGTTCAGTTCCGCGGCGGACCGCACGGAACCAGGGTGCGCGTAATCGGGGGACATGCGGACAAGCCTAGGGGCAAGCACTGACACTGCGCTACCGGATGGCTACACACGCGGACGCCGTCAGCCGGAGGACTCCGCGGCGTGCGGGCTGAGGGCACCCGTCGCGACCAGGGCGATGATGACGATGCCGAGCGCGATGCGGTACCAGACGAACGGCATGAAGCTCTTGGTGGAGATGAACTTCATGAACCAGGCGATGACCACGTACCCGGTCGCGAAGGCGATGACCGTCGCGAGGAGCGTCGGCCCCCAGGAGACGTGGCCGCTCTCCATCGCGTCCTTCAGCTCGAACACGCCGGACGCGAGCACCGCCGGGATCGCCAGCAGGAACGAGTACCGTGCGGCGGCCTCGCGCCGGTAGCCCATGAAGAGACCGCCGCTGATGGTCGCGCCGGAGCGGGAGACGCCGGGGATGAGGGCCGCCGCCTGGCACAGGCCGTAGATCAGACCGTCCCGGACGCCCAGGTTCTCCAGTTCCTTGCGCTGCTGGGGCGCGCGGTGCCGGCCGCCCTTCTCGTCCCGGGCGGCCATCCGGTCGGCGATGCCGATGATCACGCCGACGACGATCAGCATCGTCGCGGTGATCCGCAGATCACGGAAGGGGCCCTCGATCTGGTCCTTCAGCGTCAGGCCGAGCACGCCGATCGGGATTGAGCCGACGATCACCAGCCAGCCCATGCGCGCGTCCGGGTCGCGGCGCACGGACTTGTCGGTGAGCGAGCGAGTCCACGCCGAGACGATCCGGCCGATGTCCTTGCGGAAGTAGATGAGCACCGCGGCTTCGGTACCGATCTGCGTGATCGCCGTGAAGGCCGCGCCCGGGTCGTGCCAGCCGGAGAAGGCCGCGGTCAGACGCAGGTGCGCGCTGGACGACACGGGGAGGAACTCGGTCAGCCCCTGGACGAGTCCGAGGACGAGGGATTCAAACCAAGACATGGGGTTACGGGGTCCAAGTGGCGATCGAGAAGCGGTCGATGGGCACGCCGGACCGCCGGGTACGGTGATCGGGAAGCGGCCTGCCGAGGGGCAGCGTAGCGCCCCCGAATGAAGGGCGGGCCACAGGGGGCGGGTGGGCCCCTGTGCCGCCGCGGGCCCCGTCACCGTCCAGCCGGGGGCCCGCGCATGCGCGGTCAGGTCCTCGTGGCGGACGGTGTCTCCGGAGGCCGGACGCGCGCCCCGGGGAACCAGTTCGTTGCCGCGAGCCTGCTCGATCGAACGCTCACCCGTCTGGCCACCACCCTCGTGCACGCCCTGCGTGAAAGCGGCGCCGCTACGGCCCGCAGACCAGGTGCGGGGCGGGCGGCCTCGCCAACGCCATGATCCTGGAGGCGGTGTAACGCTCCGTCAGTGACCGCGCAGCCGGTGCCGCCTGCGCCAGGCCACCACCGCGCCCGCCAGCCCCGGCAGGGCGATGCAGGCCAGCGCGATCAGGAAGGCGGGGGAGGTGGGTGTCGAGGCGCGCGCCCCGGCGACGGCGTAGGCGGCGGTGTTGGGGACCGACCCGAGCCCTGTCGCCAGCAGGAAGGGCAGCAGCCCCATGCGGGAGACCGCGGCGCAGTAGTTGGCGGCGGCGAACGGGACCCCGGGGAACAGCCGCGCCGCCAGCATCGACCGGAAACCGTGCCGGCTCAGCTGCCCGTCGGCGGCCTTCAGCCACTTGCCCCGCAGCAGCGGGCGCAACGCCTCCTGGCCCAGCACCCGGCCGAGACAGAAGGCGATCCCGGCGCCGAGCACCGTCCCCGCCAGCGCGGAGGCGAGACCCCACTGCGAACCGAACAGCGCGCCCGCGGCCAGGTTGAGCAGCGGACGCGGTACAAAGGCGACCGTGCACAGCCCGTACGCCACCGCGTAGGCGAGGGCCGCCGCGGCACCCCCGAGCTGCGGCGGCCAGCCGTTCGTCAGCAACCGCTGCGGCTGGAACAGCACCACCGCCGTGGCGGCCGAGGCCAGCAGGGCGACGAGCAGGGAGAGCCTGGACCACGGCGAGAGCAGCACTCTCGTCACGCGGGCGGCGAAACCGGAGGGTGCGACCCGTCCGACGGCGGTGGCGACGGCGAGTTCCGTGGCGGCGGTCCGGGGAGAGACCGTGGCGGTGCCCCCAGCGCGGGTGGTGGCATCGAGCATCCGGCGACACTAACCGACACATGTGTGTGATCGCCGTATGGTGCGTCTCATGAGCGCCACGGCGCGGGGGATTCCGGACGTGCCGCGCAGCGCCCTCGCCGACACGGTGCTGGAGCGGCTCACCGCCGCATACGCGGCCGCCGCCGAACCCGGAACGGGCCGCGGACATGCGCGCGTACATGAGGAACGCGGCCCCTTTCCCGGGCCCGATCTCGCCTGTTCGCCGCATCCTGTCCCGCACCGTGCAGGCGGGCGCACCGGCCCCGGCGAGTCGGACCGCACGGCGGTCGCGCCGCGCTGCCGGCGGCTGCCCGAGCGCGGGTACCACTACTTCGCCGTCGATTACCCGCTCCGGTATGTGACGTATTGCTCTTCCGGTTTCCCGCCCGTGGTCCGGTATCCGCTCACCACGGTGCCCGGGTGGGACGCGTCGAGGTGCTCGGGGCGCCCGCCGGGACGGTCGTCACCGGCCTGGAGACCTTCGGCAGGCCCATGGAGGAGGCACAGGCCGGGGACAACGTGGCGCTGCTGCTGCGCGGCGTCGCCCGCGACACGGTGCGCCGGGGGCACGTGGTCGCCGCACCCGGCAGTGTCGTGCCCGCGCGGCGCTTCCCGGCGCGGGTGTACGTGCTGTCGGCACGCGAGGGCGGGCGCTCGACGCCGCTCACCACCGGATACCGGCCGCGGTTCTACATCCGGACCGCGGACGTGGTCGGCGACGTGGACCTCGGCGAGGCGGCCGTCGCCCGGCCCGGGGACACCGTCACCATGACGGTCGAACTGGGGCGGGACGTACCGCTGGAGACGGGGCTCGGCTTCGCCGTCCGCGAGGGCGGCCGCACCGTGGGCGCGGGGACCGTGACCGCCGTCGGGTGAGGCCGGCGCTTGGCACAATGGGCGGGTGAACGAAGCCATACCCGTCAGCCGCGTGACCGACCACGGCACCGCCAAGCTCATGCCCGACGTCGACCGGGAACGGGCCTGGCTGCTCACCGTCGACGGGGCGCCGCAGTCGTACGTCGACCTGGACGAGCCGGCGCACCTGGAGTTCGAGTACACGCGCCGGCTCGGCCACGCCCTGGACACGGTGGCCGAACCGGGGCGTGCGCTGGACGTCCTGCACCTCGGCGGCGGCGCGTTCACCCTGCCCCGGTACCTGGCCGCCACCCGGCCCGGCTCACGACAGGACGTGGTGGAGGCCGACCGGGGCCTGCTCGGCCTGGTCGCCGAGCACCTGCCGCTGCCACCGGGCGGGGGCATCACCGCTCACGGCGCCGATGCCCGCGCCTGGCTGGAGGCCGCCCCCGCGGACTCGGCCGACGTGCTGGTCGCCGACGTCTTCGGCGGCTCACGGGTGCCCGCGCACCTGACCTCCGTCGGCTACGTGCGCGAGGCGGTCCGGGTGCTGCGCGCCGACGGTGTGTACGTGGCCAACCTGGCGGACGGGGTGCCGTTCAGCTTCCTGCGCGGCCAACTGGCCGGGTTCGCCGCGTTCTTCGCGGAGCTGGCGCTGATCGCCGAACCGGGGACGCTGCGCGGGCGCCGCTTCGGCAACGCGGTGGTCGTCGCCGCACACCGGCCGCTGGACACCGCGGCACTGGCCCGGCGCACCGCCGCCGACGCCTTCCCGGCCCGGGTCGAGCACGGGCCCGCCCTGCGGGACTTCATCGGCGACGCCCGGCCGGTGCGCGACGAGGACGCCGTACCGTCGCCCGAGCCGCCTGCCGGGGCGTTCGGCGTCGGCTGAGGCGGCACGCGGGCCGCGTCGCCCCGCCGGTGTGCCTGGCCGCCGGTGTGCCTATGACTCGGTCGGCGGTTCCTCGGTGAGGCGCACGGTGCTCAGTATCTTCTGGATCGTCGCCTCCGGGACCTCCTCGTCGACCCCCTTGGCGCCGTACAGGTTCCAGGTGACGAAATCGCCCGCGCTGTTCTTGAAGGCGAAGGTGGTCGCCTTGCCCTCGGTGTCGCACTTCCCCTTCTTGGGCGCGCCCTCCGAGTGCGCCGTGATGACGCTGCCCTTGATGCCGGACGCGGTGGTGTACGCCTTCGGCTTGCCGTACTTCACGGCCTTCTTGTCCGGCTCGGTGAAACCGCCGTAAATCCACCACGGCACCCGCGTCTCGGCCGCCATGTCGGTGTTCTTGGCGCCGCTCTCACCGCGGGTGCCCGTGGTGGCCAGGGCGGTGGTCTCCTTGCGGCCGTCCTTGTTCTCGTCGGTCGTGCACCACTCGGACTTCAGGTACGCCGGTGCGGTGACGGTGGTGCGGTCGGTCTTGCCGTCCTCTTCCCACTCGAAGCCGACGCTGGTGTCGGTGCTGTCGATCTCCCAGTCCGCGGGCACGTCGAACATCGTGCCGAAGCGCGGGTTGGCGACGACCTTCCAGCCCTCGACGGTGGCCTTCGCGCCCTCGCCGCCGCGCGGGTTGTCGTCGGCACCGGACGCGCTCGGGCCGGCGGAGGGGGACTCGGACTTCTCCGCGGGCGCGCTCACGGACGGCTTCTTGTCCTTGCCGTCGTCCGCCTGGCCGTCCTTGTCACCGCCGAGCACCAGGAACCCGGTCACGCCGGCGGCCACCACCACGGCGAGGGCGGCGACGATCGCGACCACCTTCGTCCGGTTGCCACCGCCGCCCCGGCCCGGCGAGGGCTGCGGAGCCCCGGCCGGCTGCGGCGCGCCCCACGGCTGCTCGTACGCGCCGGGCTGCTGCTGGTAGCCGGGCTGCTGGTACGGATTCGGCTGCTGGTACCCCGGCTGCTGGTACGGATTGTCCTGCGGGTTCTGCTCGCCCCCGGGCGGCTGCTGTCCTGGCCACATGAGCAGTCACCCTAATGCCGCCCAGGACACGATTCGGTCACCGGTCCTTGTCAGGGACGTACCGAAGTCCCAGGAGTCCGAGGGGGAGGATTCCCCGACGGTGGCGAGGATTTCGCGGACGGTGGTTCCGGGCGTCTCGTCGTCGGCGCCCGCGGTGCCGAAGAACGACCGGAAGACGAGGTCGCCGTCCGCGGGCTTGAAGACGAAGATGGTCGCCTTTCTGGCCCCGGATGCTACTCGCGGGTAACCTGCCTTCATGAGCGCAGATCAGATGTCGATCGGCGAGTTGCTCGCCGCCACGGTGCCGATGGTGCGGACCCTGAACCTCCAGTACCTGGAGACCACTCCGGACAGGGCCGTCCTGGCCCTCCCGGACCAGAGCGAGTACCGCAACCACGTCGGCGGACCGCACGCCGGGGCCATGTTCACGCTGGGCGAGTCGGCCAGCGGCGCGATCGTGCTGGCCGCCTTCGGCGACCAGCTCTCCCGCGCGGTGCCGCTGCCGGTCACCGCGGAGATCGCCTTCAAGAAGATCGCCCTCGGACCGGTCACCGCGACCGCGACGCTCGGCCGCCCCGCCGCCGAGGTCGTCGCCGAACTGGAGGCGGGCAGCCGCCCCGAGTTCCCGGTCGGCGTCGCCATCCGGCGCGAGGACGGCGCCGTGACCGGTGAGATGACCGTCATGTGGACCCTTCGCCCCCACAGCTGACCCCCGCCGACCCGGTACGCTTCCCGGTGCGCCTCGATCGAGGCGCACCGGGAACAGGTATGCGAACCGGAGGGTGGGGCCTTGCACGTCCAGGAATGGCTCGACACGGTGCCGGCGGCGGCCGTCTACGCCGTCGTCGCGCTGGTCATCGGTCTGGAGAGCCTGGGCATCCCGCTGCCCGGTGAGATCATCCTGGTGTCGGCGGCCCTGCTGTCGTCGCAGCACGGCGGGATCGACCCGGTGATCCTCGGTGCCTGTGCCAGCGCGGGCGCGGTGATCGGCGACTCCGTCGGCTACGCCATCGGCCGCAAGGGCGGCCGGCCCCTGCTGGCCTGGCTGGCGAGGAAATTCCCCAAGCACTTCAGCGAGGGGCACGTCGCCACCGCCGAGCGGTCCTTCCAGAAGTGGGGCGTGTGGGCCGTGTTCTTCGGCCGCTTCGTCGCCCTGCTGCGCATCTTCGCGGGACCGCTGGCCGGGGTGCTGCGGATGCCGTACTGGAAGTTCCTGATCGCCAACGTCCTCGGCGGCATCGTCTGGGCGGGCGGCACC
This sequence comes from Streptomyces sp. NPDC048392, assembly GCF_043200575.1. NCBI lineage: Bacteria > Bacillati > Actinomycetota > Actinomycetes > Kitasatosporales > Streptomycetaceae > Streptomyces > Streptomyces sp. NPDC048392. Next base: position 52,685 of record NZ_JBICYB010000013.1, read on the forward strand.
ACCGCCGTCATCTACTACGTCGGCGTCGTCGCCGAGTCCTGGCTCAAGCGCTTCTCGTGGCTGGGCCTGGTGGTGGCGGTCCTGATCGGCATCGCCTCGATGCTGATCGTCAAGCGCCGGGCGGGCAGGGCCCAGGTGGAGGCCCCGCCGGAAGCCCGGCCTGCGACCGCCGGGGAGTGAAGGGCTGGCGGAAGGGGCGCGGGGCCGTGTCGATGTGCGGCTGCGCCGCGCGGGCGGGACCAGCCAGGGACAACCCCGCGCACGGCCTCCTACAGAACGTCCCCCACCGCTTCCCGGTGCTGCCCGGCCAGCGCCGCGTACATCGTGCCGTTCAGCGTGACCCCCTGACGCTCCTCGTCCGTCAGCTCCCGCTTCACCTTCGCCGGCACCCCCGCGACCAGCGAGCCCGGCGGCACCCGCATCCCCTGCGGGACCAGCGCCTGGGCCGCCACCAGTGAACCGGCGCCGATCACCGCGCCGTTGAGGACGGTGGCGCCCATGCCGACCAGGCAGTCGTCCTCGACGGTCGCGCCGTGCACCACGGCGTTGTGCCCGATGGAGACCCGCTCGCCGACCGTGACGGGGAAGCCGGGATCGGCGTGGAGCGTGCAGTTGTCCTGGACGTTGCTGTTCGCGCCGACGGAGATCCGCTCGACGTCGCCGCGCAGTACCGCGCCGTACCAGACGCTCGCCCCGGCGTGCAGCGTCACGTCCCCGACGACCGCGGACGTCGGCGCCACGAAGGCCTCCGCGTCGACCTTCGGCTCCTTGCCGCCGATGCCCGTGATCAGCGCCTGCTGCGTCATCTTCGCCTCCTGCTCGGGTGTCGTACGGCACCGTACGCCACCCGGTGGGGTGAAGATCACAGCACGGTGCGGTCATGGCGGCACGGCGCGCGGACTACCGTGAGCGGGTGCCCAAGCGCAAGAACACGTTCTCGTCCTGGCGGAGCCGCCTCGCGCAGCGGGCCGTCCACGCGGGCTGGGCCTGGGTGCAGCGCACCGGTTCCGTCACCGCCGCGCATCCCGGGCGGTTCCGCTTCGGTGCACTGGGCACGGGCACCCGCCTCGCCTTCCCGCTGGGTACCGTCTTCGGCGAGCCCTGGATCCACGTCGGCGCCCACTGCGTCATCGGCGAGCAGGTCACCCTGACCGCCGGGCTCATGCCCGACCTCGACCTCGGCCCGGAGCCGATCCTGCGCCTCGGAGACGGAGTCGTCCTCGGCCGCGGCAGCCATGTCATCGCCGACACCACCGTCACCATCGGCAGCGACTGCTACTTCGGCCCGTACGTCTACGTCACCTCCACCAACCACTCCTACGACGACCCGCACCAGCCCATCGGCAAGCAGTGGCCCCGGATGGACCCGGTGGAGATCGGCTCCGGCTGCTGGATCGGCACCGGCGCGGTGATCCTGCCGGGTGCGCGGATCGGGCGGAACGCGGTCGTGGCCGCCGGCGCCGTGGTCCGGGGCACGGTCCCCGACCACGCCGTGGTGGCGGGCGCCCCCGCCCGCGTCGTACGGCGCTGGACACCCGCCGCGGGCTGGCAGCCGCCGCTGCGGACACCGGCTCCGGTGCCGATTCCCGACGGGGTCACGCCGGGGCAGTTGCGGGAGCTGTCGAAGCTGGACGACGAGGCGGTGGCCCGCCTTGCCGAGCTGGACGACCCGGCGACAGCGCCGGGCAGGCTCGCGGAGCCGGCCGCCGAGGGCTGAGCGGGAAGCCCGCGCAGCCGGGCGGGTGGCCGTCTCAGCCCGTGGCCAGCAGCAGCGTCCCCACCAGGGCGAGGCCCGCGCCCGCCGCCTGCACGGCACGCAGCCGTTCGCTCAGGAATCCGCGCGCCGCCAGTGCGGTCACCACCGGGTAGAGGGAGGCCAGTACGGCGGCCACCGTGACCGGGCCGTGCCGGGCGGCGATCGAGTACGTGCCGTTGGCCGCGACGTCGGCGAGCCCGACGAAGGCCAGCGCCGGCAGCATGCTCCGGGGCAGGCCCTGGGGCGGCAGCGCGGGCACGCCGCGCCGGACGGACGCCCACAGCGCCGGACCGCCCGCGGCGACGTTGGTGACCCGCTGGACGAACAGGGCCGGGAAGAGACCGGTGAGCGTCGTCGACGCCTCGGCGATCAGGGTCATCACCGCGCCGAAGCCGAACGCGGCGACGAGTGTGAGGACGACGGCCCGCCGCTGGACCGGCGCGCCCCGCAGCTGTGGCCCGCCGGCCAGTACGACCCCGGCGACGGTGACCAGGATGCCGGTGAACCGCGCGGGCCCGGGACGCTCGCCCAGGACGAGACCCACGGTCACCGGCACGGCCACGCCGAGCGAGCCGAGCGGCGAGACGACGCCCATCGGGCCCAGGGCGAGCGCCCGGTGGAAGGCGAGCATCGCCACCGGCCCGACCAGGCCCGCCGCGACCGCGAACCACAGGTGCGGCGACGCCTCGCTCCACGCGCCGGTCGCGGCCACGACGGTGCCGAGGACGACGACCGCGACCGACTGGGAGAGGACGACCACGGTCAGCGCCGGCGTGCGCCGGGCCAGGGCCCCGCCGCCGAAGTCGGCCATGCCCCACAAAAGGCTGGTGGCCAGGGCGAACAGCGCTGTCATGATCCGGTCGCCTCGCAGTACAGTTCGGTGGACCTCCGGGTGCAGCAGACCATAGTTCAGTTCACTGCACCCTGTCATTCAAAATAATGCACAAGTCACTGGACGGAACGTGGCGGACCTCGACCTGCTGACCCAGTCCCTGGCGCGCAACGTCAAGCGCTGGCGCACCGAGCGCGGTTTCACGCTGGAGGCGCTGGCCGCGCGCGCCGGTGTCAGCCGCGGCATGCTCATCCAGATCGAGCAGGCGCGCACCAACCCCAGCCTCGGCACCGTCGTGAAGATCGGTGACGCGCTCGGTGTCAGCATCACCACCCTGCTCGACTGGGAGCAGGGGCCGACGGTCCGTGTCGTCCCCGCCGAACAGGCCGTACGCCTCTGGCGCACCGACGCCGGCAGCTTCAGCCGGCTCCTCGCCGGGGCGGAGGCGCCGGGCCCGCTGGAGATGTGGGAGTGGCGGCTGATGCCGGGTGAGAACAGCCCCTCCGACCCGCACCCCACCGGCACGGTCGAGCTGGTGCACGTCACCGCCGGGGAACTCACGCTCACCGTGGACGGGGTGGCCCACCGGGTCCCGACGGGCGCGAGCGCCTCCTTCGAGTCCGACACCCCGCACACGTACGGCAACGAGGGTGACGGACCCATGGAAATGATCACGGCCGTCTCGGTGCCGCCCGTCCGCTGAGACGGCCGTTCTCCGAGGCGGCGGCAGTTGTTAGCGTGCGGCCATGGACGCACCCATCGGGAACTTCGACAGCGCCACGCCCGCCCCGGACTGCCTCGACGAACTGATCCGCCCGGTCGCCGACGCCGTACGCGACTGGAGCGGCGGTGTCCCCGCCGGCCAGATCCTCTACGTCGACACCGAACCGGAATGGGCGGACACCGCCACCTTCGTCGAGCACTACGGCCGTGAACTGCTCGAACAGTCCGCGAACTGCGTGGTGGTCACCGGCAGACGCGGCGGCGGCACGACCCTGGCCGCCTGTGTGGTGCTCTCCACCACCCGGGTCGACGTCAATGGCGTCGTGCGCCGTCGTCTCGGTGCGCGCAAGGCATCCTTCGCCCCGATGGACACGGCGACCGGCGAGACCGGCATGGAGTACGGCGGTATCACGCCGGTCGGCCTGCCCGGCGACTGGCCCGTGCTGGTGGACTCGGCCGTCGTCGACCTTCCGTACGTCCTCGTCGGCAGCGGACGCCGGCGCGGCAAGCTGCTCGTGCCGGGCAAGGTCTTCGCGGAGCTGCCCGGCGTCGAGGTCCTGGAAGGGCTGGGCGTCGCCTGACCCGTCACGCGGTGGTGTGGTGGGCGATCGCCAGGTGCGGATCCGCCTCGCCCGGCGCCGGTGCCGGGTCGGCGTGGACCAGGGCGGCGGTCAGCCGCGGCACCGCGTGCAGCAGGGCGTGCTCGGCCTCCACGGCGATGCGGTGGGCCTGGCGGACGGTCGCCTCGCCGTCCACCACCACGGCGACCTCGGCGCGCAGCCGGTGCCCGATCCAGCGCAGCCGCAGCTCGCCCACCCCGCGCACGCCGGGAACCTCGCCGAGTACGTGCTCGGCCCGGTCCACCAGCGCCGGGTCGACGGCGTCCAGCAGCCGCCGGAACACCTCGCGCGCCGCGTCCCGCAGGACCACGACGATCGCGGCCGTGATCACCAACCCCACCACCGGGTCGGCGAGCTGCCATCCGAGCGCCGCGCCCCCGGCGCCCAGCAGCACGGCCAGTGAGGTGCAGCCGTCGGCGCGGGCGTGCAGACCGTCGGCGACCAGCGCGGCGGAGCCGATCTCCCGGCCCACGCGGATCCGGTGGCGGGCCACCCACTCGTTGCCCGCGAAGCCGACCAGGGCGGCCACCGCGACCGCCGGAAGGTGCGTGACCGGGCGCGGGTCGAGCAGCCGCTCCACCGCCGTCCACGCCGCGAGGACCGCCGATGCGGCGATCGTCAGAACGATCACGACGCCTGCCAGGTCCTCCGCCCGTCCGTAGCCGTACGTGAAGCGCCGGGTCGCGGCCCGGCGCCCCAGGAGGAAGGCGATGCCCAGGGGTACGGCGGTCAGCGCGTCCGCGGTGTTGTGCACCGTGTCGCCGAGCAGCGCCACCGACCCGGAGACCACCACCACGGCCGCCTGGGCGAGCGCCGTGGCGCCCAGCACCGCCAGCGACACCCACAGCGCGCGCAGCCCGCGGGCCGAGGACTCCAGGGCCGGGTCCAGCTTGTCGGCGCTCTCGTGGGAGTGCGGGGTGAGGCGGTGGGCGACGCGGTGTGCGAGGCGCTGCCCGTGCCGTCGGCCGTCGGGGGAGTGGCGGCCGCCGTGCGGGTGCGGGTGCGGGTGACGAGGGTGCTCGGTGTGGTCGTGACGCCGGTGCGGGTCGCTCACGGGGTGCCCCTTCCGGTGGTCCGGTGCGGGTGGGTGGACGTGTGCCGCCCACGAAGGCCATTATGTGCGTATGAGCGCACGCACGCACCTGTCACCCGCGGACGACGCGCACCCGCGTACCCCGGGCGAGGAGCAGTTCGCACTCGCCGCCGAGGTCCTCGCCCTGCTCGGCGACCGCACCCGGCTGACCCTGCTGCACGCCCTGACCGGTGGCGAGGCCGATGTCACCACCCTCACCGAGGTGTGCCGGGCGGCCCGGCCCGCGGTCAGTCAGCACCTGGCCAGGCTGCGGCTCGCGGGACTGGTGAGCACCCGCAAGGAGGGACGCCGGGTCGTCTACGCGCTGCGCGACGGACATCTGCGCCGCCTGGTCGACGAGGCGCTGAACGTGGCCGACCACCGGCTCGGCGACCGGCCGCTGCACGACTGAGCCGGAGTCCTCAGCCGGTGGTCCTCGCGCCCAGGTACCGCTCCGCGAACTCCGCCGCCGCGACCGGGGAGTCGGACAGCCGGCGCAACCGCGCCAGCGCGGCACCCGCGCGGTACGGATCGCCCGACGCCGTGCCGTGGTACATCTCCCCGAGCCACTGGGAGAACTCCTGGTAGTCCCAGACCCGCGCGAGGCACGTGGCCGAGTAGCCGGACAGCCCGGAGCCGTCCCCCTTCGTGAGGGACGCGACCAGTCCGTCACCGAGCAGGAAGGCGTCGTGCAGGGCGAGGTTCAGGCCCTTGGCGGCGATGGGCGCGGTCAGGTGCGCCGCGTCCCCGGCCAGGAAGAGCCGCCCGCGGGCCATGGGCTCGACGACATAGCTGTGCATGTCCAGGACACGCCGTTCGATCAGCCGGCCCTCCTTGAGCGGCGGTGCGCCGGCCGCGCCCAGCCGCTCCCGCAGCTCGGTCCAGACCCGCTCGTGCGGCCAGTTCTCCGGGTCGTCGCCCGGCGGACACTGGAGGTAGTAGCGGGTGACGTCCGGGCTGCGCGGCATGTGCCCGGCGAACCCGCGCGGGTGCATGCCGAAGACGACGCAGTCCGAGGACGGCGGTGCCTCGGCGAGCAGTGCCAGCCAGCCCACACCGTAGTCGTGCCGCGCGAGACGGGACCGCTCGGGAACCAGCGCCGCCCGCGTGACGCCGCGCGCACCGTCGCAGCCCGCGACGAAGTCGGCCTCCACGACCCGGCGCTCACCGGAACCGGGGTCCAGGTACGACACCGAAGGGCGGTCGGACTCCGGCTCGTGCAGGCGCACGTCCCGCACCCCGAACCGGATCTCCCCGCCCCGTACGTCCGCGTACTCACGGACCAGGTCCGTCACCAGGAACTGCTGTGGATAGACGAAATGGTGACGCCCGGTCAGCTCCGTGTACCCGAAGCGGTACCGCTCTCCGGCGAAGCGGAACTCGCACTCGGTGTGCGTCTGCGCCCGCTCCAGCAGCGTCCGTGCAAGTCCGCGCCGCTCCAGCCCGCGTACGGCCCACTCCTCGATGACCCCGGCCCGCGGCCGCCGCTCGATGAACGCACGGGTCTCGGTCTCCAGGACCAGGCAGTCGACGCCCGCGGCCCGCAGGATGTTGCCGACGGTGAGACCGGCCGGGCCGGCGCCCACCACGACGGCCGGACAACGTCGGGGCGAACCGGAGTTGGGGTGTGGGGAGGGCGCTGTCACGCCGACATTATGTGGGCGGTGCGCGGCCCACGGGAACGGCCGCGGCGGCCCTGTGCCCGCGAAGGCACGTGGCGGGTGCCGGACGGCGAAGTCACGCTGCCCCCGATGACTGCTCCTGCCGCCGGCAGATCGGGGGACCCGGGCGCCGTGCGACGCGGCGGCCGGGTCGCGCACTCCCCGCGCCGGGACGGGGCGAGCCCACCGGCGGGCGGCGGAGGGACGGTCCTGGGCACCGGCTTCGCCGGAACGCTCCGGTCACGCCCTGCGCCGGACGGCGTGGTGGTACTGGCCGGCGGGGCGGACATCCCGGCCGGACACGCGGCCGGCGTGCCGGACGGTGGTGGGCCTGCTCCCCGGGGCGGACGGGCGAGACCTGGGACGAGGACGACCGGCTACGTCCCCGGCCCACCGCCCGACCGGGCCGCATGGTGGTCGTCGGGTCCGGCCCGGCCGCCGGCCGGTGAGCCCCGGCACGATCAGCCCAGTCGCGGGATCTCGATCGCCGGGCAGCGGTCCATGACCATCTCCAGGCCCGCGGCCCGGGTCCGCCCGTACGCCGCCTCGTCGACCACGCCGAGCTGGAACCAGACGGCCCCGGCACCCTTGGCGACCGCCTCGTCGGCGACCGGTCCGGCCAGGTCGCTGTTGACGAAGACGTCGACGACGTCCACGTCGAACGGGATGTCCGCGAGCGAGGCGTACCCCTGCTCGCCGTGCACCGTCTCCGCCTTGGGATGCACCGGCACCACGCGCTTGCCGAAGCGCTGGAGCACGTCGGCGACGCCGTACGCCGCGCGCTGCCGGTTGGCCGACAGGCCCACCACGGCCCAGGTGTCGCCCAGCTCGGTGAGGATCTTGCGGACGGTTGCCTCGTCGCCGTACACCGGCGGCCTCCCAGCGCTCCCGGAGGGCCCGCGGGCCGGGCCTCCCGGAAAGGACAACGGGCGGCTGCATGCCGGGATTCCCGTGCGGCGGTGACGCTGCGGGCGAGCGCGCCCCTGTGCGTCAGCGCGTCCCCCCGCCTACGCTCGCCTCGTGCTGCGCATCAACGACACCCGGACCGGAGAACCCGCCCTCGCCGCCCCCGCCCGACGGGCACCGACCCGTGTCGAGGCGCACGCGCCGGGGAGCGGCATCACCGCACTGCGCGTGCTGCTCGTCGCGGACCTCCTGGTGCGGGCCCTGGAACTCGACGGCACGCCCGCCTGGGCGGTGCTGACCGGCGCTGAGGAGCCGGACCGGCTGCGGGAGGACGCGGAGGCCCTCGGCATCCGGCCCTTCGAGGACGGCGCCGCCTTCGGCTCGGGCCCGGGCACCGGACAGAGCGTCCGCGTCGTGCGCCAGGGCACGGCCGCCCCGGACGGGACGACGATCGCCGTCGCCTCCGTACACCCGGCCGAACCCGACCTCGCCGATCCCGACGCCGTGCGCCTCGCCCTGCTGGAACGGCACCACCACGCGCGCGTGGAGCTCGACGCCACCGCGCTGGAGGAGGCCCGGGACACCCTCGCCCGCTGGCGCCGCGCGGTCGCCGACTGGGCGCGGCAGCCCTCACGTCCGGTCCCGGGCGACGTGCGCGACCGCCTGCGGGCCGCCTGGGAGGACGACCTGGACGCCCCCGGGGTGCTGCGAGTGCTGCGCCGGGTGGAGACCGACCCGGACCTTCCGGACGGTGCCCGGTTCGAGATCTGCGCGTACGCCGACCGGTTCCTCGGCCTCCACCTCACCAGGGACCTCGGGGCCCCGGCGTGATAGCGCGGCCGGGATCCCACAACCCCGGCCTGGAGGAGCTGGTCCTCGCACTGGCCGGTGACGACCTGGACGACGCGCTCGACCGGATGCGGGTGAGGTACCCGACCTCGGCGATCGCCGTGCTGGCGTGGCGCGGCGCCACCTGGCGGGCCCTCGCCCCCGGCGCGGCCCTGCTCACCGCCGTGACCGTGCCGAGGGGCGGGTCGCGGTGAGCGCATAGGCTGGCCGGATGCAGGACGAGTACCGCACGGTCGCCCGCGAGGGTGTGCACGCGACCGAGATCAACCGCTCGCGCTTCCTGTGCGCCCTCGCCCCGGCCGCCACCGAGCAGGACGCCCGGGCATTCGTCGCGGGCGTACGCGAGAAGCACGCGGACGCCAGCCACAACTGCTGGGCCTACGTCATCGGCGCCGACGCCGCCGTCCAGAAGGCGAGTGACGACGGCGAGCCGGGCGGCACCGCCGGTGCACCGATGCTCCAGATGCTGCTGCGCCGTGACATGCGGTACGTCGTCGCCGTCGTCACCCGCTACTACGGCGGCGTCAAGCTCGGCGCGGGCGGCCTCGTCCGCGCCTACGGCGGCGCCGTAGGCGAGGCCCTGGACGACATCGGCACACTCACCCGCCGCCGGTTCCGCCTCGCCACGGTGACCGTCGACCACCAGCGGGCCGGCAGGCTCCAGAACGACCTGCGCACCGCGGGCCGCGCGGTGCGCGACGTGCGGTACGCCGAGGGCGTCACCATCGAGGTCGGCCTGCCGGAGGCCGATGTGGACACCTTCCGCTCCTGGCTCGCGGACGCCACCGCGGGGTCGGCCGGGTTCGAACTGGGCGGAGAGGCATACGGAGACGCGTGACAAGCCGGACATCCGGGCGTGAGGTGACAAGCCGAACATCCGGGCGTGAAAGGCCGCGTCCACCTGGGCCTGTTGAAGGGCTCGCGTGGCGGTCCACGCGCTGAAGGCCCTCCGCCCGGTACGGGTGGGCGCGGCCGGCGAAGGAGTCGGGCCGGCCCCGCTGCCCGGCCCGGTCAGTCGGTGGCGGTGCTGTACAGCCAGTGGCCCCGGGTGCGTGGCATCTTCGCGTTGCCGCCCGCGACGGTGCGTACGGCGAGGATCTGGTTGACGCCGATGTTGTTCTGCTCGAAGGCGAGGGCCGACGCGGCCATGTAGAGGCGCCAGACCCTGGCGCGGCCGGCGGTGGTGAGCCGCGTGGCCTGGGACCAGTGCTTCTCCAGGTTGGACACCCAGGCGCGCAGGGTGAGCGCGTAGTGCTCGCGCAGGGCTTCCACGTCGCGTACTTCGAATCCGGCGTCCTCGAGCAGGGCCGTGGTGGTGCCGACGGGTGCGAGTTCGCCGTCGGGGAAGACGTAGCGGTCGATGAACTCGTCGATCCGGTAGGCGTCCTCGTCCTTGAGCGGGCGGCGGGCGATCTGGTGGTTGAGGAGCCTGCCGCCGGGCTTGAGGAGGGAGTGGAGGGTCTGGGCGTAGGCGCGGTACTGCGTGGATCCGACGTGCTCGGCCATGCCGATGGAGGAGATGGCGTCGTAGGAGCCGTCGTCGATCTCGCGGTAGTCCTGCACGCGGATCTCGGCCCGGTCGGTGTGCCCGGCCTCGGCGAGGCGCTTGCGGGCGAGTTCGGCTTGTTCTTCGGAGATGGTGACGCCGACCGCTTCGACTCCGTAGTGCTCGACGGCGTGGAGGACCATCGATCCCCAGCCGCATCCCACGTCGAGGAGGCGCCGGCCGGGGCGCAGGCCGAGCTTGCGGCAGATCAGGTCGAGCTTGGCGCGCTGGGCGTCTTCGAGTGTGCCCTCCGGGTCCTCCCAGTAGGCGCATGAGTAGACCATGGAGGGGCCCAGGACCACGGAGTAGAAGTCGTTGCCGACATCGTAGTGGTGGCTGATGGCGTCGCGGTCGCGGCGCAGGCTGTGCAGTGGACCGCTGTGCGAGACGGCTTCCTCGCGTGGCGGCGTCGGCGGCAGGGCGGGGCCGGCCAGGGCGAGGAAGTCGGCGGCGAGGCGCAGGTTGCGCGGGTCGCGCACTGCGGTGAGCGCACGCCGGAGGGGCTGGCGCCGGGTTTCGGGTTCCCCGCGGTCCCAGATGAGGCCGGAGAGCTTGGCCAGGCCCTCGTACAGGTCGCCTTCGAGGTCGATGTCCCCGGCCACCCAGGCCCGGGCGAGGCCCAGTTCGCCGGGTTTCCATGCCAGTCGGTGCAGTGCGCGGCGGTTGCGGATGACGAGGGCGGGCCCGGTGGCGGGACCGGCCTCGCTGCCGTCCCAGGCCCGCAGCCGTAGCGGCAGCGGCCTGCCCAGCGCCTGCTTCGCCATCTCTGCCAGCCGTCCGGCTGCGTCAGTCATGATCCGTCCTCCTGGGTGGTCACAGCTCTCGCCACGTGCACGAGAGGGGGGCTGCGGCGGGCAGTCCGGCGCCGCCCTGCTCTGTGGCGGGGCGGCTGGAACGCGGACCGGGCCGGGAAGCGGTCAGGGCTTGGCCCCGGCCCGGTCCGCGCGCCGAAGGCCGCCCCTGCCCGCGGTCCGTGGTCGGCGGGCAGGGGCGGCCGGTCTCAGTGGCTGCCGGCGAGCTGGCCGGCGAGCTTGTCGTGCATTTCGGCGCTGGCCTTGTTGAGGCCGATGATGGTGACCTTCTTGCCACGCTCGCCGTATTTGGTCTCGATCGCGTCCAGGGCGGCCACCGAGGAGGCGTCCCAGATGTGGGCGTCGGACAGGTCTATGACGACGTCGTCGGGGTCGCCCTTGTAGTCGAACTGGTAGACGAGGTCATTGGAGGAGGCGAAGAACAGTTCGCCGGTGACCGCGTAGACGACCTGGTTGCCGTCGGGGTCGACCACGCCGGAGACCTCGGCGAGGTGGGCGACGCGCTTGGCGAAGATGACCATGGCGGTGATGCAGCCGACGACCACGCCGATGGCGAGGTTGTGGGTGGTCACCACGCAGGCGACGGTGACGGCCATGACCACGGTCTCGCCGACCGGCATGCGCTTGAGCGTCTTGGGCTGGACGGAGTGCCAGTCGAAGGTGCCGAACGCGACCAGGATCATCACGGCGACCAGCGCGGCCATCGGAATGGTGGAGACGACCGGGCCGAAGACCACCACGAGCACGAGGAGGAAGACACCGGAGAGGAAGGTCGACAGCCGGGTGCGGGCGCCGGACGTCTTCACGTTGATCATCGTCTGGCCGATCATGGCGCAGCCGCCCATGCCGCCGAAGAATCCGGTGATGACGTTGGCGATGCCCTGGGCGAGGGACTCGCGGGTCTTGTTGGAGTGCGTGTCGGTGATGTCGTCCACGAGCTTGGCGGTCATCAGCGACTCCATCAGGCCGACCAGCGCGAAGGCGAAGGCGTACGGCGCGATGGTGATGAGGCTGTCCATCGTGAAGGGCACGTCCGGCAGGCCGGGCACCGGCAGGGACGAGGGCAGGTCGCCCTTGTCACCGACGTTCGGCACCGCGATACCGGCCGCGACCGTGATCACGGTGAGGATGACGATGGACACCAGGGGAGCCGGGACGACCGTGGTGATCTTCGGGAAGAACACCATGAGGGCCAGGCCGCCGATGATCAGCGGGTAGACGGCCCACGGCACGTCCCGCATCTCCGGGACCTGCGCCATGAAGATCAGGACGGCCAGGGCGTTGACGAAACCGACCATCACCGACCGGGGGACGAAGCGCATCAGCTTGGCCACGCCCAGCGCGCCGAGGACGATCTGGATGAGTCCGCCGAGGATGACGGCGGCGATCATGTAGCCGAGCCCGTACTCGTGGTTCAGTGGTGCGATGACCAGCGCCATCGCACCGGTGGCAGCGGAGATCATGGCCTTGCGGCCGCCCACGATCGAGATCACCACGGCCATGGTGAACGAGGCGAACAGCCCGACGGCCGGGTCGACACCCGCGATGATCGAGAAGGAGATGGCCTCAGGGATCAGGGCCAGGGCCACGACGAGGCCGGCCAGCACCTCGGTGCGGAAGACCTTGGGGGAGGCGAGCCAGTCGGGCTTGGACATGCGCAGCTTGGGGGCTTGGGACAGCGGTGAAGACATGCAACCGTTTCTGTTCGGGCGCACGCATCCACGCCGGACGCACGCGCGCTTTCGTACTCGACTCCGCACCAGGGGGCGGAATCCCCGGCGGCCCGGCCTCGACGGGGGCCCTGCCGGTTGGGGTGGCCGCCGCGACGGCGGCCGGTCGGGCGTCATTGCCCAAAAGTCCTGGGGTGCCGGAGGTGCCCGGTCGGGGCCCGCGTTCCGGCGGGACCGCCCGTGCCAACGTTTACAGCGCGGGCGCCCTCGTCAACGACTCTACCCTAACGTGAGGGCAAGGTGCGAGTTGTGGCTTATGAAATGCAGGTAAACAACCCCTGGGATCATGGGATGCGCCCCGCGTACGCTGGAGCACTTGACATGTTCGAAATGCGGCGGAAGAGCTGGGAATGAGGGTGCGGCGATGACTGACCGGCAGATGCAGATCGGCGAGGTGGCCGAACGGACCGGCCTGTCACTCCGCACGATCCGCCACTACGAGGAAGTGGGTATCGCGGTCCCCTCCGCCCGCAGCAAGGGCGGGTTCCGCCTCTACACGGAGGCCGACGTCGAACGCCTCATGGTGATCCGCCGGATGAAGCCCCTGGACTTCTCCCTGGAGGAGACTCGGGAGCTGCTCGACCTCATCGACAGGTTCGGCGCGGCCGGCGAGACGGGGGAAGACGCCGAGCGTCTGCGGGAGCGCCTGGACTCCTTTCGCCAGGTCGTCGACGCCCGGTGCGAGACGCTGCGAGTGCGTCTGGAAATGGCCGAGGACTTCGCCGCCACGCTGCGCCGCAGGCTTCCCGTGAGAGATTGACCGCGTCTCTCCGGCCCTCGTGCCGCCTTCCCGCTCCACACCTCCGGGGCCGCTCGTGTGACCGGGTGGCCACGCAGAGGGCAACCCGGGGTCGGCCGAGGGCGTCGGCCGACCCCGGCACCGTCCGCCCGTCGACGGATGCCGCCCAGGAGGTTGAGTCGCACGCGGTTCCCTCCGGGGCGGCGGCCACGGCGCCCACGTTTCCCGCATCCGCCCGGCGGCTCCCGTTCCGCTTCGCGCAGGGCAGAGCGAGCGGGCGCCCCGCCCCTGATCACCGCGAACGTCCGCCGCCTGGCCGCCTCGGACGCCGCCCAGTCGCCGCCCGCGCTCATCGCGCGGTCTCCGTATTCCCGCCGGCTGCCGTGGCAGCGCTCACGACCCGGGCCAGGTGGTCGTGCAGGGAGCGGGCGAATTCCTCCGCCTGCCCCAGTTCCCGACGCAGATCGTCGCACCGTGTGTCGGCTTCGACCCAGTACTCGCGCAACCGTGTCACCAGTTCCTCGTGCGCCTCGCTGTCGCTTTCCGGCAGCGGTGATCCGCTGGAGGGAAGCTGCTCCAGCAGGTCCAGCACGCCTCGCACGTCCTCCAGGCACAGGCCCAGGGGCCGCATGCGCCGGGCCAGCGCCAGCCGGCGCACCTCGGCCTCGGTGTAGAGGCGGAAGCCGCCTTCGCTGCGCTCGCTGGGAGTGACGACACCGACATTCTCATAGTGGCGGATCGTCCGCAGGGACAGACCCGTACGCTCGGACACCTCGCCGATCTGCATCAGCCCTGTCACGACCCACCGCCTCGCGTCGCCTGCCCGGTCCTCTTGCCGCTTCAAATCTACCGTCACGTTAGGGTAGATTGGCAGTCGTTGCTACGAGGGTGGTTCCGACAGGCCGCCGTCGTCGTCAAGCGGCGCCGCCTCCTTTCCCCCGAGGGGTGGCGCCGCCCCCGACCGCCAACGGGCGAGGGCCGACCTGCCGTCAGCCGCCCGGCCCTGCTTCCAGGAGTCCGAACGCCATGCGCATGGGTGTCCTCACGTCCGGCGGCGACTGCCCCGGCCTGAACGCCGTCATCCGGTCCGTCGTGCACCGTGCCGTCGTCGACCACGGCAACGAGGTCATCGGCTTCCGGGACGGCTGGAAGGGCCTGTTGGAGTGCGACTACCTCAAGCTCGACCTCGACGCCGTCGGCGGCATCCTCGCGCGCGGCGGCACCATCCTCGGCTCTTCCCGGGTCCGTCCCGAGCAGCTGCGGGACGGCGTCGAGCGCGCCCGGCGTCACGTCGAGGAGCTCGGGCTCGACGCGATCATCCCGATCGGCGGCGAGGGCACGCTGAAGGCGGCCCGGCTGCTGTCCGACAACGGCCTGCCGATCGTGGGCGTGCCCAAGACGATCGACAACGACATCGCTGCCACGGACGTCACCTTCGGTTTCGACACGGCCGTCACCGTGGCCACCGAGGCCCTGGACCGGCTGAAGACCACCGCCGAGTCCCACCAGCGGGTGCTGGTCGTCGAGGTCATGGGCCGGCACACGGGCTGGATCGCCCTGCACTCGGGCATGGCCGCCGGTGCCCACGCCATCGTCGTACCCGAAAGGCCCTTTGACATCGGCGAGTTGGCCGCCAAGGTCGGCGCGCGTTTCTCGGCGGGCAAGCGGTTCGCGATCGTGGTGGCCGCGGAGGGTGCCAAGCCGAAGTCCGGCACCATGGACTTCGACGAGGGCGGCAAGGACGTCTACGGCCACGAGCGCTTCGCCGGGATCGCGCGCCAGCTCTCGATCGAGCTGGAGGAGCGGCTCGGCAAGGAAGCACGCCCCGTCATCCTCGGTCACGTCCAGCGCGGCGGCACGCCGACCGCGTACGACCGGGTGCTGGCCACCCGGTTCGGATGGCACGCCGTGGAGGCCGTGCACCGGGGCGAGTTCGGGATGATGACCGCGCTGCACGGCACCGGCATGGTGATGGTTCCGCTTGCGGAGGCAGTGGAGACGCTGAAAACCGTGCCGCCGGAGCGGTACACCGAAACCGGATGCGTGGTGTGACATAAGCCTCCGGCCACGTGCCCGGCACCTGCCCTGGGGCTCGGTGCGGCAGTTGTCCGCTCCCGCCCCTGTCGCCTCGTCATCGTCGGCACCCGTCCGTCCGCCCTTCGGGGAGACCGTGTTGACCAGCCCCCTTCCCCGACGTCGCACGCGCCGGCACCGCCGTGATCAGCTCGGCCCGGAACGGCGGACCGCCCGGAGTGGTCTCGGCGCACTTCCTGCTGAGCGCCGACGGGCACGCGGGTGCTCCTCCGCACCGTGTGGACCAGCGCCGAGGCGCACCAGAGGGCCGGCGGGGCCGGGGACCACGACGACACCCACGCGATCACGTCCGGCACACCCGGCGTACGGTTCATCGGCGGCGGGCGCTACCGCCTGAGCCGCTCGCTGTCCCTGCCCTCATCGTGACCGGCGTGCCCGCCAGGTCGGGGCGGCTCTCGTCCGGCGGGCGGGCAGCCGGTCGGTCGGTGAGCCACCTCGGCAGGCTCCCGCCACGTCGAAGCGTGAGACGGCGGCCCCGTACTCGGAGTCGCCCCGTACTCGGGCTGTGTCACGGGTCCGGCCCCTGTTGCGGCGGCGTGGGTCAGGGGTGGACGCGCTGGAGCCAGCCGCTTGGGTGGCAGGTGATGCCGTACAGCTCGAGGTCGCGGCGTACGTGGAAACGGCGCCCCTGCTCCGTGGCGAGCCAGTCGCGGACGGCCGGTACCACACCTCCGGGCATGCCGGGAGGAGAGAGCTGCGCGATGTCGACGATTCCGTCCTCGACGAGGAAGTAGCCGTTGGTGGCGACGAGTGAGGAGAAGTGCCGCAGGGCTGCATAGGTGGTGGTGTACGTATGGGCGGTGTCCTCGACGACCAGACACCGGGCATCGGCAGGAATGTGCCGGGTGACGGCTTCGGTGATGCCGGGGTCGGTGATGTCTCCCTCGACGAGGGTGATGTCCTTGTCGAAATGGGGGTCTGCGTCCTGTAGGAGAGACCGGGCCCGGTCCTGGGTGATGTCGACGGTGACGACCCGGATGGCCTCGGGCACGCGGCCGTACGCGGCGAGAGTGCGTAGGCGGTCGCGGAACCACAGCGCGGAACCGCCCAGATGCGTCCCCAGCTCGATGACCACCTGACTGCGGGAGCTCCACAGAAGATGTTCGAGCACGCGCAGGTCCTCGGGGAACTTCTTGATGCGCAGTCCGGCATAGACGTCGCGCAGGTGCTGGCGTTCGCGTTCTTTCCAGTACTGCAGAAGCCTTCCTTCGGGCAGGGCCCGCACTGGTGGCGGGAGCTGCCTGTCGGGCTTGCCGTCCAGGCTGCTTCGTCGTCGCTCGTTCACAGGGCCTGTTCCGCTTAGGGGTAGGGGGAGCCAAAAGGAACCCCGGGACGTGTGGTCCGGCCGTGGGCGCCGGCAGCGGCGGGCGAGGCCGGGGCGGCCGCCCCTGCGGGCTGCTCGTGTGTGGGGGCACGAGGGCAGTGACGCGGCTCTGGGAAGGAAGTCGGGGAGGGACGGACCGCGGAGACTGTTCAGTACGCCCACCAGCGGCCCGCGGACAGCTGGGGCACCCAGCGTGCCACGCCGTCCTCACCGATACGCCGCGCGTAGGCCGTCTTGACGTGAGTACCGCGGACAGCGCGGCACTGCGACCAGTTTCCGCAGGCGTCGACGTCCTCGAAAGCCACGTCGCCGGCCTCCGTGCGGCTGGCCCGTGAGGCAGTGAGGATCAGCTCGCTGCCGTCAGTCATTTCGAGCAGGAAAATGCCCATCAGGTCCTCCCATCGACGTGCGGGGTGTCAGTAGCACCACCAGGTGCCGGTCGTCGGCTGGGGAAGCCACCCGTAGCCGCCGCCGTCGAGGGGAGCCTGCCGGAAAACTGCGGCCACCGCCTCGACCGGGTACGTCTTCAGCCGGACCGCGGGCCCGAACTGTTCGGTGCATTCGAGCACGATCTCTCCCGCAGCCGTACGTCCTGCGGCGTCCGCCTCGATGACCGCGTCCTCGCCGCTGGCGAGCTGGAGCATGAACAGGGCCATGGTTGTTCCCTCCTTGCCTTTCAGGAGCCGACAGGAACGCGCGGCAGGTCCTCCCAGACCTGGCGGAGTTCGGTGTAGCGGCGGTCCGGCAACACCGACAGGACTTCGAGGACCTCCGGACGGGCGCCGGCGGCGGCGATGAGCATGTCGTGCTTGCTCACGGCGCCGTTCGCGAACAGTCCCTCCAGTTGGTCGGCGATCTCGATACGGGTGACCTCTGCGGTCATGGCTCTCCCCAAGGTGTGGGATACGTCAGCGCGGCTGTGCCCTGCGGCAGGACTGCACCGGTCGGGGCAGCCCGGACGGGCGGCTCCGGCTCCGTCCCCAGGCGGCGACCGAGACAACGGAGCGGACACCGCCTGGGGACGGCTTGGAAGCAGACCGAACTGCGTCGGCCGGCAACACTACTCTAACGCAAGGGAAGAGTTGGTTGGCAAGAGCCCAGGAGTGATCGGTCAAGGCCAAGGGTGTACGTGATGGCAGGCGCTCCCATCGTTGACGCCAGGTGAGGGTGTGCTGACGGACAGGCGGCGCCTTTGAGGGGTGGTGAAGCGCGGACTCGCGGGTCCGGAGCCCCCGCGGTACGGAGGTTCGAAGCCAATGCTGCCCCGGAAGCGGGGTGTCCACCCGACCGTCCACCGGGGGTGCTCCCTCACGGGTGCAGCAGGTGCAGGCGGCCCGGCAGCGTCTGCATGCGCAGTGGGGCGTGGACGTCGTGGGCGGGAGTGCCGTCGATGTCCAGCCGGTAGGCGCCCCAGGCCCGCTCGAAGCGCACGCGCCGCACTCGCCTGGACCCGAAAGCGTCACCGCTGGCCTCGAGCAGGCCCCCGCCCGTCAGGGCGACGCGGAAGGGCTGATCCCCTGGTGCGTTGATCTTCTCGTTGTCCAGGATGAGGCGCACCCTGCCGGGCTGTGGCTGCAGCGAAACGAGCACCGCTTCGCGCGCCGCGATGTCGAAGGCGCCGCCGGGCAGATCGATGCCCAGCACTGCCCGGCGGTGTTCGCCGGAGCTGTTCGTTGCCTCGTCCCGCCCTTCGGCCTGCTGCTCGATGAGCAGCGGCAGGCGCCAGAGGGCCGCTGCCTTCATGGCGTGCTCGGGCTGGGGCCCGCCGGCGTACAGCAGGACGTCCACGCGGGGGTGCGGGGCCGCGGCGCGCCCGGGGTCGCGGTCGCCCGCGTCGGGCACCAGGCTCAGGTCGGCGGTGAGTACCCCCCGTTCGGCGAGCCTGCCGCGCAGCGTGCGGGCGCGGTCGCGGTCGACGCGGCTGAAGCCGCGCAGGACGCCGAGCACGGGCCGCTCGGCGGGCAGGGTCCTGGCGACCCGGGCGGCAGCCGTCACAAAGCGTTCCTCCTCGGGGTCGGTCCTGGTCTCCGTGCCGGAAGAGGACTGGCGGGGCAGCATGCGGACTCCTTGCTCGCTCGGGGCACACCGGTTCGACACGTCGACAGCGTCGCCAGGAGCCCACCCGTCCGGGATCCAAAGCCCGCCCGGCGAACGGAGCGCGTCCGCGCGGACGGCGGCGCAGGGCCGCCCCGGAGGGCGGCGTTGTCGCGGCCGCACTTCGCAGCGGGGCGCGGAAGGCATCCGGGACCGTGCGTGCGACTCTAACCTAACGCGAGAGTCGTATTGCTGTGAAGCGTCGCTTCACCTGGGAGTGGTGCCGCACATCCTCACGTTCGGGTAGGGTCGCGAGGGTCGGTCGCGGCATGGGACACCTCCGGCCGACCGCGGTGGCCCCGGCCGGTCCTCCAGCTGCAAGGCAGGGGTCACCGTCCGGCCCAGCTCGGTGATCCTGGGGCGTCTCGCCTGCCCCGACGTCCGTCGCCTGGCCACTGCCGAGAGCGGTACAGAAGCCGTAGCAGTACAGCAGCAGTTCACGGGTGGCTGCCTCACCGGGGGTGCCGTCCGCGAAGGAGTCGCGGGTCACGGTCAGCGCTTGCCGTAGTCGGTGGTGCACCCGGCTGAGTTCCTGGCTCCAGGCGACGAGCCTGGTCGTCTCGCGCTCAGTCACGCGAGAGCGGAGGGTGCGACGCGTACATCGTCGGTCTCCTTCGATCCGGCGCCTCCATGCCTGACACGGTCTGCCACCGGCACGCGACGCTTCCCACACGCTACCGCGCCTGTCGCCCCAGCGGCACCGATACCGTCCCGCACCCCGAGCGCGCCCACGCCGGACCGGCGGTCCGTCTCCGGTCCCGCAGCGCTGGACGGCGACTCCTCGAAAGAGGAGTGCTGGTCACCGCCGGGGCGGATTGCCGGATGCCGGGTCAGCTCACTCGCGCAACGGGAGCCGCCTGATCCGGAACCTCATCCCCGTTGGCGCCGCCGCCGAAGGGGCTTTCGATTTCCGTGGCGAACTCCAGGAAGGGCGAGAGGCGTCCGACGTGGGTCAGGTGGAGTTCGTGCATGGCCCTCGTGCAGGCGATGTAGAGCATGCCCTTGTCCATGGCGTTGGCGTAGTTCGTGCCGTCCACGTCCGGGACGATCACGGTGTCGAACTCCAGTCCCTTCGCGATGTGCGCCGAGGTGATGACCGTGCCGGCGCTGAACTCCGTGCTCTCGTAGTCGAGGAAGGTCAACTCGACGCCCGCCGCCGACAGGACCCGGTACAGCTCCTGGGCCTGTGCGACGGTCTTGCACACGATGCCGAGGGAGCGGTACTCGCTCTTGCGGTGCCGCTCCACCAGCGCCAGGATGTCCGTCTCCTGCGTCTCGCGGTCCACGGCGGTGACGATCCGCGGCGGCAGCCCGTGCCGCTCGACCGGGACGAGCTTGTCGTTGTGTGAGACGCGCTGTGCGAAGTCCGTGATCTCGTACGTGGACCGGTAGCTCTTGCACAGCTCCAGGCAGTCCGCCTCGGGGAAGATGTCGCGGATCACCGGCAGGGACGAGGAACTGAGCGGGTTCACGGACTGGTTGGCGTCGCCGAGGATCGTCATCTTGCAGGAGAACAGCGCGCGCAGCACCGCGTACTGCACGGGCGCGTAGTCCTGCATCTCGTCCACCAGGAGGTGCCGGATGCGGCCGTACCCCTCCTGCCGGGATGTCTTGATCATGGTGTAGACCAGCGGGAAGACGTCCGCGTACTCGATCTTCTTGCGGCCCAGCGGCTTGTAGAGACCCTTGCGCTCCGGCTCCTGGTAAAAGGCCTTGTACAGGGCGAACGCGTCCTTATAGGGGAACATGGCGCGCACCTGCCTGCGGATGCCGTTGCTGTCCGCCGCCGACCACTTGCCGCCCTTGTCCAGCACGTCCTGCCGCAGCCGGCTCGCGGCGCTCTCGGCGAGCAGGTCAAGGCGGGTGAAGACGGGCAGGCCCCGCGAGGCCGCGAAGGCGTCCGCGACCCAGTCCTCCGGCAGTCGTTTGTTCCTCTGCTCGATCTGCCGCGGGGTGAAGTCCTCGTCCCCGCGCACGGCGAGCCACTCGTCCAGCAACGTGACGAACTCGGGTGTCGCCTTGAAACGCATCCGCTCGGCCGCCGCGTCGTCCGGCCGGTCGAGCAGCTTGACCACCTGTTCGCTGAAGGTCTCGAACTCCGTGACCCTGGCGAGGAACCGGTCGGCGATCCGCTCGAAGTCGATCTCCGCGATCTGTTCCTCTCCCAGTTCGGGAAGGACGCCTGCGATGTAGTCGCCGAAGACCTTGTTGGGGGAAAGGATCATGACGTTGTCGGACGACAGGGAGTCCTTGAAGCGGTAGAGCAGGAACGCCACCCGGTGCAGGGCGATGGACGTCTTCCCGGAGCCCGCGACGCCCTGGAGGATCAGCACCTTCGCCGTCTCGTTGCGGATCACCTCGTTCTGCTCGCGCTGGATCGTCGCGACGATGTTCTTCATCCGGTCGTCGGCGGACTGGCTCAGCTCTCGCTGCAGCACCTCGTCGCCGATGGTCAAGGTGCTGTCGAACATGTACTCAAGGTGGTCGCCCACGACCTTGTACTGGCGCTTGCCCGTGATCGTCCCGTGGACGGTGCCGGTGGGGGCTTCGAAGTACGCGGCACCCGACTCGAAGTCGTAGTAGAGACTGGAGACGGGCGCCCGCCAGTCGTGGATCACGATCTCCTGGGTCTCAGGGTCCGAGAAGTCGTGGACGCCGATGTAGTGACTCCTCGCCTCCTTGTCATCAGTTCTGCGGAAGTCGACGCGCCCGAAGTAGGGCGATTCCAGCAGCCGCTCCACATGCCGGCGCACCGTCACGACACCGTCCCCCACACCCACCGAGGTGTTGACCTCGGTGCGCATGGCTGCCTTCTCGGCGAAGTCCATGTCGCGCCAGTTCTCCCACATGAACTCCTTGTGCTCCCGGATCTCCTTGGCGGTCCGCTCGATGGAGGCACCGAGCCGCTCCAGCTCCCGCTCCAGCAGACGCACCGTCTCGGCCAGGTACCGCCGCTCTTTCTCTTCGTCTCGCGTCTGCAGGTCCGTCAAGGTCGTCTCCGGTTCACATGTGTCCGTGTCGGATCTACTTTCACGTTAGAGTAGGGTATACGGCCGAGGCAAAGCAGGCAGTGGGGGACATCACCAGAACGAGCTCCGCCTCGCGGTCGAGCACCCCTGCGCGTACACGCGGCCCTCGGTGCGCCACGGTCACGCCCGTCGCGCAGCAGTCCACCGCCGTCCATACGGGCGAGGAGGAAGGGGCACCCGTGATGGCCGCGCGGAGTTTCGTGGCGGACGGGCTCGCCGTCCGCGGGGGCCGGTGGCGCACGCGCACCCGGGCCGGCGGGCTGCGGTTCCGAACTCACACTCCTGACCGGCTACGGCGTGAAGATCGGCCGCCGCACCCGCGCGGAGCGACTCCGGCGCCGTCCCCGAGCAGCGGCCGGCGCAACTTCCGCCACGGCCCGGGAACGGCATTCGAAAGCAGGCCGACAGCGTCGGCAAGCGGCACTACTCTAACGGAAGGTAAGAGTTGAAAGGCAAGTCGTACGCGCACATCGCACCCATGAGAGGGGTGTACCTGCAAGGGCGGGTCGGCTCCTGCACGGGAACCTTCACGTCAGGGAAGGATACGGGCACGGGTCGGGGGCTTGTCGAGGTTGAGCCGGGTCTTGTCGGGAGCGTTGGGGCTCGCCGGGCAGTCGGCATGTCCTGCGGTGGGTTCGGGCAATCATCGGCCGCGCCGCAGGAGGGGCGCGCACGGGCCGGCGCGGCGGGACCGCCGACGGGACCGGCGGATCGATTCGCAGGCGCCGGTTGTGGTCACCATCGCACCCGCCGGCCTCGGTGAGAACCGCGCCGCCGGAGGTGATGGCTGGGCGAGCCGGTCGCACGGCGGGCGGCCCGTCGGCGTCGCTCGCGCCCGGCCTCGCGCGGTGACCGTCCTGGTCGTGCGGCTGGGGGCGGGCGAAGACTGAACGCGGCCCCTCACGCACTCGGACGGAGCAGGCGGGCGGCGCGTAAGGCCCAGTCATGCCGGGCCGCGAAACCTGCATGACAGGAAAGCGCAGCGGTCTCGCGGGCCGCGGCCGGTGGCGGCCTCCTGGTGCGAGCCCGCCGCCCCGCCTCTGTGGCCCGAGGCGGGACCGACGAACAACTCCTGGCCGTCATCCCTAACCTAACGCAGGAGTCAAGAGGCGCATAGGCGGCGTCAGCGCGAGAGCATCGGATTCCAGCCCTGCCGCGCAGGCAGGGTTTGCGGTGTGCCCCAGGCCACCGCACAGGAGCCCTCGGCGCGGCACTCCGGGTCCCCCTCCCTCCATGCAGGCACGACCGTGGCCGCTCCATCCGCGCCGGCGAACGACTCGGCCGTGACAGTCGGCCGGCGGATGCCGGGTGGACGGCACCGACACGCCAGTCGGCCCGAGCGGCATCGCGGTGCGGCGCCGCTCACCGGGTCGGGGAGGTTGACCAGTGAATCAACACCCTTACGTAAAGGTCGAGTTCTCCAGGCGGGGTAAGGTCTCGCACGCCACCAGTGCGACAGCCCGGGTCGCGTTCATCGCCATATCGTCCATCCTTGACGTCGCGTGAGGGTATGCTGAGACGGGCAGCGCCGCGAAAGAGACCGGTGACGCGCTGCCTCGCGGACCGGGACCCGTATCCCCGTGCGACCCGGCGCCGCGGCCGCACGTCCCGAGGCCGGACACCCGCCCGTGCCCCTTGGCCTCGGGACGTCGGCACCTCCTCGGCAAGGCGCACGGCAGAGGGCACTCGCGCCGCCTCGTCACCCACTGGGGTACGCCGAAGCGGCGTGGCGTCCGCCTGGCCGGAGGCCGTCGAGACCGGGACGGCGTGCCGCGCGCGCATAGGGCGCCCCGGCGGTTGCGAACGCCCGCCGTCAGTCGCTATCGGCGTACGTGGTGGTCGCGGCGGAGCGGCGCAGCAGGTCGCCGAGGCCCCGCTCCAGCAGGTGGAAGGCATGCTCCGTGGCCGTCACCGCGTCGGCGTACACCGAGTCGGGGGACTCTCCGGCGAGGACACGGCGAGCGTTCTGAGCGGCCAGAACCTCCTGGACCGCCAGTATCTGCGCCGCGATCAGTGCCGCGGACACCTCGGAGGCGCCCTCCTCGGCCAGCGCTTCGGCCAGCAGGCCGCGGCTCTCCTGCTGGTAGTGCAGGTTGCGCGCGGTGAGTGCCGGCGTGTCGGCGATGAGTCTCTGCAGGCGTCGGACGTACGGGGACGCGCTCAGGCCGGTCATGGGCTGGCGTTCGGCAAGGGCGGTCAGCAGGTACTCCCGCACCGCATCGTGCGGGGTCTGCCCCGCCCGCCGTTCGCGGACCGCGCGCGCCGGCTCGTCGATGTGGTGCTTGCCCGCCCCCAGGACGAGGTCCTCCTTGCAGGCGAAGTAGTTGAACACCGTCTTCTTGGAAACCGAGGAGGCCGCGGCGACCTCGGCGACCGAGACCCGGTCGAACCCCCGCCGCTCGAAGAGCTCGAGAGCTGTCCTCATCAGCAGCCGCCGCGTTTGGTCCTTCTTGCGTTCACGCAGGCTCACGGGCTGGTCCATGCCGCCACTGTACCGGGGGAAATTAGAAACCGGGTGTATATATTCACCGAGTGTACTTTCTTGTACGGTCGAGGCATGCCGACACCACACCGTCCCGGCTCACCCCCAGCCGCCGAGGCGACCCCATCCGCGCTGCTCCCGCTTCTGCGCGGCCGCCTGCGCCCCTACGGCGGGCTCATCGCAGCCGCCTGCCTGCTCCAACTCCTCCAGTCCCTGGCACTGCTTCTGTTACCGACGCTGACGGCCGACATCGTCGATCGCGGCATCGTCGCTCAGGACACCGGCTTCATCGTCGGGCGCGGCGGGATCATGCTCGCCATCGCCGCGGTCCAGGCGGCGTGCTCCGCGTGCGCCGTGTACCTCGGTGCCCGGGTCGCGATGAACTTGGGCGCCGACCTGCGAAGCGCGGTGTTCACTCACGTACAGCGCTTCACCACCCGGGAGGTCGGTCGCTTCGGTGCGCCGTCTCTGCTCACCCGGACCACCAACGACGTGCAGCAGGTCCAGACCCTGGTCTTCATGGCGCTGACACTTCTGGTGACCGCCCCCTTCATGGGCGTGGGCGGCATCGCCCTCGCCATGCGGCAGGATGTGCCCCTGTCCGCGGTGCTCCTGGTGGCCGTCCCCGTCATGGTGACGGTGATCGGGTTCCTCATCACCCGGTTGGTTCCGCCCTCGCGGGCGATGCAGCGGCGCATCGACGCCGTGAACCGGGTCATGCGCGAGCAGATCATCGGCATGCGCGTCATCCGAGCCTTCGTCCGGGACGCGCATGAACAGCGTCGGTTCGAAGCGGCCAACGCCGAGCTGGCGGCGGTCGCCGTGCGGGTGGGGCGGCTGCAGGCGTTCTTCGGCGCCTCGACCGGGCTGATCTCGCAGCTCGCCTCCATCGCGGTGGTCGCCGTGGGCGCCTGGCGGGTGGGCGACGGCAGCCTTCAACTGGGCTCGCTGGTGGCGTTCCTGAACTACCTGGCGCTGATCCTCACGGCCGTGATGATGGCCATGGGGGTGTTCATGAGCGCTCCGCGCGCGAAGGTCTGCGCCGGCCGCATCGGCGAGGTGCTCGCCACCGAGCCCGGCCTCACCGAACCCCCCGTGCCGTCCCGGCCCGCGCCCGCGCGGGGCCGCCTGGAACTGGACCACGTCACCTTCCGGCACCCTGGTGCCGAGCGGCCCGTCCTGCGCGGCCTCGACCTGGTCGCCCTGCCCGGCCGGACGACGGCGGTCACCGGCTCCACCGGTGGCGGCAAGTCGACGCTCATCAACCTCGCGGCCCGGCTGCTGGACGCCGACAGCGGGTCGGTGTCCGTCGACGGCGTCGACGTACGGAGCATGGACCGGCGCACCCTGGCCGCCACGGTGGGGCTCGTCCCTCAGCGTGCCTACCTGTTCTCCGGCACGATCGCCTCCAACCTCCGCTACGGCGATCCCGAGGCGGACGAGGACGAGCTCTGGCACGCACTGCGGGTCGCTCAGGCAGGAGACTTCGTCGCGGCCCTGCCGGACGGGTTGCACACGGCCGTCGGCCAGGGCGGAGGCACCTTCTCCGGCGGCCAGCGTCAGCGTCTGGCCATCGCCCGGACGCTGGTCGCCAGGCCACGCGTCTATCTCTTCGACGACGCCTTCTCCGCACTGGACAACGCGACAGACGCCGCCCTGCGCGCCGCCCTGGCCGACGAGATCGGCGACGCCACCCAGGTCATCGTGTCCCAACGGGTCTCCACCATCCGCTCCGCCGACCGCATCGCGGTACTCGACGACGGTCGTGTCGAAGCCTTCGGCACCCACGAGGAACTACTGACCCACAGCCCCGTCTACGCCGAGATCGCCGAATCGCAGCGCACCCTCCAGGAGGCGACGTGACAACCCCGCCACACCGTCCCGTCCGTCCGCGCGCCACTGCGCGCCGAGTCCTCGGCGGGCTGCGCGCGGACCGGACCCGCATGTACGCCGTACTCGCACTCGCCGCCCTCACCACCGCCATGACGGTCACCGTCCCGGCCCTGCTCGGCCGGGCCACCGACCTGATCGTGGACGGCGTCGGCGAGGGCGGCGTCGACGCCGGCGCGCTGCGCGACGTCCTGGTGATCGCCGGGGCGCTCGCCGCGGCGGCCTGGGGATGCCAGGTCACCCAGGGCCGTCTGATCGCCGCCGCGGTACAGCGGATGGCGTTCCGCCTGCGGGAACGGGCCGACACCAAGCTCTCCCGGCTGCCGCTGCGCTACTTCGACACCCGCCCGCGCGGTGAAGTGCTCTCCAGAGCCACCAACGACATCGACAACCTCACCCAGACCATGCAGCAGGTGTTCGCCCGGGCCCTCGGCTCGCTGCTGCTCCTCGTCGGCACGGTGACGATGATGCTGCGCATCTCGCTCCCGCTGACCGCCATCCTCCTGGTGACGGCGCCGACGACCCTCTGGGCCGCAAAGGCCGTCGCCCGGCACGCCCGGCCGCAGTACGCCCGGCAGTGGGCGGCCACCGGCGAACTCAGCGGCCACGTCGAGGAGATGTACACCGGCCACGAACTCGTGACCGCCTTCGACCACCGCGCCGAGGCATTGCGCACCTTCACCGCGCACAACGCCGCCCTGCGCGCCGCCGGCATCAAAGCGCAACTGATCTCGGGCCTCGTCGCGCCCACCCTGACCCTCCTGTCCAACATCACCTACGTGTTCGTGGCAGTCCTCGGCGGACTGCGCGTGGCCTCCGGCGCGCTGTCCGTCGGGGACATCCAGGCGTTCTTCCAGTACGTCCTGCAGTTCGGCCAGACCACGGGCACCATCGCCTCACTCACCGGGCAGGTGCAGTCCGCGGCAGCCTCCGCCGAGCGTGTCTTCGAGCTCCTCGACGCCGAGGAGGAAGAACCCGACACGGCGGACGCCCCGCAGACCGGGCCCATCAAGGGACGCGTCGTCTTCCAGGGGGTGTCGTTCCGCTACCGCGAGGACGAACCGCTGATCGAGGACCTGTCGTTGACCGTCGAACCGGGCCGGACGGTGGCGATCGTCGGCCCCACCGGTTCCGGGAAGACCACCCTCGTCAACCTGCTGATGCGCTTCTACGAACCCGCGAGCGGCCGCATCGTCGTCGACGGCACCGACATCACCCGTCTCCCTCGCGGCGAACTCCGCGGCAGCATGGGCATGGTGCTGCAGGACACCTGGCTCTTCGGCGGCACCATCGCCGACAACATCGCCTACGGAAGACCCGACGCCTCCCGTGAGCAGGTGGTGGCAGCCGCCCGGGCCGCCCGCGCCGACGGGTTCGTCCGCACCCTGCCCGAGGGCTACGACATGCGGCTCGACGAGGAAGGCGGCGGACTCAGCGCCGGAGAGCGGCAACTGCTCACCATCGCCCGCGCGTTCCTGACCGAGCCGTCCATCCTCATCCTCGACGAGGCGACGAGCGCGGTGGACACCCGCACGGAACTCCTCGTCCAGCAGGCCACCGCCGCCCTCCGCGAGGGACGCACCAGCTTCGTCATCGCCCACCGCCTGTCCACGATCCGCGACGCCGACGAGATCCTCGTAATGGACGCAGGACGCATCGTCGAGCACGGCAGCCACAAGACCCTGATGGCTCTGGACGGGGCGTACGCCCGCCTGTACTCGGCCCAAATCACCTCCGGCACGGCCACCCGGTGACAGAGCCGACCTCTGGTGCGGAGTCGGACCTTTCCACTGGTGTGCCGGTTGATGTGGGATCGCGGCGCGAGGTCAGTGGTGATCCGGGTACCGGCAGGCGTTAGCGTGGTGGGTGCCGGCCCGGGTCTCCCGTGCCGGCTTGTGCTGGTTTTGGGTTGTTATCGAGAGAAACATGCAGGTCAGGGCGATTCAATGAGATTGCTGCACACTTCCGACTGGCACCTCGGCCGGGCGTTCCACCGGGTGGCCATGCTCGGCGCCCAGGCCCGGTTCGTCGATCACCTAGTCGAGACCGTGCGCGAGCACGCCGTCGACGCCGTGCTCGTGTCGGGAGACGTGTACGACCGGGCGGTGCCGCCGCTCGCCGCCGTCGAGCTGTTCGACGACGCCCTGCACCGCCTCGCCGGCCTCGGCGTGCCCACGGTCATGATCTCCGGCAACCACGACTCGGCCCGGCGTCTCGGGGTCGGTGCCGGGCTCATCGACCGCGCCGGCATCCATCTGCGCACCGACCCGGCGGGCTGCGCGACCCCGGTCGTGCTGGCGGACGCCCACGGGGACGTGGCCCTGTACGGGCTGCCGTATCTGGAACCGGCCCTGGTGAAGACCGAGTTCGGTGTGGAGAAGGCGGGGCACGAGACCGTGCTCGCCGCCGCCATGGACCGGGTGCGCGCCGACCTCGCCACGCGCGCGGGAGGCACCCGTTCCGTCGTCCTCGCGCACGCCTTCGTCACCGGCGGCGAGCAGAGCGACAGCGAGCGGGACATCACCGTCGGCGGGGCCGCCGCCGTCCCCCTGGGTGTCTTCGACGGCGTCGACTACGTCGCGCTCGGGCACCTGCACGGCTGCCAGACCCTCACCGGGCGCGTCCGCTACTCCGGCTCCCCGCTGCCGTACTCCTTCTCCGAGCACCGGCACCGCAAGAGCATGTGGCTCGTCGATCTGGACGCGGCGGGATCGGTCACCGCCGAGCGCGTCGACTGCCCGGTGCCCAGGGCGCTGGCTCGCCTGCGCGGCACGCTGGAGGAACTGCTCGCCGACCCCGCGCTGACCCCGCACCAGGACGCGTGGGTCGAGGCGACCCTCACCGACCCGGTCCGCCCGGACGACCCCATGGCCCGGCTCACGGAGCGCTTCCCGCACACCCTCAGCCTCGTCTTCGACCCCCAGCGCGCCCCGGGCGAACGGGGCGTGTCCTATGCCCGGCGCCTCGCCGACCGCAGCGACCAGCAGATCGCGGAGGACTTCGTGACCCACGTGCGCGGCGCGGCGCCCGACGACCACGAACAGACCGTCCTGCGGGACGCGTTCGACGCGGTGCGCGCGGACGAGAACCTGCGGGAGGTGGCCCGGTGAGGCTGCACCGGCTGGACATCACCGCCTTCGGGCCCTTCGGTGCCGAGCAGAGCGTCGACTTCGACGACCTCTCGGCCGCGGGACTCTTCCTGCTGCACGGTCCCACCGGCGCCGGCAAGACCTCCGTCCTCGACGCCGTCTGCTACGCGCTGTACGGCTCGGTGCCGGGAGCCCGGCACAGCGGCCAGGGCATGACGCTGCGCAGCGACCACGCGGCCGTCGGCACCCGCACCGAGGTGCGCCTCGAACTCACCGTGGCGGAGCGCCGACTGGAGATCACCCGGCAGCCGCCCCGGGAACGGCCGAAGCTCCGCGGCAAGGGCACGACCGTAGACAAGGCCCAGACCTGGCTGCGCGAGTACGACGCGAAGGCCGGCGCCTGGAAGGACCTCAGCCGCTCCCACCAGGAGATCGGCGAGGAGATCACGCAGCTCCTCGGTATGAGCCGCGAACAGTTCTGCCAGGTCGTGCTGCTGCCGCAGGGCGACTTCGCCCGTTTCCTGCGCGCCGACGCGGAGGCGCGCGGCAAGCTCCTCGGCCGCCTCTTCGACACCCGGAGGTTCGCCGAGGCCGAGAAGCGCCTGGCCGAACGGCGCCGCACGACCGAGGCCCGGGTCCGCGAAGGGGACGCCACGCTGCTGGCCGACGCGCACCGGATGCAGCAGGCGGCCGGCCCGGCCATGGAACTGCCGGAGCTGGCGCCGGGCGAGCCGGGCCTGGCCGGCGCGGTCCTCGGCGCCGCCGCCGTCGCCCGCAGCACCGCCCGGGAGCTGCTGACGGTCGCCGACTGCCGGCTCACGGCCGCCGAGTCCGCCCAGGCCGCCGCCGAACGCGATCTCGCCGACGCCCGGGAACTCGACCGGCTGCAGCGCCGGTTCGCCGAGGCACGGGAGCGGGCCGCGCGGCTGGCGGAGCGGGCCGACACCCACCGTGCCGCGCAGGAGCGCATGGAACGTGCCCGCAAGGCCGAGGCGGTGGCACCCGCGCTAGAGCTGCGGGAAGCCGCCGACGCCGAACACCGGGGGGCGGCCGACGCGGAGGCACACGCGCGTGCCCCGCTGCCACGGGCGCTCGCCGACGCGGGCGCCACCGGGCTCGCCGCCGCCGCCCGCCGGGCCGCCGAGGAACTGGGCGGTCTCGGCTCGGCCCGGCGGGCCGAACACCGCCTCACCGAACTGGTCGAGGAGCGGGCCCGCCTCGACCGCCAGGAACGCGCCGACGAGGACGTCCGGCACGAGGCGGAGACCTGGCTCGCCGACTGGGAGACCACCCGCAACGGACTCCAGAGCCGCGTCGACTCCGCCCAGGAGGCCACCACCCGCGCCGAACAGCTCGCCGTACAGCGCGAACCGGCTCGGCGGCGGCTCGACGCCGCCCTGCGACGGGACCGGCTCACCGACGACACCGAAGAGGCCGGGCAGCGCTCGCTCGCCTCGGCGGAACACGCCGTCGAGACCCGCGCCCACTGGCTCGACCTCAAGGAACAGCGGCTGAACGGCATCGCCGCCGAACTCGCCGCGAACCTCACCGACGGCACACCGTGCGCGGTGTGCGGCGCCACCGAACACCCCGCCCCCGCGCGCAGGAGTGCCGGGCACGTCGACCGCGAGGCGGAGGAGCGCGCCCTCGCCGCCCACCAGGCCGCCGACGCGCGGCGCGCGGACGCCGAGCGGCACCTGGGCGTCGTACGGGAGGCACTCGCCGCCGCCACGGCGGAGGCCGGCGACGCCCCCACCGCCCGACTGGCCGAAGCGGCCGGGGAACTCGAGCGGGAGTACGCGCGGGCGCGGACGGCCGCCTCCGGACTGCACGCCGCGCAGGAGGAGCTGCGGCGGGCGGAACACGAGCGCGAGCAGCGCGTCGCCGCCCAGCAGCAGGCCGCGGTCCGGTCCGCCTCCAGGGTCGCGGGCCGGGAGCGGCTGGAGAGCGAACAGGCGGCGCTGGAAGAGGAGTTGACGCGGGCTCGTGGCTCCGCCGAGAGCGTGTCGGCGCGGGCGGCGCAGCTGGAGCGCCGGACCGCACGGCTCACGGAGGCCGCCGACACCGCCCGCGCCGCCGAGAACACCGCCCAGCGGCTCAAGGACGCCGACGCCCGGCTGGCCGACGCCGCCTTCCGGGCCGGTTTCGACACCCCGGGGGACGCGGCCGCCGCACTGCTCGACGACGCCGCCCACCGCGAGCTGCAACGACGGCTCGACGCCTGGCACTTCGAGGACGCCGCCGTCCGCGCGATCCTCGCCGAGGCCGACACCGCCGCCGCGTCCCGGCGACCGCCCGCCGACGTCCCGGCGGCCCAACGGACGGCCGCCGAAGCGGGCCGGCGCCTGCGCGAGGCGTCCTCGGCCCGTGACGCCGCCGCCCGGTGCTGCGCCGAGCTGGACCGGCTGTCCGCGCACGCCACCGCCTCCGTGCGCCGGCTGGCCCCGCTGCGCGAGGAGCACACCAGGGTCGCCCGCCTGGCCTCCCTCGCCGCGGGCACCTCGGCGGACAACGAACGCCGGATGCGCCTGGAGTCGTACGTGCTGGCCGCCCGCCTGGAGCAGGTCGCCGCCGCGGCCACCGCCCGCCTGCTGCGCATGTCCTCCGGCCGCTACACCCTCGTCCACTCCGACGACCGCACCGGACGCGGCCGCAGCGGCCTCGGCCTGCACGTCGTCGACGCCTGGACCGGCCGCGAGCGCGACACGGCCACCCTGTCCGGCGGCGAGACGTTCTTCGCCTCGCTCGCCCTCGCGCTCGGCCTCGCCGACGTCGTCACCGACGAGGCCGGCGGCGTCCGCCTGGACACCCTCTTCATCGACGAGGGGTTCGGCAGCCTCGACGACCAGACCCTCGACGAGGTCCTCGACGTCCTCGACGCCCTGCGCGAGCGGGACCGCAGCGTCGGCATCGTCAGCCACGTCGCCGACCTGCGGCGGCGGATTCACGCCCAACTCGAGGTCGTGAAGGGGCGGTCGGGGTCGGTACTGCGTCAGCGGGGTGTCGGCTGAGCGGCTGCCTCGTCCCGCCGCGCGGACTTCAGCGGCCCAGGGGGCGGCGGGGGAGCGGTGAGGAGTAGACGACGCTCGTGGTGACCGGCCCCAGGGCGCTGATCCGGCCGGACACCTCCTCCAGGTGCCGCATCGAACGGGCCGCGACCTTGATGACGAAGCAGTCGTCGCCCGTCACGTGGTGCGCCTCCAGGATCTCCGGCGTGACCGCGACCAGGTCGTGGAACGGCTTGTAGTCGGCGACCGGGTAGCGCAGCCGCACGAAGGCCAGGACCGGCAGCCCCAGCCGCTCGGGATCGACGACCGCCGCGTAGCCCCGGATGACACCGGTCTCCTCCAGCCGCCGCACACGTTCCGTCACCGCGCTCGCGGACATCGAGACCGTACGGGCCAGCTCGGCGAAACTGGCCCGCCCGTCCCGCTGGAGGGCGTCCAGGATGAGCCAGTCGGTGGCGTCGGGGGAATGCTCGGTCATCCAGGATGGATAGCAGTGATTCCCCGGCGGGACAAGGGGCGGACCGGGGAATCGGCCTTCAAGCCGGGACGGGGCAGCCGTAGATTCACTGCTCGGAAGTCCACCGAGGAGAGGCCGGACCATGAGCGCCACCACCCACGCCGTCCCGCACGCCAGCCCCGCCGCGGGCGGCAACCCCGTCCTGCGGGTCGCCCCCGCACCGCCCGCCGAGGCCGCCGCGTACTTCCGGGCGAGCCTCGCCTTCCACACCGACGTCTCCGATGTCGCCGCCGCGCTCGCGGCCGACGACGACCCGGGGTTCGTACTCGTGGACTGCCGCTCCACCGAGTCCTGGGACCAGGGACGCGTCCCCGGCGCCGTCCACCTGCCCACCGCGCTCGTCCCCGAGAGGGCCGGGCAGCTCCTCGACCCCGCCGTGCCGGTCGTGACGTACTGCTGGGGCCCCGCCTGCAACGGTGCCACGCGCGCCGCCCTCGCCCTGGCCGAACTCGGGTACCGGGTCAAGGAGATGCTCGGCGGCTTCGAGTACTGGGTGCGCGAGGGCTTCGACTTCGGGACCCGGCAGGGCACCGGGCGCCGCGCCGCCGACCCCCTGACCGTCCCGGTGGACGCGGCCGACTGCGGCTGCTGAGCGACGTGTAGGTTCTGCCGCATGGTGCGATACGCGGAGCCGGGCGCGGTGGAGTGGGTGGAGTCGGGCGGCGGTCCGCTCATCGCGGTCCCGGAGACGGTTCTGCCGTTCTGGACCGGTGCCGACGGCGAGGAGACGGACTCCGACTACGACCGGGCCTGCGAGGTCGACGGCTACGTCGGACTTCTCCCGGTCGGCGACTCCGTCGCCCTGGTGCTCGGCGACGAGCCCGCCTCCACCGCCTACCTCCCCGACCACGGCACCTTCGTCCGCTGGTGTGCCGCGGACTCCGAGGACGAGGTGCTGGCAGGTGTCCCCGCCGCCCTCGACGCGGCCGAGTGGGAGTCCGAGGTGTCCTGGCACGTACCAGGACCCGTGGTCCTCTTCGACGCCGCCTGGCCCGGCACCGCCTCGGACCGTGCCGACCGGGTGCGGGTCGCGCTGGCCCCCGGCCGGTACGCGGTGCGGGCGGCGGAGGTGCGCCCCGGGCCAGAGACCTGGCTGAACCTCGTACACCTGCGGCGGCTCGCCGGGTAGCCGACGCGCTGTCGCGACGCGGGGCCGCGGCAGGGCATCCACCATGGGTGCCCGTGAGGGTCGGCAACCGCCCGGTCCCGCCGCTGACCGGGCCTACGCCCGGCAGCGCGCCGCATGCCCGCCCCGCTCGCCCGGCGGACGCGCCGTGCTCAGGACTTCCGGCCAGGACATCGCCGGCGGCATGCCCGGCGAGATCGCCTGCGCGCGGCACAAGGGCGCGCTCGCCTCCGTCACGCGCTCCCTGTCGACGACCCGCCCCGAACACGCCGTCACCGTGAACGCGGTCAACCCCCGGGACCGTGGACACCGGTTACCCGACCGGCGACGACCACGCGGCCGTCACCGCGTGTTTCCCGCCGGGCGGTGGGGCACGCGACGACCCGGCCCGCCCCATCGCGTGGCCCGCCACGGACGAGGCGACAGGGGCTCCCCGGCTCGAACGCGTCGTGAGCTGGAGCTGGGGCACCGGCAAGGTGATCGACGCGGAGCGGGCTTCAGGCGGTGAGGCGAGCGGCGCGGTGAGGGCGTTAGAGCCGTGACAACTCGTCCACCAGGTCGTCCAGGCCCAGCGAACCCTGGGAGAGGGCCGCCATGTGCCAGGCCTTCGGGTCGAAGGCGTCGCCGTGCCGCTCGCGGGCCTTCTCCCGACCCAGCAGCCACGCCCGCTCCCCCAGCTTGTAGCCGATCGCCTGACCCGGGATCGTCAGGTACCGGGTCAGCTCGCTCTCCACGAAGTCCGCCGGCCGGCTGCTGTGCGCGCCGAAGAACTCCTGCGCCAGCTTCGGCGTCCAGCGTTCACCCGGGTGGAACGGCGAGTCCGCCGGGATCTCCAGCCCCAGGTGCATGCCGATGTCCACGATGACCCGGGCGGCCCGCATCATCTGCGCGTCCAGGTAGCCGAGGCGCTGCTCGGCGTCCGTGAGATAACCCAGCTCGTCCATCAGCCGTTCCGCGTACAACGCCCAGCCCTCGGCGTTGGCGCTGACCATGCCCACGGACGCCTGGTAGCGGGAGAGGTCCTGCGCGACGTGCGTCCACTGGGCGAGCTGGAGGTGGTGGCCCGGGACGCCCTCGTGGTACCAGGTCGACACCAGGTCGTACACCGGGAACCGGGTCTGGCCCATCGTCGGCAGCCAGGTGCGGCCGGGACGCGAGAAGTCCTCCGACGGCGAGGTGTAGTAGGGCGCCGCCGCGCTCCCGGGCGGGGCGATGCGCGACTCCACCCTCCGTACCCGCTCGGCGAGTTCGAAGTGCGTGCCGTCCAACTGCTCGATCGCCTGGTCCATCAGACCCTGCAGCCAGTCGCGGACCTCGTCGACGCCCTCGATGTGCCTGCCGTGCTCGTCCAGGTGCGCAAGCGCGACCCAGGGCGTCTCGGCGCCCGGCAGGATCTTCTCGGCCTCCGCCTTCATCTCGGCCAGCAGGCGGTGGTACTCGGCCCAGCCGTACGCGTACGCCTCGTCCAGGTCCAGATCCGTGCCGTTGTAGTAGCGCGACCAGCGGGCGTAGCGCTCCCGGCCCACCGTGTCCGGGGCGCCCTCGATCGCGGGCGCGTACACGTCGCGCATCCAGTCCCGCAGCTCCACCACGGCGGCGGTCGCGCCGCGCGCGGCCTCGTCCAGCTCCGCGCGCAGCGCCTCGGGGCCGTCGGCGGCGAAGTCCTCGAACCAGCCGCGTCCCTCGCCCGTGTCCGCCCACTCGCCGAGCTGCTCGACGAAGGCCGCGGTCGGACGCGGCGCCGCGTACAGCTCGCGTTCCAGGCCGAGCGACAGGGACGCGCGGTAGCCCGCGAGCGCCCCCGGTACCGCGCGCAGCCGCTCGGCGATCCGCGCCCAGTCCTCTTCGGTCTGTGTCGGGGTCAGGGTGAAGACCTCGCGCACCGAGTGGGCGGCGGTGCCCATGTTGCCCACCGAGCGCAGGCCCTCGTCGGCCTCGTGCACCGCGAGTTCGGCCGTGAGGCGCTCGCGCAGCAGCCGCGCGCAGCGCCGCTCCACGCCGCTGTCCCCGCCGGGCCGGCGCTCCGCCTCGTCCAGCCGGGCGAGGGTGGTGCGGGCCAGCTCCGCGAGGGCCTCCTGTCCGGCGGGCGAGAAGTCGGGCAGGCGGCTGGAACACTCCGCGACACCGAGATAGGTGCCGGTGACCGGGTCGAGGGCGATGAGCTCGTCGACGTAGGCGTCGGCGACCTCGCGGGGCAGCGGGCTCTTGGTCTCTGACATGCGGACATCCTCATACGGATACCGGTGCCGCGTCAGCCCGGTCGACCGGGCCCGGTCGCTTGGGCGGCCGGATTTCGCTCAGGGCGTGGTCGCGGGCGACGTCGTCGGCGTGGATGCGGACGTGTCCGTCGGCGTGGCCGGTGGCAGCAGAGGACCGCACTCCCACTGCTGGAAGATCAGCCGTGTCTCGACGCGGGCCACTTCCCGCCGGGACGTGAACCCGTCCAGGACCAGCCGCTGCAGATCCGACATGTCCGCGACCGCGACATGCACGAGGTAGTCGTCCGGGCCGGTCAGGTGGAAGACGGTGCGCGACTCCGGCAGCGCCCGGATCCGCTCCACGAACGGTCCGACCAGCTCCCGGCGGTGCGGACGCACCTGCACCGACAGCAGCGCCTGCAGACCACGCCCCAGCTTCGCCGGGTCCAGCTCCAGCCGATGGCCGAGGATCACCCCGGCCCGCCGCAGCCGGGTCACCCGGTCCAGGCAGGTCGACGGGGCGACGCCGACCTGGGCGGCGAGATCGCGGTAGGTGGTTCGGGCGTCGTTCTGCAGCAGCCGCAGCAGATGGAGGTCCACCGGATCCAGTACGACAGAATCGGCCATTGCCCGAACGTAGCACGGCCTGTGACCCACTAGCCCCGGCCATTGTTCACTCTTCGGCCATGGACTCAGCGCGCACGCACACGTCGCCACCCGATGACGTACGCACCACCGCACCCACGGGCAGGGCACTGGCCACCGAAGCCGTGCACGCCGGCCGCGACGATCTCGCCGGCCAGGGGCTGCACGCCCCGCCCATCGATCTGTCCACGACCTACCCGTCGTACGACAGCCGCGACGAGGCCGCCCGCATCGACGCGTTCGCCGCCACCGGCGCCGAGCCGGAGGGCCCGCCGGTCTACGGCCGCCTCGGCAACCCGACCGTCGCCCGCTTCGAGACGGCACTGGCCCGGCTGGAGGGCACCGAGGCCGCCGTCGCCTTCGCCAGCGGCATGGCGGCGCTGAGCGCGGTCCTGCTGGTCCGCGGCTCGACGGGGCTGCGGCACGTCGTCGCCGTACGGCCCCTGTACGGCTGCAGCGACCACCTGCTGACCGCCGGGCTGCTGGGGTCCGAGGTCACCTGGACCGACCCGGCGGGCGTCGCGGACGCGCTGCGCCCGGACACCGGCCTGGTGCTCGTGGAGTCCCCGGCCAACCCGACGCTGGCCGAGGTCGACCTGCGGGCCGTGTCCCACGCCTGCGGGACGGTGCCGCTGCTCGTGGACAACACCTTCGCCACACCCGTGCTCCAGCGCCCCGCCGAACACGGTGCCCGGCTGGTGCTGCACAGCGCCACCAAGTACCTCGGCGGGCACGGAGACGTGCTGGCCGGCGTGGTGGCCTGCGACGAGGAGTTCGCGGGACGGCTCCGGCAGGTCCGCTTCGCCACCGGCGGAGTGCTGCACCCGCTGGCCGGATACCTCCTGCTGCGGGGGCTGTCCACCCTCCCCGTGCGGGTGCGGGCCGCCTCGGCGAACGCCGCGGAGCTCGCCGACCGCCTCGCCGCCGACCCGCGGGTGGCCCGGGTCCACTATCCGCGCATCGGCGGCGCGATGGTCTCCTTCGAGGTCCACGGCGACCCGCACCAGGTCATCGGCGGCGTCCGCCTGATCACCCCGGCCGTGAGCCTCGGCAGCGTCGACACCCTCATCCAGCACCCCGCGTCCATCAGCCACCGCATCGTGGACCCCGACGACCGCAGGGACGCCGGGGTCGGGGACCGGCTGCTGCGGCTGTCGGTCGGCCTGGAGGACGTCGACGACCTGTGGGCCGACCTGGACACGGCGCTGGGGGAGCGGGCGGCCGGGGCGATCCCGCTGCGGGAGGCACTGGCGCGCACCGAGTAACGGCGCCTGTCGGCGCACTTCTTACGTGCCGCCCCCGCTGCCCTCTGGGCCCTGTCGTCGCACTCCCGTCTGCCCTGCGACGTCGTGCACGCACTCTCGCCGTACCGGGCCCTGGCCCGGGTACCTCCCGTACGAGGCCCAGGACCCGGCGTGCCGAGAGCACGCTCCCGACGCCGCGGGGCCGCCCTCCGGGCGACGACGCGAGTTCGACGACAGGACCTAGCGCTCCTGGCCGATCCGCTCCCCGTACGGCAGCCGGGCCGCGGACCGGGCCGACGGGTCCAGGCGGGCCGTGACGACCAGGGTCCCCTCCTCGATCTGGTAGTCGAGGGGGAGGCCCAGGCCGCGCATCGCGGCGACCATGCCGGTGTTGGACGCCTGCGTGACCGCGTACACGCTTTCGCAGCCCGCCTCCGCCGCCATCGCCACCAGCCGGCCGAGGAGTTCGCCGCCGATGCCCCGGCGCTGCCAGCCGTCCTCGACGAGCAGCGCGACCTCCGTCTCGTCGCCGTCCCACAGCAGATGACCGAGGCCCACGATGCGGCCCGAGGCGGTCTGCACCGCGAGAGTGCGGCCGAAGCGCGGGCTGAGCAGGTGGTTGAGATACCGCTCGGCGTCCCCGACCGGGCCGTGGTAGCGCATCCCGAGCGTCCGCGCCGAGCAGCGCTCGTGCATCGCCTTCGCCGCCGGAAGGTCTCTCGGGTCGGCGCGGCGGACGGTGATGTCGCTCCCCGCGGACAGCGTCAGCACGTCCCGGCCGCGCGGGACCCGCGGGCCGAGCCGCGCGTCCAGCTCGACCAGGGCACGCGCCCGGGCGAACTCGGCCGGGGTGAACGGCAGGTGAGGACGCTCCACGCTGATCACGCCGCCCTCCGGGGCGCGCAGCCGCAGCACGGTGTCCTCGAGCGCGCCCTCCGGCGGTACGGCGCCGGCCGCCGCGCCCGTGCCCGGGGGCAGTGACCTGATGGTGCACCTGCCCAGCAACTGCCGCAGGGCCAGCGGGAGTTCCGCCGTATCCAGGGCCGTGCGGGCGGCCAGGCGCAGCACCCGGGTCGGCGCGTCCACCAGGTCGTGGGCGTCCGCCCGCTCGGTCCAGGTGTGGGCGCCGCCCGCCGTCGTCACCACGTCGGCCAGCTCGGCCCCGCTCAGCTCGCCCGGTGCACGGAGCAGGAACTCGTCCACGGTGCCCTCGGCCAGCGGGTGAGTCTGCAGGCTCAGGATGTCGATCCGCCGGTCGGCGAGGGCAGCGCACAGCACGGCCAGCGATCCCGGCGCGTCGCGCACCGTCGTCCGCATCCGCCACAGCGCGCACCCTTCGCCCGGCCCGGACCCGCCCGGCCGCTCGGCGGTCGGTGGCCGGGCGCCGGTATCGTCCGCCGGCGGCGCCTGCCCGTGGCCTCGTGACCACCGGGTGTGGAAGCGTGCCGTGGCGATCAGTGCCGCCACCGAGGCCAGCACGACGGCGGGCACCGCGGGACCGTGCTCGAAGAGGTGCGCCACGGCGTCCGTCACATCAGGCATCTCTCGACTCATGCATCCACTGTGAAGGAACGGTGTTGCGTGATCACGAACGCTCTGTGACCGATGGGTAAAGAGGGCTTCCGGGACATCCGGGAGGAGTTGACCCGCTGCCGGGCCGCGCACCGGGGGATGACGCCGGTGCGCGGCACACCCGACAGGCTACGGGACTACGGGCCGACCCGGCCCGGCCGCAGCAGCTTCGTGAACAGCACCGGGCCGTCCTGTTCGCGCAGCCGCACCGTCATCTCGGCGCTGCCACCGTCGATGTCGACCTCGCCGAAGAGCTGGTAGCCGCCCGCGGGCGAGACGTTCGAGGCGGTCGGCGCCTTCAGGAACACCCGTTCAGGACCGAAGGTGCCGTGGCGCGGGCGCGGGCGCGGGCACGGGCGCAGGTAGGGGCAGGGATACGGACGCAGATCAGGTCCACGCACGGGCGCAGGCACCCCGTCACAAGGCATCCGCCATCGTCGCCACCCCCGCCCGGATCCGTCCCGGTGGCAGATGCGCGTACCCCAACACCAGCCGTACCGCCGCCCCGCCTGCCGGGGCACCGGTCACCGGGCCACCGGCCGCCCCGCCGTGCCCGTACGCGGCCAGCGAGCGCACCGCGACGCCCGCCTCCGCCACGCGGGCGAGGAAGCGCCCTGGGGCCCGTACCGCTCGGGAAGCGTGGCGATGGCGTGCAGACCGGCGGCGATGCCGGTGACCCGTGAGCCGGGGAAGTGTTCGCTCAGCGCGGCGGCCAGGGCGTCGCGGCGCTCCCGGTACGCGCGCTGGCAGGCCCGGAGCTGCCGGTCGTAGTCGCCGTGCTCCACGAAGCGGGCGAAGAGTGCCTGGTCCAGGGCCGGGTGTCCGAGGTCGGTGGTGCGCTTGCGTTCGACGACGTCGTCCGCGAGCCAGTCGGGCACCAGCAGCCAGCCCAGCCGCAGCCCCGGAGCGAGGGACTTGCTGACCGAGCCCGTATAGGCGACCCGTTCCGGGTCGAGCCCCTGGAGCGCGCCCACCGGGGCCCGGTCGTAACGGAAGTCGCCGTCGTAGTCGTCCTCCAGGACGAGTCCGTCCACCGACCGTGCCCAGTCCAGCAGTCCAGCAGTCCGGCACGGCGCCGCGCCGAGTAGGCGATCCCGGTGGGAAACTGGTGGGCCGGTGTCGTCACCACCACGCGTACGCCCGAGGCACGCAGCGGACCGACGGCGATGCCCTCGTCGTCCAGGGGCAGGGGCACGGTGCCGACATCCGCCGAGGCGTACAGGGCGGCGTGCTGAGGGCTCCCGGGGTCCTCGACACCGGCGGTGCGCGTCCCCGTGCGCGCGGAGCACGCCCGCCAGCAGCGCGGTCGCCTGCGCCGCCCCGGACACCACCACGATCCGCTCGGGGTCCGCCACCACACCCCGGCGCCGCCCGAGCAGCTCGGCCAGCGCGGTCCGCAGCCGGGGCAGCCCACGCGGATCGGGATAGCCGAGGCTTTCGTGCGGCAGGTCCGCCAGCACGCTCCGCTGCGCCGCGGCCCACGCCGAACGGGGGAAGAGCGACAGGTCGGGTGTCCCCGGCACGAAGTCGGCCCGGTCCCCGGGGGAGCGCGGAGCGAGGTCGCGCGCGTGGGCGGGCGGCCCGTACGGCGTCGCCCGCCCAGGTGCCCGCACCCCGACCGCTGCGCGGATACCCCTCGGCCGTCAGCTGCTCGTACGCCTCCGTGACCAGCCCCCGCGACACGCCGAGATCGGCCGCGAGGTCCCGGCTCGACGGCAGGCGGGTACCCGGGGAGAGCCTCCCGGAGCGGACCGCCTCCCGCAGCGCCCCCGTCAGTGCGCGGCCACGCGCGCGTGCCGGTGCCGAGGCGGCGGGCAGCAGCAACTCCCACGCTGACGTCATGAAAACGGTCCCCCGAGGATCACTCGTCCCAATCGCCTCCACTTTACGAGGGGTTGGGCTCGTTGGCGCGTAAACCGGAGTGACAGACCACAGCGAGGGGGCAGGCTGATGTCGGGCCCCGGAATCGTACGCGCAATTCAGGAGCGCCCGTGGACGCCAAGAACCGTTTCGAGACGAAGGTCACCTTCGCTCTCTCCCGACTCGAATGGCTGGGCTTTCTCGCCGTATCGCTGGTGCTCGCGTTCCAGCACCGCACGGAAATCCGCTGGGGCGTTTTCGTGCTGCTGTTCACGGTGATCGACGCCGTCGGATACATTCCCGGAGCGATCGCCTTCAGGCGCCGCCCGGACCGACGGGTTCCGCGGGGTTACTACGTGGCCTACAACGCGATGCACAGCCTCGTCACCGCAGGTGCCCTGGCCGGGGCGTGGGCGCTGTTCGTACGGCCGGAATGGGCGCTGCTCGCCCTGCCGATCCACCTCATGGGCGACCGGGCGCTCTTCGGGAACTCCCTCAAGCCCTTCGGTGTCGCCTTCGAACCGGAGACCACCCCGGCGTTCCGGTCGTTCGAGCAGAGGTATCGCCCGGCGGCGGCTTCCGGCGATTCCGGCGGATCCGGCGCGGCGCGGAATTCCGTGGACGTCTCCGTGGAGGGCACCGATGCCGTCCGTACTTGACACGCTCGCCGCGCACAGCGACAACCCCAGCTCCTTTCTCGCCCTCAACAGCGGGAACACGTACTTCCACGACGACGGGTTCGACGGCGCCTGCGCCTACCGCACCTCCGGCCGTTACGTCCTGCAGTTCGGCGGCCCCTTCACGGCGCCCGAGCACCGCGCGCGACTGCTGGCGGCCTTCACCGCCCACACCGGACGCCGCCTGGTCGCCGTGCAGCTGCAACGGGCGGACGCAGAGCTGTACGCGGCGCACGGGTTCACGGTCAACCAGATCGGGGCGTCGTACGCCGTCGACCTGAGCCGCTTCACACTGCGCGGCTCACGGTTCGTGCGCCTGCGGAACAAGATCTCGCGCGCTCGGCGGGCCGGCCTGGAGGTCGCCGAGGTGCTGGACGGCGACGACTGCGCCGAGCTGGACCGGATCGACCAGCGCTGGCTGCGGGAGAAGGGCCGGCACGTCAAGGAGCTGCGGTTCCTGGTCGGCCAGCGGACCGGCAGCCTCCAGCGGCACCGACGCCTGTTCGTCGGCCGGATCGACGGTGAGGTGGTCGGCTACGTCAACTACTCGCCGGTCTACGGCAGCCGCCCCGGCATGCTGCACGACCTCAGCCGACGCCGTCCCGACGCCCCGCCCGGCGTGATGGAGGCGCTCAACGCCACCGTCATGGAGCGGCTGACCGCCGACGGCGCCGGCTGGCTGCACTTCGGCTTCACCCCGTTCACCGGTCTCGACCCGAGCCACGAACTGCCGGGGGCCAGCCGCCTGTTCAGCCGGTTCGCCCGCTTGCTGGCCGAACACGGCGACGCGGTCTACCCCGCGGCCTCCCAGCTCGAGTACAAGCAGAAATGGGCCCCGCACGCGGTACTCCCGGAGTACATCGCCTTCCGCGGCAGGCCCCGCCCCGGCGCCGTCTGGCAGCTACTGCGCGCCACCAACGCCGTCTGACCGCACCTGCGTTCGCGCCGTGGCCACGCACCCGACCGCGTCCGCACCGCAGTCCCGCCCCCCTTCACCCAGGAGGACCGCACGCCCATGAGATTCCTCGAGCGTGAACGCACCACCCTCACCAAGCTGCTGCCCGACCTGGACCCCGCCCTGCGCGACATTCCCCTGATGGACCTGGAGCGGCCGGGCAGCCCGGGCATCCGGCACTTCCGGGACAGCGGAGCCCCCGGACTGCTCGTCCCCGAGTCCCATCAGGGGCGCGGCGCCACCGCGCTGGACGCGCTGCGGGTGCAGCGGGCCATCGGCAGCCGCTCACCGTCCCTGGCCGTGGCCACGACCATGCACCACTTCTCCATGGCCACCCTGGTCGGCCTCGGCGGTCTCGGCGGCGGCCTGGAGTGGATGCTGATCGAAGGCGTGGCGTCCGGCAACCGCCTCATCGCGTCCGGCTTCGCCGAGGGCCGCAGCGGCGCCGGCATCCTGGACCCGTCGATGACCGCCACCGCGACCGCGGACGGCATCCGGATCAACGGCGTCAAACGGCCGTGCAGCCTGGCCCACTCCATGGACGTGCTCACCGCGGGTGTGGTGATCCCGCGCGAGGACGGGCAGGGCGACGAACTCGCCGTCGCCCTCGTGCCCGCCGACAGCGAGGGCCTGAGCGTCAGCGGCTTCTGGTCCAGCACCTTCCTGGCCGGCGCCGAGAGCGAACAGGTCACGCTCACCGACGTCCTCGTCCCACCGGAACTCGTCCTGCGCACCGCGACCGCCTCCGGGGAGCGCCTCGACGAGCTGCAGACCGCCGGCCTGGTCTGGTTCCAGGTGCTGATGACGGGGAGTTATCTCGGGGCCGCGTCCGCCCTGGTGGAGCGCGTGCTGCTGAACGACCGGATCCCCGAACACGAGCGCGTACGCCTTTTCGTCGAGACCGAGGCCGCCATGGCCACCGCCGAGAGCGTGGCCCGCCGGGTCGACGCCGGGGAGCTGGACGAGTCGGCCCTCGCCCACTCGCTGTGCGTGCGCTACGGCGTCCAGGACGCCCTCGCCCGTATCGTCCCCCGGGCGGTCGAACTGCTCGGCGGGCTGAACTTCATGAGCTCCGACGAGGTGGGCCACCTGGCCGCCTGCGCCAACGGCCTGTCCCTGCACCCTCCGTCACGCTCCCGCATGACCGGCCCCCTCTCCGCCTACCTGGCCGACGGCCCGCTCGCCCTCGCCTGACGCGCGACGAGACCGCGGTGGCGCGTGCCCTTCCGGTACCGGCCGTCGCCGCCTCCCCGCCTCCCCGCCTCCCCGCCACTCCGGCCGGCCGCCGTGGCGCCCGCCGTTCCAGGACCGGCCGTCGCCCGTCCCCGGCCGACCGTCCTGCCGCCTCCGCCCCCAACCCCGGCCGACCGTCGCCCCGCCCCCCCCGTCGCCCCGCCCCCGACCCCGGCCGACCGTCCTCCCGCCCCGGCCCGGCACCGGCCGCCGTCCTGTACGGCCCGGCACCGGCCGCCGTCCCCACGCTCCACGGCACCGAAACCCGTCGAGGGGAGCCCACCATGCCGCTGAACGCCCCACGTCCCACCGTCCTGCCCG
Organism: Streptomyces sp. NPDC048392; assembly: GCF_043200575.1. NCBI lineage: Bacteria > Bacillati > Actinomycetota > Actinomycetes > Kitasatosporales > Streptomycetaceae > Streptomyces > Streptomyces sp. NPDC048392. The sequence goes on from NZ_JBICYB010000013.1 coordinate 97,289, forward strand.
CACCGCCCCGCCCCACCGTGCGAGAACGTCCCACCCTGCTGCTCACCGGCGGCTCCGGCGTCCTAGGGCGCGCCCTGATCGACGAACTGGCGCCCGACTACGACCTGCTCTGCGTGCGCCGCACCAGGCCGCTGCACGATCCGCGGGTGCGCGAGATCGAGGGCGACCTCCTCGCCCCGCGCCTCGGCCTCGGCGCCGGCGCCGGCGCCTGGTATGAACTGGCCCTGCGCGTCGACGTGGTGCTGCACTCCGCCGCCCAGACCAACTGGCGCACTCCGCCCGAGGAGATCGTGCGGACCAACACCGTCGGTGTGGAGACGATGCTCGATCTCGCCGCCCGCGCGGACGCCCCGCTCTACCTGGTCAGCACCGCCTTCGTCGCCAACACGCCGAGCGAGGAGGACCGGGAGCGCTTCCCGGGCGCCGCCGCGTACCTCTCGTCCAAGATCAGCGCCGAGCAACTGATGCGGGAGTCGGGCGTGCCCGGGGCCATCGTGCGCCCCTCCGTCGTCATGGGCCACTCGGCCACCGGACACATCGCCGGACAGCAGGGCCTCACCAAGACGATCGGTGCGATGGTCCTCGGCCAGGTGCCGGTGCTTCCCGGTGCCCCCGAGGCCCGCGTCGACATGATCCCGCAGGACTACGTCACCCGGGCCGTCGGCGCCCTGATCCGCGGCGGTGTCGGCAGCGGCGAGTACTGGCTCACCGCGGGCAGCCAGGCCCCCGCCCTGAGCGAGATCGCCGACACCTGCGCGGAGTTCGCCGTCCGCCACGGCCTGCCCCGGCCGCTGCGCCCCCGGCTCATCCCCGTCGAGGCCGTCCACCGGCTGCTGCTGCCCATGCTGGAGAGCACCTCGCTGCCCGCCTCGGTGCGGCAGCGCTTCCGGCACTACGCCGAACTGCTCCTGGTCTTCCAGCGCGAGCTGCCGTTCGACTCCTCCCTCGGCACCCCCCACTGCGGCACCCGCGTCACCCACGCCGACATCCGCGCCGCGCTCGTACGCAACCTGGAGAGCTGGGCCGCGGACCGGTCCGGAGTACTGGGCCGACACCGTGCGCCCGCGGCCGTGGCGAGCGCGACGGAGGTGGCGTGATGGCCCTGTCGCCCTCCGCCACCGAAGCCGCCGAGGCCATCGAGCCCGCCCGAGCCACCGAGGCCACTGAGCCGACCGAGGCGGCCAAGCCGGTCGAGCCGACCGAGGCCGCCAACGCCGTCGAGCGGACGGCGGCTGCCAAGCCGGTTGAACCGACCAAGGCCACCGAGGTGACTGACCCGACCGAGGCGGCCAAGCCGGTCGAGCCGACCGAGGCCGAGGAGTCCGCCGCGTCCCGCGACCGGACCGACGTCGTCGACCTCTACCTCAAGCACATCGGATCCGGCCGCGCCGTCATGGGCCGGGTCATGGGCGGCATGGCCGAGGTCCGCTCCGAGGGCGTCTGGATCCACGCCGACGACGGCCGCCGCTTCCTCGACTTCGGCGGCTACGGAGTCTTCATCCTCGGCCACCGCCACCCGGCCGTCGTCGAGGCCGTGCACCGCCAGATCGACACCCACCCGCTGGCCAGCCGCGTCTTCCTGGAACCCGTCGCCGCCCGCGCCGCCCAGGCCCTCGCCGCCCACACCCCGCCCGGACTCGACTACGTCCACTTCGTCAACTCCGGCGCCGAGGCCACCGAAGCCGCCCTTAAGCTCGCCCGCGCCCACGGACGCACCTCGGTGATCACCACCCGCCGCGGCTTCCACGGCAAGACGCTCGGCGCGCTCAGCGTCACGGCCAACGCCACCTACCAGACGCCCTTCCAGCCCCTGCTCCCCGATGTCACGCAGGTCGCCTACGACGATCCGGCCGACCTCGAACAGGCGCTGGCCGCCCGACGCGACCGGGCCTGCGTCATCGTCGAGCCCGTCCAGGGCGAGGGCGGCGTCCGCATCCCCGGCCCCGGCTACCTGAGCCGGGTGCGCGCGCTGTGCAGCGCCTACGGTGCCCTGCTGGTCGTCGACGAGATCCAGACCGGTATGGGACGGCTGGGTACCTGGTTCGGCGTGGACGCCGAGGGCGTGTGCCCGGACGTGCTGCTGGCCGGCAAGGGGCTCAGCGGCGGTGTCGTACCGGTCGCCGCCATGGCCGCCACCGCGGAGGCCTACGCGCCCTTCGGCCGCGATCCCTACCTGCACACGTCCACCTTCGGCGCCTCACCGATCGCCTGCGCCGCCGCCCTCGCCACCGTACGGGCGATGGAGGAGGAGGACACGGTGGCCCGGGCCGCCGCGCTCGGCCCGCGTGTCCTCGCCGCGGTACGGGACGTGTGCGCGCCCTACGCAGGGGACCTGGTCCGCGAGGTGCGCGGCCGTGGACTGCTGATCGGTATCGAGTTCGCCGAGGAACAGGCGGTCGGTGAACTGCTGCTGGAGCTGATCGCCCGCGGAGTCCTCGTCAACCACTCCCTCAACTCCACCCGGGTACTGCGGCTGACCCCGCCGGCGGTGGTCGGGGACACCGAGCTCGACCTGTTCCTGACCACCCTCGTCGAGGCCCTGCGAAGCACGGCCGACCGCATGTCCGGCTGACCCCAGCGCCCGCACACCCTCCGGGAAGGAACCGAACGCCTCATGCGCCACGTGGTTTTGCACGCCCTCGCCGAGGACCTGGCACCCGCCGACGTCTACCGCCGCATCAGCGACTTCCGCCGCTACCCCGAGTACAGCGAGGTCTTCCGCGAGGTGCGCGTCGAGCCGCCGCTCCCCGACGGCTCCACCGTCTCGGACTGGACCGTCGAGTTCCGGGGCGGCCTGATGCGCTGGCGGGAACGCGACACCTACTCGCCCGACACGCACTCCCTCGCCTTCGAACAGCTCAGCGGCGACTTCCAGACCTTCGAGGGCGGCTGGCGGTGCGAGCCGAGGGACGGCGGCACCCTCGTCGTCTTCACCGCCGCCTTCGACCTCGGTATCCCCTCGCTGGCCGAGATCCTCGACCCGGTCGCCGAGTCGACCGTGCGGACCAACATCGCCCGCGTGCTGCGGGGCCTGGCGGACGCGGAGGTGATCGATGAACGCGCGGCTGCGGCTCGTGGCTGACCGGGCGGCGACGACCTCCGACCCGCTGCACGAGGAACCCGGACCGGGCGCCGCCCGCTGCCTCGGCCTCTACGCGAAGCTGGCCGCCGGGGTGACCGTGGTGACCGCGCGGGGCGAGCACGGTCCGCTCGGCATGACGGTCTCCGCCGTCACCTCCCTCTCCGCGCGCCCGCCCCTGCTGGTGGTCTGTCTGCGCGACGGCTCCCGCACCCTCGCCGCCGTCCGCGCCCGCCGGACCTTCGCCGTTCACCTGCTGCGCGAGGAACAGCAGGACATGGCGGGCCGGTTCGCGTCGCCCACGACGACCGCGGCCGAGCGGTTCGCAGGCACCGACACCCGGCAGGTGCTCGGCGTCCCCGTACTGGCCGGCGCGCTCGCCTGGTCGGTGTGCCTCACCGAGGACGTACGCCGCTACGGCGACCACCACCTCGTCGTCGGCCGGGTCGCCGCCGTGCACGTGGGTGCCGGCCGGCCGCTGCTGTGGCACGACCGCAGGTTCGGCGCGCTGACCGAGCCGGTGCCGGACGCCGCCGGATGACCGGTCAGCCGGCCGGGACGCCGTACTGGGACCCGGCCGAACTGCCGCCCCAGCCCCAACTGCACGGCGTGGTCACCGCGGACGTGGCCGTCGTGGGGGCCGGCCTGGCCGGGCTGTCCTGCGCCTACCACCTCGCGGAGCGCGCCCCCGGGCTGGACATCGCGGTGGTGGACGCCCGGCAGCCGGGCGCCGGGGCCAGCGGCCGGGGCACCGGCCTGCTCGGGCCCCGGGCGGGGCCCGCCCTCGACCGCGCGGTGCGCCGCTTCGGCGCGCGGACCGCACGCCGGATGCACCGGGCCAGTCAGCAGGCGGTACGGGAGGTGCTCGACCTGTGCACACGGCTCGAAGTGCCCTGCGGGCTGCGGTTCGGCGAGCAGCTCGTGGCCACGCGCTCACCCGCCGGTCTGGTGGCACTCGCCCGCCAGGCCCGCGCCTGCCGCGAACTGGGCCTGGACGTTCCCGTCCTCGGCCCGGCCGGTATCCGCGAGCGCGTCGGAGTGCCCTACCGCGCCGCACTCCTGCACCGCCCCGCCGCCACCCTCGACCCGGCCGCCCTGACCTGCGCCCTCGCCCGCGCCTGCGCCGACAAGGGGGTGCGGTTCTACGGCCACAGCCCGCTGCTGGCCCTGCGCCCCGGCGACCTGGTCGGCCCCGAGCTGGTCCTCCCGCACGGCCGGCTCTACGCCGGGCAGGCGGTGCTGGCCGTGAACTCCGCCGCACAGGCACTGGACCTGCCGGTCGGCACGGTGCTCCCGCTGGAGGTGTACGCCGTCGCCACCGCGCCGCTGAGCCCCGGCGCGTACGAGGCACTGGGCGGGCGCACCGGACACTCCGTCGTCGACGCCGTGCCGCTGGCGCCGTACTTCCGGCTCCTCCCGGACCGGGGGCTGGTCGCGGGCGGAGGCACCGCCGCGGTCCCGGCCGGGCTCGCCGCCCCCCGGCTCCAGGCGCTGCGCGAGCGCGCCTGGGCCCGGCTGGAGGGCTGGCTGCGCTCCCTGCACCCCGACCTCGCCCGGGTCGGGGTCACCCACCGCTGGTCCGGCCGGATCGGCATGACCGGCGACGACCTGCCGGTGGTCGGGCCCGTCCACGGTTTCCCCGACGTCTGGTTCATCGGCGGCTGCTGCGGACACGGCCTCGCCCTGTCCGTGGCGCACGGCGCGCACGTGGCCGCGGCCCTGCTGGGCGAGCCGGAACCCGGCGAAGCACTGCCGTGGCACCGCTCCAGGGCCCCCCGCCTGCCCGTGGGCGGTCCAGCGACCCCTCTGCTGCGCGCCTGCGTGGACGCGTACGGGTGGGCCGCCCGGCGTGTCTGCTGACGGCGGTCGCGCGATGGTGTCCCATTCCACGAATCGACCGGGAGGTTCTCATGCTGCGACCCCGCCTGGGCACGGACGGCCGCCTGCCGCCGTCCGTGCCCATGGGCACCGTCGACATCGCCTTTCACCGCGCCGCGCACGGACGGCCGCTCCCCGTCGTGTTCGCGTTCCATTTCGACGGCCGGGCGCCCGCCCTGGACTCCGTGCGCGCGCGGGTCGCCGAACGCGCCCACCGCATCCCTGCGCTGCACTACCGCATCGCACGCGAGAGCGGGAGGTTCCGGCGGGTGGACCGGATCGCGGTGGACCGGCATGTGCACGAGGCGTGGCTGCCCGACGACACCGACGGGTCGGCCACCAGCCGGCTGATGCTCTCCCGCCCCATGGACACCGACGACCGGCCGTCCTGGGACGTCTGGCTGGCGCACGGCCCGGCGGGCCGCCACACTCTCTGCTACCGCACCGACCACGCGTTCCAGGACGGGGTGGGTGCCGCCTACACCGCCCGCGCCCTGCTCGGCGACGACACGGAGGGCGGACCGGCCCCGCTGCCCCGCCGTCTGCCCACCGCGGCCGGTCTCGCCGGCAGCCTGGGTGACCTGGCGGGCGCATTCGGTGCGGCGACGGCGAAACCGGCCTTCGACGGAGTGAGCACCGGGCGGGTCGACGTGTGCCACACCGACACCCCGCTGGCCCGGCTCCGCGCCATCGGCCGCAGGCACGGGACCACGGTGACGGACGTCTACCTCGCCGCCCTGTCCCACTCCGTCCGCACCTGGCACCTGAAGGAAACCGGCACGGTCCACCCGCCGCTGCCCGTGGCGCTTCCGATGTCCGTCCGCGCTCCGGGCGAGGAGCAGGCCCCCGGCAACCGCATGGTCACCGCTCGGATGCTGCTGCCCTGCGACGAGGAGTCGCCGCAGCGGGCCCTGGCCCGGGTCACGGCCGCGATGAACCGGTTGCGGGCCGGACGGCGGCGTGACGCCATGCGCCTGCTGCTGGCGGCCGCCCCCCGGTCGGTCGGCGCCCGGGTCGGCGTCCGGCTGGTGCACGGCAGGCTCGTCGCCGGACCGGTGAGCAGCGTGAACTTCGGCACGGCGCTGGTCCACCAGGGACTCGCGGCCAGGCGGGCGGCGGTCTTCACGAGCGTCGCGTCCGGTATCCGCAGCGTGGTGACGCTGACCAGTCAGCACGACACCGCGTGCCTGACCGTCGTGCACGACGAGGCGCTCCGTACCGCCGGCGAACTCCCCGGCCTGTGGCTGGCGGCGCTGCTGGAGCTGGAACGCGGGTGACCCGCGCGGTGTCCGACGAAGCCCCGGGCAGGCGCCCGGGGCTTCCTCGTACGAGGGTTCAGCGCGAGCCGCGCAGCGTTCCGGTCGTGAGGAAGGCGCACTCGGCGGCGGCCTCGCCGACCAGCGGCAGGTACGGGGAAAGGCGTTCCAGCGCGTAGGGCAGCGTGAACACATCGGCGACCCGCGCGTCCCAGCCGTGCTCCGCCCACCAGCCCTCCGGCTCGGCGAGCTGCCAGTTCCAGGCGGCGCCGACCGTGGCGAGGGCTTCGAGGAAGGGCGCCACCAAGGGCGAGGCCACCGCCCCGGCGTTCACGCATTCGGCGCCGAAGCTGCTGCCGTCGGCGGACAGTTCGGTCATCGTGGCGACGACGGCCGTCACCTGGGCGGGGTGGAGGAAGTACAGCGGGGCCTCGCAGAGCCAGGCGGCGGGCCCGGCGGGATCGAATCCCGCCGCGACCAGCTTCTCGCCCCACGAACCGGTGATGTCCGCTCCGACGGTGCTGCGGCGCCCGCAGGTGACCGGGCTGCAGTCCAGCACGCGTTCCTTGAAGGCCAGAACGGCGGGAACCTCGACCTCGAAGAGGTGCACGCCGGTCGGCCAGTCGAGCCGGAAGGCGCGGGTGTCCAGTCCGGCACCGAGCAGGACCACCTGACGGCAGCCCGAACGGGCCGCGGTGAGCAGGTAGTCGTCGAAGAAGCGGGAGCGCACCACCTGCCAGTCGGGCAGCAGGCGCTGCATCGGTCCGTCACCGGGCGGACCACCCTCGAACCCGGCCGTGTGGAGGAAGTCGGCGGCCCACGGATCGCGGACGTGCGGCACGGGCCGCAGGTACTCCGCCGCGTGCGCGGCGGCCGTCCAGAGCGCCGCGTGTGAGAGACCGTCCGGGGCGCGGACGGCCGGCGCGGACGGTGGCTGCGGTCGGGTGGATCCGGGCATGGGACCTCCTTGGGTGGAGACGCGACGAGGCGAGGCGGAACGGGGCGGGGCGGCCCGGCGCGGGTCCGGGTCAGCCGGAGCGGCGACGGCTCAGCAGGAAGGCCGCGGCGCCCAGCGCGAGCAGACTTCCGGAGGGACGGGTGGGCCGCTGGCCGCCCATCGCGGCCGGAGTGCGGGGCTCGTGGATGTTCAGCGCGAACTGGCGGTTGGCCACGTCGGAGAGGACCCCCCGGACCTGGTCAGGGCTGGTGACCGCGGCCAGCAGCAGTTCCATGGAGTTCCGGGCGAACTGGTTGCGGCCGAGGAACTCGCGGCCCAGGGCGAAGAGGATCCTCGGCACCTCCGCCTGGAACACCTCGGGCAGCGTGATCTCGGGAGCCAGGCAGCGCACCGAGCCGTCCAGGTTCGCGAACGACTTGCCGAGCAGCGACACGGCCGGTGGCGAACCGATACCCCGCTTGGTCGCCTTGGCGAGCACGGTGGTGAGCGAGACCCCGAAGTTCATGTCCTCCAGCGACAGATGGGAGACCTTGGGCACGAAGGCGGCCATGTCGGCGGCGAACGCGGGCATGTTGGCCCACGGCGTCATACGGCCCATCTGAGCCCAGTGCTGAGCCAGTCCGGCGCCGTCGTTCTGCGCCAGCGTCATGAACAGGGGCAGCAGCTGCAGGCTGGTGCGCCGGTCCAGTCGGCCGACCATGCCCCAGTCGATCAGTGTCGCCGGTCCGCCCGGAGCCGCGAAGACGTTGCCGGCGTGCGGGTCGGCGTGGAAGAAGCGGTGGACGAAGTACCCGTGGTACATGAAGCGCAGCAGGTCCTTGCCGATCTCCATGCGTTCGTCGTCGGTGAAGTGGTCGCGGTCGACGTGCCGCACCGACTTCCCCTCGGCCAGTGACTGGACGAGGACCCGGGGACTGGCGTGCAGGACCCGGGGCACCTCAAGGGACCGGAACGGCCGGACGTGCTCGCGGGCCTCGTCCATGTTGCGGGCCTCGCCGGTGAAGTCCAGTTCCGGTTCCATGGCGTCGAAGACCGAGCCGAGCATCGCCTCGATGTCGATGACCTCGTTGAACCGGGGAGCGACGCGGGCCACGATCCGTGACGCCCGGCGCATCAGGGCCATGTCCGCGAGCACGCCCTCACGGATGCCGGGCCGCTGGATCTTCACCACGGCGGCGCGTCCGCCCGGCAGCGTGACGCGGTAGACCTGGGCGAGGGACGCCGCCCCGAGCGGCGCGGCGGTCTCGACGTCGTCGAAGCGCAGTTTCCAGTCCGGCCCCAGGTCTCGGACCAGCACCGGTTCGAACTCCGAGAACGGCTGGACGTCGACCTCGTCGTGCAGGTTCTGCAGTTCGTCCCGGATGGACTGGGGGACCATGTCGGGCCGGGTGGAGAGGATCTGGCCCAGCTTCACGTAGAACGGGCCCAGGCTCTCCAGAGCCTGCCGTACCGCTTTGGCGCGGCGCTGCTCGGACCCGGCGGAGGCCTCAGTGTCCTCCGCCGGGAAGGGCGCGTCCCGCTTCGGACGTCTGCGCAGCCGGGCCGCCTGTCCCACCTCGTCGGCCACGAGGCTGCCAAGGACCTTGACCACGAGACGCAGCCGATCGCCGACGACAGACGCCATCGTGTGTGATCCTCCTCAGGTGGGACGCGTACGGTTCCTCGGCCGGCGCGCACGGGCGCGGAGCCGGCCGGCGGGGCGGTGGTGTACGACCGGTCAGTCAGCCCGAGGTCGAGGAATGCCCGCCCTGGGGCCTGTCACCCCCTTGTTGTCCCGTCAGGCCCTGCAGGGCGGCGAGGCCCTGCTGTCCGGCCTGGGCCGGCAGGTTGGTCAGGTTCTGCAGCCCCTGGAGCGCCTCGATGAGCTTGGGGAGCACCTGGAGCAGCTGGGTGAGCTGGGTCGGGAGCGACATGAGGTCGCCCGCGCCGCCCGCGGCCTGTCCGAGGCCTCCGGCCAGCTGACCGAGCCCGCCGAGGGCACCGGCCGCGCCGCCGAACGCGGCCAGCGGATTGGCCGCCCCGCTCAGTGCGGCCAGCGGGTTGCCGGCCCCGCTCAGGGCGGCCAGGGGGTTGCCGGCCCCGCTCAGAGCGGCCAGCGCATTGCCGCCGCCCGCGGCGCCCGCGAGCGCGGCCAGCGGGTTCTGCGCCGGGTTGGCGAAGTTCCCCGGCTGGCCCGTCGCTCCCTGAGTGAGATGGGCGAGCGGGTTGCCGCCGCTCCCGAGGCCGCCCAGCGCGGCCAGCGGGTTGGCGGCACCCGCCAACGCGGTCGCCGGGTTGACCGCCCCGGCCAGTGCGCCCAGGACGTTCGGGGGGAGACCGGCCAGCGGGTTGGCGGCGCGGCCGGAGTCGCACGACGACCCCGAGTCCTCTCGGTTCAGGAGGTCGTCGAACGCTTCCTTCCAGCTGTCGGCCGTATCGCCGACCAGGTCCTTGAAGATGTCCTGGATGTTCTTGCTCTTGGCCATGGGTGTGGTCCCTTTCGATTTCTCTGCGATGGGAAGGGAGATGACTTTCGGGCGTTAGTGGGCGCAGCCGTCCAAGGCTTTCGCGCACACGCTCTTCAATCGGGCGCGGCCTCTTGTGAAAGCGGCTTCGGCGGCTTTCACTGAAATGTTGTGCATGCGGGCGAATTCCGCGGTGGAAATGCCCTTGGCGCGGGCGAGTATGACCTCCTGTTCCCGTCCTCGCAGGTGTTGTACCTGGCCCAGCAGCCATCTGCCGAAGTCCTTGTCGCAGACGTCCTCCTCGGTCGTGCCGAAGGTGTCCACGAGCGCTGCGCGCTGCAGAAGTCTGCTGCGACGCTCCGTGTCACGGTAGAAGTCGATGCAGAGGCGAAGCGCCACGGACGTCAGAAAGGAACCGAGTCGATTTCTGTCCAACGCGGCGTGGGCGGCTGCGCGGGCCATGGTCTCCTGAACGCAGTCCTCGGCGTCCTGGAAATTCGGCAGTCTTCTTCGAACCAATCGCATGAGGCGGTCCTGATGCTGGAAGATATCTTCCCAGGAGCATTCAGCGGGCGATTGGCAGGCGGAATGTCGCACCATCGTGGATTGCAGCCCGTTGTCTCTCGGATTGGGCAGGGAGAACCGCAGCCGACTTTCCATTTGTCGGCCATGTGGTTTTCTTACCCGAGGCCCTGGAGCGGCAAACCGGAATATGTACTTCCGGCGGTCGGCGGAAATGTTTTTTCGCGCTCATTTCCGAGGGGCGGGCCGTCGTGCCCAGTCGCGGTTCCAGTTGAGCCACATGTCCCGCACGGTCTGGTGCACCAGCGAGCTGCCGGCACGCAGTTCGCTGGTGTACGCCTGGACCGCCTCCTTGCCCACCAGCCGCGCACCGCCGGTGAAGTAGGAGCCCCGCACGTGCCGGGGCGAACGGTACTTGCCCCACAGGAGGATCTTCATCAGCGGCCAGAGGGTGAACACTCCGGACGGGCATCGGTTGTCGGGGTCCAGCGTCCTCCAGACCGCCGGCACGAGCCCGCTCTCGCCCAGCAGCGCGTAGATGCGCGCGATCGTCTCCTCCTTCGTCGACTCGCCCGCCCGATAGGCGAGTACGGCGTCCCTCGACTGGTCGAACATCCGCTCCACCCAGGGATTGTCCATACCCTGGAGACCTCGGTACGGCGGCAGCTCCAGCATGTCGAAGCAGGCGGGGTCGTGCGTCTTCTCGTACGTCACGGCGGCCTGGTTCTGGGCGTTCGTGCCGTACAGGGTGGTGAGCGTCCATACCCGGTTCCAGGCGTTCCACAGGTCGAAGTCGTCGAACGCGATGTAGCTGCAGGACACCAGGTCGTCGTAGAACCGGAACATGCGCTTGGTCCAGTGGTCCAGGTACGCGAACCGGGAGGTGTCGAAGTCGTTCTCGCGCACCGCGTCGATGAGCCGGTGGCCCAGCGCGTTGAGCGCCATCACGGTGACGGCGAGCCCGCTGGAGAAGAGCGGGTCGATGAAGTCACTGGCGTGCGGCAGCAGGCACCACCGGTCGCCGACCACCTTCTGCGAGGCGAACTGGGTGCGGTCGGTGGACACGTACGGCCGGACCGCCCGGGCGTTCTCGAACTGCCGCGCCACACTCGGGAACCGGCGCACATGGTGCCAGAACTCCTCCTCCGCCGAGGAGTCCTCCGGTCGCGGGTGCCGGTCGAGGTCGAGGTTGATGCCGACGCTGCACAGCTCACTCGTGCCGGCCGACTGGTTGTCGAACGGGATGACCCAGAACCATCCGCCCTGGAAGAGATGGTGGAGCGTGCCCTGGCTGAACGGGCTGGGCATGCCGTGCTGTTCGCGCGGCGGCGACACGGCGTCGAAGGGGCGCACGTCCACCATGTGCGTGAAGATCGTGCGCGACCGGGTGCGGTACGGCGGCTCCTGCCGCAGCCCGAGCCGCTCGGGCAGCACCGCCCGCATGCCGCCGGCGTCGACCACGTACGACGCCCGGAAGCTGCCGCGGTCCCGGGTGACGAGCGTGGCACCGTCCTCCTCGAACTTCACGTCGTCGACCATGGTGTGGGTGTACGCGGTGACGCCGTAGGACACGGCGACGTGGAACATGTACGCGTCCACGTCCTGCCGGAAGTAGTGCGAGTCCGGGCCGAGCGGCGGGCCCCAGGTGGGGTACTGCGTGCACTCGTCGGGCCGTGTCGGCTCGCCCTCCCGGTGGTAGATGAAGCTGAAGTTCCGCTTGACCCCGCAGTTCGACGACACGTGGCGGCGCACCGCCGCGTTGGTCGCCAGGTGCTCGAGTTCCGGGACGTCGTAGCGGCGGGCCAGCACCCGGAGGCCGAACGTGGTCTCGGGGACGGTGGACTCTCCGATGGCGAACCGGGGATGACCGCTGCCCTCCAGCAGCAGCACACGCACGCCGTGACGGGCGAGAACGGTCCCCAGCATCGTCCCGCCGATGCCGCCTCCGACGATGGCGACATCGAAAACACGCTGGTCTTCTTGCATGTCTGCGGTTCCTTTCGCGACGGGAAGGGCGAAATGCCGGGCTCCGTTCACCGAGGGGTGACCGGGGACCCCGGCAGCGCCCGGCGCAGCCCGCAGGCCGCCGCCCGGGCGGAGAAGGACACGGCGAACCAGGGGGTGGGCGCCGACTCGGCCAACCGTTTCCGGTCGCCGGGCACGTGGCGCTCACCGCGACCGGTGACGTCCAGCCACGCGCCGAAGTGCAGCAGCCGCCCCTCGGGCCCGGCATCGCGTGCCGGGAACGGCCGCATGTGTTCGCGCACCGCCCGCGTGAGGGTCGTGCGCCGTCCCGTCCCCACTCCGTGCCCGGCCAGGAATTCGTCGAGCAACTGGGCGGAACGGTGCGGGAATCCGCCGCGCCCGAGCCGCGTGCGCCCCACCAGCCCGGCGTCGTGGAAGGCCGCGGCGGCCAGCAGGCCGACCCGGTCGTAGGCCGTCCCATGGACCCGTGCGAAGGCGTCGGCCAGCAGGAACGTCCGCAGGGAGTGCACGGCGACGTGCGGCGGCAGCAGGCGGCGCATCTCGGTCAGTGCGGCGCCCGCGAGGGGATGCCCGAGCAGCTCCGCCAGGGCTGGCCGGCCGAGCAGGGGCCGCCACGCCACGGGCAGCGCATCCGGCGGAACGGAGGACGAGCCGGCCCCGCCCTCACCGGTACCGGGAACCTCCGGCACTTCGGGCCTCGCGGCCATGGCCCAACCCCCTCGCCCTGCGATCCATCGGCAGTGTCCGTCTCATCTGTCTTTACGCTCGGGCCGCACTCCGACCCCCGTTTCGCAACGCCCTTTCTCCGTCCGCGCGTTGACGTACAACGGGCGGCGCACGATGCGAGAAGCGCGCTCCGGGCGCACGTGCCGACCTCCTTTTCGAAAATATCGAAAAGATGAACCCTACTTATCCCAAGGAGTGAATTCTTTCCCCCGATCGAGGGATCGTTGCGGAATTCGATGGACGTGAGACTGAGAAGTCGGATCACCGCAGCTCCATTCCCCGAGAAAAGGGAGAACACCGTGAGCTTCCTCAATCCCCGCCTTCCCGGCGTCAACTCGGACGATCTCGTCGCGGACATCACCGAGTCGCCGCACCGACTTGGCGCGGTAGCCCAGGCCGGCGGAGCGCAGGTCATCGCCACCGTGGACGTGCGGGCCGGAGAGGACGACTGGAACACCCCGCCGACCGAGGAGCATCCGCGTCCGGTGGTGCTCGTACACGGGACCTTCGGCAACCGCGGCTACACCTGGAACACGGCGACGCCCCTGCTCCGCCGACACGGGCACCGCGTCTTCCGGCTCGACTACGGCCAGCACGGCAATCCCGTGATCTTCGGCCTCGGCGACATCAGGTACTCCGCCCGGCAGCTCGCCGACTTCGTCGACGAGGTGCTGCGGCGCACCGGAGCCCAGCAGGCCGACCTCGTCGGCTTCTCACAGGGCGGCATGATGCCGCGCTACTACCTCAACGCGCTGGGCGGCGGGCCCAAGGTGCACAACTTCGTGGGCATCGCACCAAGCAACCACGGTGTCACGGCCCAGGGACTCATGAACCTGGCCCGCCAGATCCCCGGGGCGGTCGAACTGATCGAACAGGGTGCCGTCGGGGAGGTCGTGCCGGCCTGGCCGCAGTTGCAGCACGACCACCCCTTCCAGCGGGAACTGGCCGATCTGGGCGAGACGACGGAGGGGGTCCGGCACACCGTCATCGCCACCCGGTACGACGACGTGGTCACCCCGTACACCTCCTGCGCCCTCGAACCGGCAGAGGGGCGCTACGTCAACAACATCGTCCTGCAGGACATCGACCCGGACGACCACACCCCGCACGTGAGCATGCCCTACAACCCGACCGTGCTGAAGGAGGTGCTCGCCGCGCTCGCCTCCTGAGCGCGGCTGCCGTCGAGGATGCCGCGGGCCACCAGCGCCGGGTCGTCGTTCATGGGGACGTGGCAGCATCCCGACAGCCGCACCAGCCGGGCGCGCGGGATGGTGTGCTTCGCGCGTACGCCCTGCCGGGGCGGGAGCAGCCGGTCCCGGCCGCCCCACGCCACGGTGACGGGGACGCCGGGCACGTCGTCGGTGAACAGCACGCTCCGGCCGGCCCGCAGTGTCTCGGCGAACCCCTCGGCACGGGCGAGCGCCAGTGTCTCGGTGCGGCAGCGCGGACGACTCCCCGGACCCCGGCAGGTCCACGGCTGTCACCTCGCGTTCGGTGGCCAGGATGTCGATCACCGGGTCCCAGGCCTGGCGGTGGTGACCGATGCCGTGCGGCAGGAGCGGCGGCTCGCCGGTGCCCACGCGCGTGTGGGCGAGGGCGATGTCCGGCGGACCGTGCCCGGCGGGGGCCGTGAAGGAGAGCGTTGCGGACATGGGGCTCCTTCTCGCGAACACGCGAACACGCGAACACGCGAACACGCGAACACGCGAACGACGGCAGCGTCGGGTAGACAGCTTGTCAGCAAGAGCTACCAGCGGGTAGCCCCGTGTCGGGTGCGGGGCGCTTCCGCCTGGACACCACCGGACGCGTCCGCTGGGATGGAAAGGTGACCACCGAAACCGCGACCGACGTCTTCGAAGAACACCGGCCCGTCCTCACGGGAGTCGCCTACCGGATGCTGGGTCGCCTGGCCGACGCGGAGGACGTGGTCCAGGAGGCGTGGCTGCGCTGGTCCGGCGCCGACCGGTCCGTCGTCCGCGAGCCCCGCGCCTACCTGGTGCGCATCACCACCCGCCTCGCCATCGACCGGCTGCGCCAGATCAAGTCGCGCGGCGAGACGTACGTCGGCCCGTGGCTGCCCGAGCCCTACGTCACCGACTTCGGCGACGCCGAGCCGGACACCGCCGAGCGGGCCGTCCTCGCCGACTCCGTGTCCCTCGCCGTCCTGGTCGTCCTGGAGTCGCTGTCACCGCTGGAGCGCGCGGTCTTCGTCCTCAGGGAGGCCTTCGGCTACCCGTACGCGGAGATCGCCGCCATGCTGGAGCGCGGCGAGGCCGCGGTCCGTCAGCTCGCCGGGCGCGCCCGCAAACACGTCGACGAGCGACGTCCCCGCTACGAGGTCGACCCGGCGCAGCGCCGCGACCTGACCGAACGCTTCCTCGCCGCGGCGGCCGACGGCGACCTGGCCGGCCTGGTGGCGCTGCTCGCGCCGGACGTACGGCTGGTGGGCGACAGCGGTGGCAAGGCCAAGGCGCCGCTGCGCGTGCTGGAGACCTCCGACAAGGTGGGCCGCTTCGTGCTCGGCGTCGCGCGGCAGGGTGTTCCCGACGCCACCTTCCACTTCCTGGAGCTCAACGGCGGCCCGGCCCTGCTGGTCCGCTCCGGCGGAAGGCCCGACGCCGTCGTCCAGGTGGACGTCGTCGACGGACGCATCCAGTCGATGTACATCATCCGCAACCCGGACAAACTGAGGTCTTTGGCCGACATCGTCTAGCTCCGCCCGGCCCTTCTCCCTCTCGCTGCCCAAGGCCCCGGCCCCGTCCCACGACGGCGGCCGGGGCCTTACTGCCGTGGGATTGGTCTTGACCAAGGGGTCGGGTCGCTTTATGGTCACAGAGAAGTGCAACAACCTTTAATAAACAAGGGCGTCAAAACGCCGCCGGACCACGGCGATTGCGGAGGACAGGGTGGGGACCACGCAGTTGGAATCGGTGCCGGAACCGAAGTACTGGCACCTCAGGACCGTGCTCAGCGAGGCCCTGGACTCGGAGTTCGAGGTGGGTGAGATCCTGCCCAACGAGCGCGACCTCGCCGCCCGCTTCGGCGTCGCCCGCGCGACCCTCCGCCAGGCCCTGGAACAGCTCGAGCTGGAAGGCAGGCTCCAGCGCCGCCGCGGTGTCGGCACGACCGTGGCCCCGCCGCGTGTCGGCGTGGCCGTCGGCACCCCGCAGCACGCCTGGCCCGGTACGGCCGACGACGCCTGGCACCCGGCCGACTGTGTCCTCGCGGCACCTCCCGCGGCCGTCGCAGACGCCCTGGGGGCCGGCCGCGACGAACCCGTCCACACCGTCCGCCGCTCCCGCGTGAGCCACGGCCAGCCCGTCGCCGCGGAACTGCTGTACGTCCCGCCGTCCTCGGTGCCCGGCCTCACCGCCATCGACGCGCCCTCCGGCCCCGCACGCGCGCGTGCCGTGCTGCGCGAGCTGCAGCGCGGGGATCTGGAGCGGCAGGAGAGCGCGGTGGAGCTGGGTTCGGTCGGCGCCGGCGACGCGAAGGAACTGGACCGTCTCCCGGGCGCACCCGTACTCGTGGTCACCACCCGCTACCTCGCCGGGGGCCGCACCGCCGCGCTCTCGGTCGCCACCTACCGCGCGGACACCTGCCGGCTCACCTTCGGGGACTCGGGAGGCGTGGAGATCCACCACGGCCCGCAGACCCAGGCCTCCTGACCGTCGGGGCCCGTCCCCGACGCCACCTCTGCCGGCCGTCGCCGGTTCGGCTGCGTGCCGTTCCGTTTGTGGCGGTCGGGCGGTCTGGCGGCCCCGCAGTCCGTCGCCGCGCTCCTCGCCCGACCGGCCGGGCGCAACGCCTGGGCCGCCCCTCCCGGTCCTGCGGCCTGGCGGCGTGCCCGCGCCGCTGCCCGCCGGGTTCCTTGCCGATGGCGCTTCCACCGGAGGCGTCGGGGACTGCGGTCCGCCCGCGCGGTCCAGGCCGCACCGGCGCGACTCACCCGCGGCGCCGGCCGACGGCCGCCCCGGTCAGCGCCGACGGCCCGCCCCGGTCAGCGCCGAGCCGTCGCGCCCTCGACCGCGAAGAGCTGCTCCTCCACATGGTCGAGGGCCAGCCGCAGCGCCCCCGTCGCCACGGCGGCCTCGCCGAGCAGGGACAGGGCCACCCGCGGCGGGCGCAGGCAGTAACGGGCCAGCTCGCGGCGCAGCGGCTCCAGTACGCCGTCCAGCCCGGCCGCCCAGCCGCCGACGACGACCAGTTCGGGATCGAGCGCCAGCACCAGTGCCGCCACGTCGTGCACCAGCCGCTGGATGAAACGCTCGACGGCCGCGCGGGCCCGCTCGTCGCCCTCCCGGGCCTCGGCGAAGACCTTGGCGACCGCCTGCTCGTCCAGCGGGTGCAGCGGCTGGTCCGTGGTCGACAGCAGTGTCTCCGGCGTCACGTCCCGGCCCAGCAGGTGCAGCGCGCCGATCTCTCCGGCCGCCCCGCCGTACCCCCGGTGCAGCCGCCCGCCGATCAGGGCCCCGGCCCCGGGACTCAGCCCGGCCAGCACGAACACGATGTCGTCGGACTCGGTGGCGGCGCCCTTCCAGTGCTCGGCGACCGCCGCCGCGTTCGCGTCGTTCTCGACCAGCACCGGGCACTTGAAGGAACGGCTCAGCCGCTCGCCGAGGCCGAGCCCCGTCCACCCGGGCAGCGCCGTGCCCAGGCGGACCGTGCCGTCCGCCTCGACGATCCCGGGCGTGGCCGCACCGACGGCCCGCAACGAGCCGCGCGCCACACCGGCCCGGCGCAGCAGCTCGGCGACGGCCGTGCGCAGCCGCTCCAGCCGCTCGTCGGCCGGCGCGTTCTCGTCCACATCCTTGGCCTGGGCGCCGATCACCCTGCCGTCCAGGTCGGACAGGAGCGCGGCCACGCGGTGCGGGCCGATCTCCAGCCCCAGCAGATGCCCGGCCTCCGCCCGGAACCGGAACCGCCGCGCGGGCCGCCCCTGCCGCCGGGCCGTACTCTCGTCGGCGGCCGCCTCGACGACCAGACCGGCCTCGATCAGCCCCTCGACGACGCCCTCGACCGTCGGCCGGGACAGTCCCGTCACCCGGGTGATCTCGGTCAGCGTCGCGCAGTCCGCCGTACGCAACGCGTGCAGCACCACAGCGGAGTTGATCCTCCGCAACAGCGACGGATCCCCGCCGGTCAGGCCTGCCAAGGTCCGTCCTCCCAGCTCGTGCGCGTGTGGGCCGGATGGTACTCGGCCCGCTCCACCCCGGCGAGTCCCGGTCCGCCCCTCCCGGCCCCGCGACGGTCGCTCACCCGGGCGCCACGAACCCCGATTCGTACGCCGTGATGACCGCCTGTGTGCGGTCCCGGGCCCCCAGCTTCGCCAGTACGGCGCTCACATGCGACGTCACAACGCAAACTCGCCCTCGGCGATCAGCCGTACCGCGTGCACGATCTCGGCCGGGCGGGCGCGCTTGAGCTGGGACCCACGGCCGTGTCGTCCGAGTACCACGCGGGCGGAATCCGGCTCACGCTGGCCGCCGTTCCCCGGCGCGGCCGCCGTCCTCGCGGGAGCGTGGCGGCTGCACCGCCGGGACGCCTGAGCCGAGGGCCGGCCGACGGGGAGGGCCGACCGACGCCGGAGGCCGGCTGACGCCCCGCCAATTGTCAGTGGAGGCCGGTTTACTGGAGACATGGACATCGTGCGGCACCTCGCCCTCATCGACGAGCTGTGCTTCCGCCCGTTCCCGGCGGAGCACGGCACGTCGCGCCCCGGTCACCTCACGGCCGTACTGGAGAGCAGCCACGGCCTGCGCACCGGCGACCGGGCGGAGCGGGCGGTGACGGTGGACCAGTACGAGAAGGAGCGGGACGCCGTCTCCGAGCGCCTCGCCCCGCGCTGGGGCGAGCCGGCCCCCTGGAGCCTCCAGACGGTCCTGCTGCGGACCGAGCGGGAGGAGATACCCGAGCCGTGGGCCGAGCTGAGCGCCCGCGCGCGGGTGGCGTACCTGTGGGAGGCGGAGAGCACCGGCCGCTGGCTCGCGGTGGCCGTCGCCGACCGGGACGAGACGGACGAGGTGCAGCTGCTGGCCGTGGTCACGGAAGCGGCGCCACCGTGACCGACACCCATGGCTACGCCTCCGCGTCTCCGTCCGCCTCCGGGTCTCCGTCCGCCTCCGCGGCGACCCGCAGCCGGGCGAACTCCTCCGCCATCGTCTGCGCCGTCCAGTGCGCGTTGAGCCCGCTCGGGTTGGGCAGCACCCACACCCGCGTGTCCCCGATCGTCCGCGCCTGCGGCCCCACCTGGGCCTTGCGGTCGTCGAAGGCCGCGCGGTACGCGGTGACACCGACCACGGCCAGCCAACGGGGCCGCAGCCGCGCCACCTTCAGCGCCAGCAGCCGCCCGCCCTCCCGGTACTCCTCGGCGCTCAGCTCGTCCGCACGCGCGCTGGCCCGCGCCACGACGTTCGTGATCCCGAGCCCGTACGACGGCAGTTCGTCCTGCTCCGAAGGCCTCAGCAGCCGCGGTGTGAAGCCGGACAGATGCAGCACCGGCCAGAAGCGGTTGCCGGGGCGGGCGAAATGGTGGCCCGTCACCGCGGTCATCAGACCGGGGTTGATGCCGCAGAACAGCACATGGAGACCGTCCGCGACGACGTCCGGTACGAGACGGTGGCGGGCGGCCTCCAGTTCGGCGCGGGTGAAGCGGGTCAGAGGATCGCCCCGGGGGTGTAGCCCGCGGCGGCGGGGTGCTGCTTGACGATCTCCTCGATCCGGCCGACGACGACGCCGGCCTGGTCGGCCGCGGCGCCGGTGAAGGACAGCTTGTCGGCCATCAGCGCGTCCAGCCCCGCCCGGTCCAGCGGGATGCGGTCGTCGGCGGCCAGCTTGTCGAGGAGCTCGTTGCGCTCGGCGCCCTGCTCGCGCATGGCCAGCGCGGAGGCGACGGCGTTCTCCTTGATCGCCTCGTGGGCGGCCTCGCGGCCGACACCGGCCCGCACGGCGCCCATCAGCACCTTGGTGGTGGCGAGGAACGGCAGGTAGCGGTCCAGCTCCCGGGCGACGACGGCCGGGAAGGCGCCGAACTCGTCGAGCACGGTCAGGAATGTCTCCAGCAGCCCGTCGAGCGCGAAGAACGCGTCGGGCAGGGCTACGCGGCGCACCACCGAGCAGGACACGTCGCCCTCGTTCCACTGGTCGCCCGCCAGCTCGCCGGTCATCGAGGCGTAACCGCGCAGGATCACCATCAGGCCGTTGACGCGCTCGCAGGAGCGGGTGTTCATCTTGTGCGGCATCGCGGACGAGCCGACCTGGCCGGGCTTGAAACCCTCGGTGACCAGCTCGTGCCCGGCCATCAGCCGGATCGTCCTGGCCAGCGACGACGGCGCCGCCGCCAGCTGCACCAGCGCGGTGACGACCTCGTAGTCCAGGGAACGCGGGTAGACCTGGCCGACCGAGGTGAGGGCCTGCGAGAAGCCCAGGTGCCCGGCGATCCGCCGCTCCAGCTCGGCGAGCTTGCCGGCGTCGCCGCCGAGCAGGTCCAGCATGTCCTGGGCGGTGCCGACCGGGCCTTTGATGCCGCGCAGCGGATAGCGGCCGAGCAGCTCCTCCACCCGGCCGTAGGCGACGAGCAGCTCGTCGGCGGCGGTGGCGAACCGCTTGCCCAGCGTGGTCGCCTGCGCGGCCACGTTGTGGGAGCGGCCGGCCATGACCAGCTCGCCGTACTCGCCGGCCAGCCTGCCGAGGCGGGCCAGGACCGCCACCGAGCGGTCGCGGACCAGCTCCAGCGAGAGCCGGACCTGCAGCTGTTCGACGTTCTCCGTGAGGTCGCGGGAGGTCATGCCCTTGTGCACGTGCTCGTGCCCGGCGAGGTCGTTGAACTCCTCGATCCGCGCCTTCACGTCGTGCCGCGTGACCTTCTCGCGCTCGGCGATCGAGGCCAGGTCGACCTGGTCGAGGACGCGCTCGTAGTCGGCGATCGCGGCGTCGGGCACCTCGATGCCCAGGTCCTTCTGGGCCCGCAGCACGGCGAGCCAGAGCTGCCGCTCCAGCTTCACCTTCTGCTCGGGCGACCAGAGCGTGGCGAGTTCGGCGGAGGCGTAGCGTCCGGCGAGGACGTTCGGGATGCGGGGCTTGGCGGGAGCGGAAGTCACGTGGACGGAGTGTACTGGCGATTCGTGCAGGTCGGCTCCGCGGGGATGCTCGTCGGAACCTACGAAGGCCGCGGGGTGGCGCCGGTCACTGCGCGAGGTCCCCGAACGGCAGCAGCTCCGGGCGCTTGGGCGGCATGCCGTCGCCGGACGAGCGGCCCGTCAGCCTGCGTCCTATCCACGGCAGCAGGTGCTGCCGGGCGAACCGGACGTCCGCGGTCCTGCGCATCATCCAGCCCGGCGGCGGCACCGCCGGGACCGGCGCGTGCCACTCGGGGTCCTCGGGTTCGTAGCCGAGCCCCTGCCATACGGCCTCCGCGACCCTGCGATGGCCCTCGGCGGTCAGGTGCAGCCGGTCCACGTCCCACATCCGCGGGTCGGCCAGCGACCGAGCCCCGTACAGGTCGACGACCACGGCGCCGTGCTGCTGGGCCAGGTCGTCGATGACGGCGAACAGCGCCTCCATACGGGGCCGGAACCGCTCCAGCACCGGACCCTGCCGGCCCGGGCTGCGCATCAGCACCAGCTGCTTGCAGTGGGGGGCGAGCCGTTCCACCGCCTGCGTCAGCAGATCCCGTACCCGGGCCATGTCGCACTTGGGCCGCAGCGTGTCGTTGAGCCCCCCGACCAGTGTGATCACGTCGGCTCCCATCGCCGCCGCCACGTCCACCTGCTCGTCGACGATCTGCCCGATCAGCTTCCCGCGAACCGCGAGGTTGGCGTACCGGAAGCCGGACGAGCGGGCCGCCATCCGCGTGGCCAGGAGGTCGGCCCAGCCCCGGTAGGAGCCGTCGGGCAGCAGGTCCGACATGCCCTCGGTGAAGGAGTCGCCGACGGCGACGAGGCTGGTGTGGGTGGGATTCGTCTGCATGGCGACAGAGATGGTAGCCCCCCGCGCATACCCTCCGGTCGGTCACCCTCCGGTCGGTCACCCTCCGGTCGGTCACCCTCCGGGCCCCGCCTACGCGCGTTGTCCGAACAGCTCCCGCAGTACGTCCTCCATGGTCACCAGTCCCGCCAGCCGTCCGTCGGAGCCGAGGACGGCCGCCAGGTGCGTGCGGCTGCGCCGCATGGCGGTGAGCACGTCGTCCAGCGGGGTGCGCTCGCGCACCCGGGCGATGGGCCGCATGTCCCGCTGACGGAACGGCACGTCCCGCGGCGACGCGTCCAGGGCGTCCTTCACGTGCAGGTAGCCGACGATCCGCCGCCCGTCGTCCACGACCGGGAAGCGGGAGAACCCCGACTGGGCCGACAGCCGCTCCAACTGCGCCGGGGTGATGCCCACGCGCGCGTGGACGACGCGCTCCAGCGGCAGCACCACGTCCCGCACCGGCCGACGGCCCAGCTCCAGGGCGTCGTGCAGCCGCTCCTGGGCGCGGTCGTCGATCAGCCCGGCCTCGCCGGCGTCCTTGACGATCTCCGCCAGCTCCGTGTCCGTGAAGGTCGCCGCCACCTCGTTCTTGGCCTCGACCCTGAGCAGCTTGAGCAGCGCGTTCGCGAGGGCGTTGACCGTGAAGATCACCGGACGCAGCGCCCGGGACAGCGCCACCAGCGGCGGCCCGAGGACCAGCGCGCTGCGCACCGGCTCGGCCAGCGCGATGTTCTTCGGAACCATCTCGCCGAGCAGCATGTGCAGATACGTCGCCAGCGCCAGGGCGATCACGAAGGACACCGCGTGCCCGGCGCCGGCCGGCACGCCCACCGCGTGGAACACCGGCTCCAGCAGACGCGCGATCGCCGGTTCCGCGACCACACCGAGGACCAGCGTGCACAGCGTGATGCCGAGCTGCGCCGCAGCCAGCAGCACCGACACGTGCTCCAGCCCCCACAGCACGCGCTTGGCACGGGCGTCGCCCTCTTCGGCGTACGGCTCCACCTGACTGCGGCGCACGGAGATCAGCGCGAACTCGGCGCCCACGAAGAACGCGTTGACGACCAGCGTCGCCAGGCCGATGAGCAGCTGAACGGCGGTCACCGGCCCGCCTCCCCTTCGTCACCCTCGCCGACGGCGCGCACGTCGGCCGTACGGTCGTCGGGTGCGTGCAGCAGCACCCGGGCCGCTCTGTGCCCGGTGGCGTCCACGACGTCCAGCCGCCAGCCGTCGACATCGAGACCGTCCCCGACGGCGGGGATGCGTCCCAGTCCGGCCGCGACCAGCCCCGCGACCGTCTCGTACGGCCCCTCGGGCACCCGCAGCCCCAGGCGCGCCAGCCGGTCCACGCGCGCCGAGCCGTCGGCCCAGTACAGCGCGTGCCCCTGATCGTCCGTGCCGGCCGGGTCGAGGTCGGGCGTCTCGTGCGGATCGTGCTCGTCCCGCACCTGGCCGACGACCTCCTCGACGATGTCCTCCAGTGTCGCCACCCCCGCCGTCCCGCCGTACTCGTCGATCACCACGGCCATCGTCCGCCGCCCGGAGAGCCGGTCCAGGAGCCGGTCCACGGTCAGTGACTCCGGGACCAGCAGCGGCTCGCGCATCAGCTCGGCGACCGGCATCCCGGGCCGCCGCTCGGCGGGCACCGCCAGGACGTCCTTGACGTGTGCGGTCCCGACCACGGCGTCGAGGGTGTCCTGGTAGACCGGGAACCGGGACAGTCCCGTCGCCCGCGTCGCGTTCGCCACGTCCTCGCACGTCGCCCGGGTCTCCAGGGCCACGACCTGGACGCGCGGGGTCATCACCTGCTGTGCCGTCAGGTCGGCCAGGTTCAGGGTCCGCACGAACAACTCGGCGGTGTCGGGCTCCAGCGCGCCCTCCTTGGCCGAGTGCCGGGCGAGCGCCGCCAGCTCCTGCGGCCCGCGCGCGGACGCCAGCTCCTCGGCGGGCTCCACGCCGAAGCGGCGCACGACGCGGTTGGCGGTGTTGTTCAGGTGGCTGATGAAGGGCCGGAAGGCCGCGCTGAACCAGCGCTGCGGGCCACCCACCCGCTTGGCCACGGCCAGCGGCGAGGAGATCGCCCAGTTCTTCGGTACCAGTTCGCCGACGATCATCAGGAAGACCGTCGACAGGGCTGTGCCCAGCACCAGCGCCAGCGAGGACGCCGCCGAACGGGGCACTCCCAGGTCTTCGAGGGGCCCCGCGATCAGTGCCGCGACCGACGGCTCGGCGAGCATGCCGACCACCAGGTTGGTGACCGTGATGCCGAGCTGCGCCCCGGACAGCTGGAAGGTCAGGTTCCGTACGCCCTTGAGGGCGCTCGCGGCACCCCGCTCGCCGCGCGCGGCGGCCCGCTCCAGTTCTCCTCGCTCGACGGTGGTCAGCGAGAACTCGGCCGCGACGAAGGCGCCGCACAAGAGCGCGAGCAGGATCGCCACCAGCAGCAGGAGCACTTCGGTCATCGGGTCACCTCGGATCCATGATCGGCCAGGACCCGGAGGTCCGCCCGATGTCGTGCGCCGGGGGAGGCACCGTGAGGTACGCGGTGAAAAGCGCGGGAACGTGCGCCGGGGGAGGCACCGCGACGTACGCGGCGGAAAGCGCGGGAACGTGCGCCGGAGGGAGGCACCGCGACGTACGCGGCGGAAAGCGTGGAGGCGTGCGCCGGGAGAGTCGCCGTTGCGGATTCGCTCATGCGCCGGTGCTCAACCTTTCAGCCGCTCGGTCCTTCAGCCGGTGAGGGGCTTCACCCAGCGTCGCCACTGCTCCTCGGGCGCGTACCCGGCCGCCCGCCAGGCATGCTGTGCCCGCTCGTTGCGCCCCAGCACCATCGCGTCACCGCGACGCCCCCCGAGCCGCACGAACCGCTCCTCGGCGGCCTCGAGCAGGGCCGAGCCGATCCCCCGGCGCCGGTGGTCCTGGTGTACCGCGAGCCGGTACAGATGGCAGCGCCAGCCGTCGAAGCCCGCGATCACCGTGCCCACCAGGTCCCCGCCGCGCTCGGCCAGGAGCAGCGCCTCGGGGTCCCGCGCGACCAGGCGTTCCACGCCGTCCCGGTCGTCGCTGATGCTCGTTCCCTCGGCGGCCGTCCTCCAGAAGGCGAGCACGGTGTCCAGGTCGTCGGGCCCGGCGGGCCGCACGCGCAGATCATCCATGTCGTTCATGCGGCGATCCCACCACGCGTGGCGGACGGGTCCGGGGGAATTCCGGTATGCGGACCGTCCGTCGCCGCACAGCGCCCGCATCCCCGGCGCGAAGGCCTCCAAGTACGGCTCCAGCACGGTCAGCTCCGTGAAGCCGTACCGTCCGCGCTGCTCCCGCCCCCGCGCCGTGAGCTGCTCCGGGGCCCCGGTCAGGAAGACGGGCGGCTCCGGCAGCTGTCCCGCGGTCGGCTGCGGCAGCTGTCCCGCGGTCGGCTGCGGCACGTGCTCCGGGCGGGGGCGGACCGCCGCCTCGCGGTCCTCGGCGAGGAGGACGGTCCGGATGAGCAGGTTCAGCTCGGCCTGTTCCCTGCGGCCCGCCGCCCCCCGGAACCGCGCGACGCGCTCGTCGGGCTCCTCGGCGGTGACGGGCGCCGGCCGCCCGGTCTCGCCGCTCCGGCCGCCGATCCACGTCCCGGCGCGGGAGCACCGCAACGCCCTGCCCGCCTCCGCGGTCGACTACGCCTGCCCGCCGACGCGGACCGGGCGTCGGTCGAGAGGACCGCGGGCGAACCGCGCCGGTGGAGCGGGTGAGCGCGCCGCGGATCAGGACCGCCGCCAGGCCGTGCCCAGTACGCAGTACGAACTCGGCAGCGCCGGCCCCTTCTCCGGCATCATCACCTGCCGGTAGGGCCCGAGGACGAAGCCCGCGTCCCGCAGTGCGGCGACCGGTTCGCGGGACAGGTGGCAGCCGCCGGACAGCGGAGGCCACAGCGTCCGGTCCAGTGCCCGCTGGGTGAAGGTCATCACCCGTCCACCGCCCCGGCCGTGCTCGAAGAACCGCACCTGTCCGCCGGGCCGCAGCACCCGCCGCAGCTCCCCGAGCGCCCGCGGCACGTCGCGGACGCTGCACAGCACCAGCGAGACCACGGCCGCGTCGAAGGCGTCGCTCTTGACCGGCAGGGCCTCCGCCGCGCCCGGCGCCACATCCACGGGCACCCGGGCGCGCAGCGCCGCCTCCACCGCCGACTTCCGCAGCACGCGCTCCGGTTCGATGGCGACGACCTCCGAAACGGTGCCCGGGTAGTGCGAGAAGTTCAGCCCGTTGCCCGCGCCGACCTCGATCACCCGCCCGGACAGTCCGGTGAGCAGCCGCTCGCGCACGTGCGCCATGCCCATCCGGGTCTCGGCGCCCACACTGATCCGGGCGTAGTAGCGGGCGAACAGCGGATGGTGCACGGCGTCCCGCGGCAGCCCGCGGGCCCAGGCGGATCGCAGCGGCATGGGACCTCCCTCACGAGGTGGTGCCTACGGTGATTGTCCCCCGTTCCGCCGCCGCGCACCCGCCGCGCGGGGACCACTCGCCGGCCGGACCGCCCTCATGGCGCGTGGCGGGCCCCGAACGCCTCCGCGTCCCACGTGCCGTCGAGGCGGGGCGCCAGCCAGCGCGGCGCCGACGAACGGAACGCGGCCGGAGCGAGGGTGCCGGCACCGGCCGGCACGGCGCCGAGCAGCGGGGCAGCGGCCACGTCGGGGAGGTCCTCGAGGTTGCAGCGCGACGCGAGATCCGGGGCTTCGGGCCAGCTGCCGATCACCACTCCCGGCAGCTCCAGCCCCCGGGAAGCCAGCTCACGCGCCGTCAGCTCCGTGGTGTTCAGCGTGCCCAGTCCCGCCGATGCCACCAGCAGCACCGGAGCTTCCAGGAGTGCGGCCACCTCCGCCAGCGTCCCGCCGAACGCGTCGAAGCGTACGAGCAGCCCGCCCGCACCCTCGACCAGCACCAGGTCGTGCTCGGTGGCCAGCTTGGCCGCCGCCTCGGCGACCTCGGCCGGGCGCACCGGCGCCCGCCCGGCCCGGCGCGCGGCCGTGCCGGGCGCCAGCGGCTCGGGGAACCTCGCCACTTCGGCGACCGTCACGCCACCCGCGAGCCGCGCCACCTCCCGGGCGTCCCCGGCCTCGTCCGGCCCCACGCCCGTCTGCGCGGCCTTCAGCACCGCCACCGACCGGCCGCCCGCCAGGGCCGTCGCCGCGACGGCGGCGGTCACGACCGTCTTGCCGACCTCCGTGCCCGTGCCCGTGATCACCAGTACCGGCATGTCATCCCTCCTGGGCCGCCGCGCACACCGCGCGGGCGATGCGTGCCACGTCCGCGTCGCCCGTGACGTACGGCGGCATGGTGTAGATCAGATCGCGGAACGGCCGCAGCCACACGCCCTCGCGCACGGCCGCCCGCGTCGCCGCCCGCATGTCGACCGCGTGGTCGAGCTGGACCACCCCGATCGCGCCGAGCACCCGCACGTCACGGACGCCCGGCAGTCCGGCGGCGGGCGCGAGCCCCTCGCGCAGGCCCGCCTCGATCCTCCTGACCTCCGCCGGCCAGTCCTGGCCGAGCAGCAGCCCGATCGACGCGCACGCCACGGCCGCCGCCAGCGGATTGCCCATGAACGTCGGCCCGTGGGCCAGCACCGGCACCTCGCCCCGCGAGATCCCGTCGGCCACCCGCGCGGTGCACAAGGTGGCCGCCATCGTCAGATAACCGCCGGTCAGTGCCTTGCCCACGCACATCACGTCCGGCGTCACCCCCGCATGCTCCGCCGCGAACAACGCGCCCGTGCGCCCGAACCCGGTGGCGATCTCGTCGAACACCAGCAGCACCCCGTGCGCGTCGCACGCCTCGCGCAGCACCCGCAGATACGCGGGGGAGTGGAACCGCATCCCGCCCGCGCCCTGCACCACCGGCTCGACGATCACCGCGGCCAGTTCGTCGGCGTGCCGCTCGACCAGCGACCGCAGATGTTCCGCGTACGTCTCCTCGTACTCCGTCGGCGGCGCGTCCGCGAAGACCTGGCGCGGCAGGACGCCGGACCACAGCTCGTGCATCCCGCCCTCCGGGTCGCACACCGACATGGGCTGCCAGGTGTCGCCGTGATAGCCGCCGCGCCAGGTCAGCAGGCGGCGCTTGCCGGGCCGGCCGAGCGAACGCCAGTACTGCAGACACATCTTGACGGCCACCTCGACCGACACCGACCCGGAGTCGGCCAGGAACACGTGTTCCAGACCCGCGGGCGAGATGTCGACGAGGAGCTTCACCAGCCGCACGGCGGGCTCGTGGGTGAGCCCGCCGAACATCACATGGCTCATCCGCTCCAGCTGCTCACGCGCGGCCTCGTTCAGCACCGGGTGGTTGTAGCCGTGGATCGCCGACCACCAGGACGACATGCCGTCGACCAGTTCCCCGGAACCGTCGGCGGGTCGCAGCCGCACCCCGCTCGCCGACTCCACGACGAGCGGGTCCTGCCGGCCGGGCATGGGCCCGTACGGGTGCCAGACGTGCCGCCGGTCGAGCGCCAGCAGCTCGGCGACGTTCAGTGCGGGCTCAGGCATTGGGCGCGAGGTCCGTTCCCGCGCCGCGGCGGCGTACCGCCACCAGGTCCGTGCGGGGCTCCTCGGTGCGAGCCGCGGGTGCGGACGCGGGGGCGCACACTCCGCCGCCGGCGTGTGATCCGCAGCCCCCGTCGCCGGCGGCGTCCGCGGGGGAGCCGCACGTGCCGCCCTCCGCGTGGGAGCCGCAGCCACCGCCCCGTACCGAGGCGCGGTGCTCCGGCAGGGTGACCTCGCCCGCGCCCTCCACCTCGAAGCCGGCGTCCGCGATCATCTCCAGGTCCGCGTGGCCCGCCTGGCCCTCGCTGGTGAGGTAGTCGCCGAGGAAGACCGAGTTGGCCAGGTGCAGGGCGAGCGGCTGCATGGTGCGCAGATGGACCTCGCGCCCGCCGGCGATGCGTACCTCGACGTCCGGGCAGACGAACCGCGTCATCGCCAGGATGCGCAGGCACCGCTGAGGGGTGAGGTGCCACTCCTTGGCCAGCGGTGTGCCCTCCATCGGGATCAGGAAGTTGACCGGCACCGAGTCCGGGTCCAGCTCGCGCAGCGAGAAGACCACGTCGACCAGGTCCTCGTCGCTCTCGCCCATGCCCGCGATGAGACCCGAGCAGGCGGACAGACCGGCGGCGTGCGCCTTGTTCACCGTGTCCACCCGGTCGGCGTACGTGTGGGTGGTCGTGATGTCGCCGTACGTCGACTCGGAGGTGTTGAGGTTGTGGTTGTAGGCGTCGGCACCCGCCTCGCGCAGCCGCTCCGCCTGGCCGTCGGAGAGCAGCCCCAGGCAGGCGCACACCTCGACGGACTCGTTCTGCTCCTTGATGGCCTTGATGGTGTCCGAGACCCGGTCCACGTCCCGGTCGGTCGGACCGCGTCCGCTGGCCACCAGGCACACCCGCTTGGCGCCCCCGGACACTCCCGCCGCGGCGGCCGCGGAGGCCTGGTCGGGCTTGAGCCAGGTGTACTTGAGGATCTCCGCCTGCGAGCCCAGCCGCTGCGAGCAGTAGGAGCAGTCCTCGGGGCACAGGCCCGACTTCAGGTTGACGAGATAGTTGAGTTTCACCCGTCGGCCGAACCAGTGGCGGCGCACCTTGCCGGCCGCGGCCACCACGTCGAGCAGGTCGTCGTCGGAAGTGGCGAGGACGGCAAGAGCCTCCTCGCGGGTCGGCGACTCGCGCCGAAGCCCCTTGTCCACCAGCGTGTTCAGCAGGTCCATGAGAGCCGATCCTGTCCTACGTGGCCGCCCGCGGCCAAGGAGACTTTGCACAACACTGACAGATCGACGTGTGGGTATTGCCACACCTCGCGGGGGTGGCCGTGCCGCTAATGTCTGTCCACTGCCTACAAATTCCCGGAGGACCGTCCCATGGCGTTCGGCTGGATCGACGAGCAGGCCCGGGCGCGCCGCCGGGCCGGACTCGTACGGGTTCTGCGCCCCCGTCCGGCGGCGTCGCCGCTGCTGGACCTGGCGAGCAACGACTACCTGGGACTGGCCCGGCACCCGGAGGTCGTCGAGGGGGCGGTACGGGCCGCGCGGACCTGGGGCGGCGGCGCGACCGGCTCACGGCTCGTGACCGGCACGACCGCCCTGCACGCCGAACTCGAGCACGAACTGGCCGATTTCTGCGGGTTCGAGGCCGCGCTCGTCTTCTCCTCCGGCTACGCGGCCAACCTCGCCGCGGTCACCGCGCTGGCACCGCACGGCAGCCTCGTCGTCTCCGACGCGGGCAACCACGCCTCACTGATCGACGGCTGCCGGCTCGCCCGCGGCACCACCCAGGTCGTCGGGCACGCCGCCCCGGACGCCGTACGCAAGGCGCTGGCGACGCACGACGGGCCCGCCGTGGCCGTCTCCGACACGGTCTTCTCGGTCGACGGCGACGCCGCGCCCCTGGCCGAACTCGCGGAGGCGTGCCGGGAGCACGGCGCCGGACTGGTCGTCGACGACGCCCACGGTCTCGGTGTCCTCGGGGACGGCGGCCGGGGTGCCCCGCAGGCGGCCGGACTCGCGGGCCGCGACGACGTCGTCGTGACCGTCACCCTGTCCAAGTCGCTCGGTGCCCAGGGCGGCGCCGTGCTCGGCCCCGCCCGGGTGATCGACCACCTGGTCAACGCGGCCCGCACGTTCATCTTCGACACCGGGCTCGCTCCCGCCGCGGCGGGAGCGGCGCTGGCGGCGCTCACCCTGCTGCGCCGCGAGCCGGAGCGCGCGGCTCGGGCCCGCGCCGTCGCCGCCGGACTGCACGCTCGGCTGACCGCCACGGGTCTGGACGCCGTACGTCCGGACGCCGCGGTCGTCTCGGTGCGCGCCCCCTCCCCGGAGGGCGCCGTGCGGTGGGCGGCCGACTGCCGTGCGGCCGGCCTGTCCGTGGGCTGCTTCCGCCCTCCTTCCGTGCCCGACGGCGTCTCCCGGCTCAGGCTGACCGCTCGCGGGGACCTCTGCGGGGAACAGATCGAGCGCGCTGTGCGGGTGATCGGCGAAACGCGGCCATGAGTCGGCGTGACACGGCCGTGCGTCGTCCGGTGCCCGGCGGAGTCAGCCGCGGTGGACGCCTGCGGTGAACGTCGTCCAGCTACCGGGGGAGAAGATCAGGGCGGGTCCGGCCGGGTTCTTGGAGTCGCGCACCGCGAGCAGTCCGGCCCAGGGGCCGGCCGACGGACGGGCCGTCTCCACGCAGTTGTTCGCTCCGGTGCTGTAGCTGCTGCGCAGCCACCGTACGCCGGGCAGATCGGTGCTGACAGGGATGTTCCTGGAGAGTCCGGGCGTGAAGCCTGACATGGTGCCTCCTTACGCGCCTGCCGCGGTGGCGGCGATGAAGTCCAACGAGTCCTCGGGCGAAAGGGCATGGATCAGAAGGGCGTTGAAGGCCTCGGTATAGGCCTCTAGGTCTTCTTTCCGTTCGAGGTGCAAGCTACTCGTCAAGTGGTCGAGAACAACTACGTCCAGATCAGAAGTGCTCGAAAATGAGAAGATTACGAAAGGGCCGGTGACACCGATGTGCGCCCCGGCGGCAAACGGCAGGACCTGGAGCCGGACATGGGGCAGCCGCGCGGCCGCGATCAGCCGTGCCAGTTGACGCGCCATCACCCCGGGGCCGCCCACCTTCCGGCGCAGCACCGCCTCGTCCAGGACCGCGCTCAGCTCAAGCGGCGGCTCCGCCCGCAGCACGTCCTGGCGGGCCAGCCGCACCTCCACCAGCGTGTCAAGCCGTTCCTCCGGCATTCCGTCCACCGCGGCCCGCGTCACCGCGCGGGCGTATTCCGGGGTCTGGAGCAGGCCCGGGACCACGGTGGTCTCCAGCGTGCGCATCGCGCTCGCCTGCGACTCCAGGCTGATGAAGTCGCGGTAGGTCGGTGGCAGCACCCCCCGGTAGGCGTGCCACCAGTGGTTGCGGCCCCCGGCGTCGTCGGAGCCGGCCAGCATCACCAGCAGCCCCCGCAGCTGTTCGTCGTCCACGCCGTAGACGTCCAGCAGTAACCGCACGTCGGCCGGTTTCGCCCCGCTCGTCCCGGTCTCGATCCGGCTGACCTTCGACTGGTGCCAGCCCACGAGCCTGGCCGCCTCCCCGCTGGTGATGCCCGCCGATGTGCGCAGGGCGCGCAGTTCCGCGCCCAGCTTCCGGCGCCGCACCACGGGACCGTGCTGCATGGGACAACTCCCTTACTCCTTATGCGCCGCCCAAATACGCTCTGCCGTCGCAGAGTTCACCGCTTCGAGCGACAGATATATGCATATCTTGGTGGATCGCCGTCCTTCACGGGCCTGGTGATGGCAGTCTGGCGGCGAAGCACCAGTCCGGGACCGTACTCGAACCATCCGCCCCGTGTCGGGCCGCGGTCCGTGAGAAAGGGACGGCATCGCCATGGCAGACCATCTGGAAGCATCCGTCACTCTGTCGAGCGATCCCGCTTCGGTGGCCGCCGCGCGGACCTATGTGGTCGGCACCTTGGCGGAATGGGGCCTGCCGGCCGACGCCGACCTGGCCGAGACCGTCCGGCTCATCGTCTCCGAACTGGCGACCAACGCGGTCCAGCACACGTTCGGACAGTCGCCCACCTTCACGGTGGACCTCGTTCTCCACCGCGACGAGCGGCTGCGCGTCGGCGTCACCGACAGCCATCCGCGCTTCCCCAAGCGCCTGCCCGCCGCCGTCCAGCAGGACAACGGACGGGGCATGGTGATCATCCGCTGGCTGACCGCCGAGTGCGGCGGCAAGCTGAGGGTCCGGCCCACGCGCGAGGGCGGCAAGACCGTCTCCATCGAACTGCCCTGGGCGCCCCCGGGCCGGGCGGCCGCTCCCGAGCCGGCCGCGGCCGTGGTGCAGGGCGTGGGAGGCCGGAAGCCGGGGCGGTGAGCGCGGACGCACTCGAGGGGGTGACGGCGGGGCAGAACGCCGTCACCCCCTCGGGCGGGTTACTTGACCCGGCCGTACCAGACGCTGCCGGTCCAGATCTTCTGCAGCCGGACCACGTCCCCGGTCTTCGGTGCGTGCCAGAGTTTGCCCTTCCCGGCGTAGATGCCGACGTGGTAGACGCTGCGGCCGGAGTGGAAGAAGACGAGGTCTCCCACCTTGCGGTTCCTGGCCGGGATGTGGCGGGTCTTGTTGTACTGCTGCGCCGCGGTGCGTGGCAGCTTCTTGCCGGCCTTCTTGAACGAGTACAGCGTCAGGCCGGAACAGTCGAACCTGCGGGGGCCGATGGCACCCCATCGGTACGGAGCGCCTTTCTTGGAGGCCGCGATCTTGAGGGCTTTCGTCGCATGGCTCGCCGCGGCCGCCTCGGAGGCGGCACCGGGGACCACGACGGAGCCGCCCACGGCGGCGAGGGTGAGGGCCGAGGCCGTACCGGCACGAGCCATCAGCGACGGGACACGATTGAGCGCGGACATGCGCAACCCTTCGTCAGCCGCCTGTGAAGGATGACCTGTCGGATTCGGGCTGGCGAAGTTGCCCGGCCGCACGAGTGCGGCTTCACCCCAAGGACCGCTCGGCCCGGCGCCTCTCGCGGAGGCGGCCGTTCCGGCGACCCGTCGTGCTCGGGTCCTCCACTCCTGCCGATCCACTTCCTGTCGACCGGTCGTCCGGGCGGCGGCAGGACTCGGCGTCCGCCCGGACCGCCCCGCCGCTGCGGCGGGGGCTTGTCGTCAGTCACGGATCCTGTCCCGTCTCCAGGGCGATTCCCAACGGGGCGTGGCTTTTGTGTTGTTACGTGCCGCTCGGCCGTTCGGGTGGGCACCCCTGTGCCGGAGTCGCCGCCGGGCGCGGTGTCGCCCCCCGGGACCAGCGGCGGAGCGGTGCATGCCGCCGCCCGGACGCACGGGCCCCGCAACCCCGGCCGGTCACGAATCGGAGGTGTTCCTACGCCGAAAGGGGGTACGCCGTTCGGTCCGTTCGGCCGGGCGCGGGCGGTCGCGGTGCGCGGGCGCGGGGCCCCACCGACGGCATCGGTAATCAGTCCGTCAAAACCGGGTGACGCGGCCGTAATGCCCTGGTCCTACTCTGCACGCTGTGCACCTCGATCCACCTGCGGTTTTCCCGCCATGAGCGGGTGCGTTCCCGCTGCGTCGACGTGTGTTACACCTTGAGCCGTCGCGGTGGCCGCGACAGCCGGACCGTCCGGTTCCGGCGAGATGTCCTGTGAGGTGGTAAGTGCAACTGACCCCGCACGAGCAGGAGAGACTGCTCATCCATGTGGCGGCGGACGTGGCGGAGAAGCGCCGCGCACGTGGTGTGAAGCTCAATCATCCCGAGGTCGTCGCACTGATCACCGCGCACATCCTCGAAGGGGCCCGGGACGGGCGGACCGTCGGTGAGCTGATGACCTCCGGACGCAAGCTGCTCCAGCGCCACGAGGTCATGGAGGGCGTCCCCGAGATGATCCACGACGTGCAGGTCGAGGCCACCTTCCCCGACGGCACCAAGCTGGTCACCGTCCACGAACCGATCGTCTGACGGGGGCGGCAGCCGTGATTCCCGGAGAGATCCTGTTCGCCGACGAGCCGGTCGCCTTCAACGAAGGACGCGAGGTCACCCGCCTGACCGTGCTCAACACCGCCGACCGGCCCGTCCAGGTCGGTTCCCACTATCACTTCGCCGAGGCCAACCCCGGTCTCGAGTTCGACCGCGTCGCGGCGCACGGCAGGCGGCTGGACATCGCCGCCGGCACCGCCGTCCGCTTCGAGCCCGGCATCCCCGTCGACGTGCGGCTGGTCCCCCTCGCGGGCGCCCGCGTCGTCGTCGGGCTGCGCGGCGCGACCGGAGGTGCCCTCGATGCCTGAACTGTCCCGCCCCGCCTACGCCGACCTGTTCGGCCCGACCACCGGGGACCGGGTCCGGCTCGCCGACACCGACCTCTTCGTCGAGATCGAGGAGGACCGGTCGGGCGGCCCCGGCCGTTCCGGCGACGAGGCCGTCTTCGGCGGCGGCAAGGTGCTGCGCGAGTCCATGGGCCAGGCGCGCACCAGCAGGGCCGAGGGCGCCCCCGACACCGTGATCACCGGAGCCCTCGTCATCGACCACTGGGGCATCGTCAAGGCGGACATCGGCATCCGCGACGGACGGATCACCGGCATCGGCAAGTCCGGCAACCCGGACACCATGGACGGCGTCCACCCCGACCTGGTCATCGGCCCCGAGACCGAGGTCATCGCGGGCAACGGCAAGATCGTCACCGCGGGCGGCATCGACACCCACGTCCACTTCATCGCGCCGAAGGCCGTCGACGAGGCCCTGGCGTCCGGCATCACCACCCTCATCGGCGGCGGCACCGGCCCGGCCGAGGGCAGCAAGGCGACCACCGTCACGCCCGGCGCCTGGCACCTCGCCCGGATGTTCGCCGCCCTGGAGTCGAGCCCCGTCAACATCGGCTTCCTCGGCAAGGGCAGCACCATGTCCAAGGAGTCCATGCGCGACCAACTGCGCGCCGGCATCCTCGGCTTCAAGATCCACGAGGACTGGGGTGCGACGCCCGCGGTGATCTCCGCCTGTCTGGACGTGTGCGAGGAGTCCGGCGTCCAGCTCGCCGTCCACACCGACACCCTGAACGAGGCGGGTTTCGTCGGCGACACCTTCGACGCCGTCGCCGGCCGCACCCTGCACGCCTTCCACGTCGAGGGCGCCGGCGGCGGTCACGCCCCCGACCTGATCACGGCGGTGTCGCTGCCCAACATGCTGCCGGCGTCCACCAACCCGACCCGGCCGCACACCGTCAACACCGTCGGCGAGCACCTCGACATGCTGATGGTCTGCCACCACCTGAACCCCGCCGTCCCCGAGGACCTGGCCTTCGCCGAGTCCCGGATCCGGCCCAGCACCATCGCGGCCGAGGACATCCTGCACGACATGGGGGCGATCTCCATCATGGGATCGGACGCCCAGGCCATGGGCCGCATCGGCGAGGTGATCCTGCGGACCTGGCAGACCGCGCACGTGATGAAGCGGCGGCGCGGCCTCCTGCCCGGCGACATCCGCGCCGACAACCTGCGCGCCCGCCGCTATGTCGCCAAGTACACCATCAACCCCGCCGTCGCCCAGGGCATCGAGCACGAGGTCGGCTCCGTCGAGACCGGCAAGCTCGCCGACCTGGTGCTCTGGGATCCCCGCTTCTTCGGCGTGAAGCCGCAGCTCGTCGTCAAGGGGGGCCAGATCGCCTACGCGCAGATGGGCGACGCCGCCGCCTCCATCCCCACCCCGCAGCCGGTCCTGCCGCGCCCGATGTTCGGGGCGTACGGGACGGCGCCGGCCCACAACTCGGTCAACTTCGTCGCCGAACAGGCTCTTGAGGACGGGTTGCCGGAACGGCTGGGACTCGGAAGGCAGTTCGTGCCCATCCGGTCGACGCGCGGCCGTACCAAGGCCGACATGCGGCAGAACGACGCGCTGCCCCGTGTGGGGGTCGCCGCGGACTCCTTCGCCGTGACCATCGACGGCGAACTCGTCGAACCCGATCCCGTCGCCGAACTGCCGCTGGCCCAGCGGTACTTTCTGTTCTGAGCGCCGACATGAGCCGCGCAGCACTGCTCGTCCTCGCGGACGGCCGCTTCCCCGCCGGAGGGCACGCACACTCCGGCGGGGCGGAGGCCGCCGTCCGGGCGGGACGCATCACCGACGCCGCGAGCCTGGAGGCGTTCTGCCGGGGACGGCTGCACACGAGCGGAGCCGTCGCCGCGTCCGTCGCGGCGGCCTCGGCCCTCGGCGTCGACTGTGGCGCACTCGACCGGGCCGCCGACGCCCGCACCCCGTCGCCCGCCCTGCGGGTGACGGCACGCAGACTGGGGCGGCAGCTGACGCGGGCCGCCCGGACGACCTGGCCGAGCCCTGAACTCGACGCCCTGGCACTCCTGTTCCCCAAGGGCGCCCATCAGCCCGTCGTGCTGGGGCTGGCCGCACGCGCGGCCGGACTCGGGGCGCTCGACGCGGCGTACTGCTCCCTCTACGAGGGGATGAGCGGACCCGCGACGGCCGTCGTGCGGCTGCTCGGTCTCGATCCGTTCGACGCCACGGGGGTGCTGGCGCGGCTCGCGGAGGAAGTGGACCGGGTCGCCCAGGACGCCGTGGAGGTGGCGGAGCGGGTGGTGACCGACGGGGTCGGCGTACTGCCCGCCAGGTCCGCACCCCTGCTCGAGATCGGGGCCGAGGTGCATGCCGGATGGCCGGTCCGGCTGTTCGCCTCGTAGCCGATCAGCCCCCGCCGCCCCCTCCCGACCTCCACCCCGGGGCTCCGCCCCTGCGGCCCCGCCGTGGGGCACCGCCCTCTGACCCCTCTTTCCGCCCGGACGGTCTCGTCCTCGAACGCCGGACGGGCTGGGAGGCCGATCCCACCTTCGACAGGAGCCGTTGCATGCATCTCGACCCTCACCACGCACTGTCCACCGCGGTCTCCGCGGACGCCCGTCGGCCCGACGGGACGCGACGGGCCCTGCGGATCGGGCTCGGTGGTCCCGTCGGGTCCGGCAAGACCGCCACCGTCGCCGCGCTGTGCCGGACGCTGCGCAAGGAGTTGTCCCTCGCCGTGGTGACCAACGACATCTACACCCGGGAGGACGCCGAGTTCCTGCTCAGGGAGGCGGTGCTGCCACCCGAGCAGATCAGCGCCGTGGAGACCGGTGCCTGCCCGCACACCGCTATCCGGGACGACATCTCCGCCAACCTGGAGGCCGTCGAGGACCTGGAGGAGGAGGCCGGACCGCTCGACCTGATCCTCGTGGAGTCCGGTGGGGACAATCTCACCGCCACCTTCTCCAGGGGACTCGTCGACGCGCAGGTGTTCGTGATCGACGTGGCCGGCGGCGACGACATCCCGCGCAAGGGCGGGCCCGGCGTCGCCACCGCCGACCTGCTGATCGTCAACAAGACCGACCTCGCCCCGTACGTCGGCTCCGACCTCGCGCGGATGGCCGCCGACGCCAAGGCGCAGCGCGGTGAACTGCCCGTCGTCCTCCAGTCGTTGCGGAGCGAGGACGGGGCCCGGGAGGTCGCCGACTGGGTGCGGGCGCGGATCGCCGCGTGGACCGCGTGACCACTGCCCCGGGCGGCGTCCGGGCGAGCGCCCGCATCCTCGCCCGCGGCGACGGGCGCGGCGGTACCGCCTTGCCGGTGCTGGAGGGTGAGGGCCCCCTCGCCGTGCGCCGGACCCGGGGCAGCGGTGCCGAGGCCCGGGTGATGCTGGTCGGCGCCATGAGCGGGCCGCTCGGCGGCGATCACTTCACGGTGGCGGCCGAGGCGGTGAAGGGCGCCCGGCTGCGGATCGGTTCGGCCGCCGCCACGCTCGCGCTGCCGGGGCAGGTCAAGGCCGGGGCCCGATACGACGTCCGGCTCACCGTCGGCGACGGTGCCGAACTGCGCTGGCTCCCCGAGCAGCTGATCTCGGCGGACGGCAGCGATCTGAGCGTCGCCACGCGCGTCGACCTCGCCGCCGGGGCCCGGCTGCTGTTGCGCGAGGAGCAGGTGCTCGGGCGGGCCGGTGAGGAACCGGGACGGCTCACCAGCCGTCTGACCGTGCGGAGCGACGGGGGGTGCGTCCTCGACCAGGAGCTGGCCTGCGGGCCGGGCGCCCCGGGCGGCTGGGACGGGCCGGCCGGACTGGCGGGGCACCGCGCCGTCGGCCAGGTGCTCGTCGTACGGCCGGAGTTCGCCGCCGAGCCGCCGGTGGCGCGCACGTTCGAGGAGGGCGCGGCCGTCATGCCGCTCGCCGGGCCCGCCGCGCTGGTGACCGCCGTGGCGCCGGACGCGCTGCGGCTTCGGCGGCTGCTGAAGGGAGCACTGGCCTCGCTGGGCTGAGGTCCCCGCCGGAGCTTCCGCCGACCGAACGCCTTTCTCCGTTTATCGGATTGGCAAAGAAGTAGCACTGGCTCTGTTCTCGGTGAACCCACAGCCGCGAGGATCCCCGTACTTGTCGCGAACACGTACGGGGAGGGCCTCTTGAGGAAGAGCAGCATGCGGCGGAGGGCGACGGCGTTCGGCTCGGCCGGAGCGCTGGTCACCGCCACGCTGATAGCCGGGGCCGTCTCGGCCCCCGCCGCGAGCGCCACCCCGGCCGCCGGCCGCGGGCACGCACACGGCTGGGACCGGGAAGCGCGCGGTGCCGCCATCGCCGCCGCCCGCGCCCGGAAGGCCGGTGTCGACTGGCAGGACTGCGCCACCGACTGGAACCTGCCGAAGCCCATCCAGTGCGGTTATGTCACGGTGCCGCTCGACTACGCCAAGCCGTTCGGCAAGCAGATCGAGCTCGCCGTCGACCGCATCGGCAACACCGGCGGCAGGAGCGAGCGCCAGGGCGCGCTCATCTACAACCCCGGCGGTCCCGGCGGTTCCGGCCTGCGCTTCCCGGCCCGCGTCACCGGCAAGAGCGCGGTGTGGGCGAACGCCGCCGAGGCATACGACTTCGTCGGCTTCGATCCGCGCGGCGTCGGCCACTCCGCGCCCATCTCCTGCGTCGACCCCCAGGAGTTCGTCAAGGCGCCCAAGGCCGACCCCGTGCCCGGCTCGGAGGCCGACAAGCGCGCCCAGCGCAAGCTCGCCCGCGAGTACGCCGAGGGCTGCTACGAGCGCAGCGGCGAGATGCTGCCGCACATGACCACGCCGAACACCGCGCGCGACCTCGACGTCATCCGCGCCGCACTCGGCGAGAAGAAGCTCAACTACCTCGGCGTCTCCTACGGCACCTACCTCGGTGCGGTCTACGGCACCCTCTTCCCGGGCCATGTCCGCCGCATGGTCGTCGACAGCGTCGTCAACCCGTCCCGCGACAAGATCTGGTACCAGGCCAACCTCGACCAGGACGTCGCCTTCGAGGGCCGCTGGAAGGACTGGCAGGACTGGGTCGCCGAGAACGACGCGGCCTACCACCTCGGCGACACCCGGGCCGAGGTCCAGGAGCAGTGGCTCGAACTGCGCGCCAGGGCCGCGAATGAGCCGCTGGGCGGCGTCGTCGGACCCGCCGAGCTGATCTCCTTCTTCCAGAGCGCTCCGTACTACGACTCCGCCTGGGCGCCCATCGCGACGGTCTTCAGCAAGTACGTCGCCGGTGACACCCAGGCCCTCGTCGACGCCGCCGCACCCGACCCGTCCGACACCGCGGGCAACGCCTCCGCGGAGAACGGCAACGCCGTATACACCGCCGTCGAGTGCACCGACGCCAAGTGGCCCGCGAACTGGCGTACCTGGGACCGGGACAACACCCGGCTCCACCGCGACCACCCGTTCATGACCTGGGCCAACGCCTGGATGAACCTGCCGTGCGCCACCTGGCCGGTCAAGCAGCAGACCCCGCTGAACGTCAGGACCGGCAAGGGACTTCCGCCCGTGCTGATCGTCCAGTCCGAGCGGGACGCGGCCACCCCGTACGGGGGCGCCGTCGAACTGCACCAGCGGTTCAAGGGCTCGCGCCTGATCACCGAGCGGGACGCCGGTTCGCACGGCGTCACCGGACTGGTCAACCCGTGCGTCAACGACCGGGTGGACACCTACCTGCTCACCGGCAAGGTGGACACCCGCGACCTGACCTGCGCGCCGCACGCCACCCCCAAGCCGTAGCCCGGCCCCGGTGGGAAGGGGGCGGCCGGTCGGACCGGCCGCCCCCTTCCTCGTCGTCCTCAGCCCTGCCGCGTCGCGGCCCAGGCGTCCTCCGCCGCGTAGTCGAAGAGGTCGCCGTACGCCTGGAACATCTCCGGGTACGCCTCCCGCCAGTCCCGTCCCGCCAGCCGCTCCTCGATGAAGGCCACCGTCTCCGGCAGGGTGTCGGCGTAGCGGACCACCGGGCGATAGCCCAGCCGGCTCTCCGCCGCGCTCATGTCGCACACCACCGGCGCCGGCACGGACCACGGGGTGGCGCCCACGTCGCCCACCGGGGGCGGGCCGTCCACCAGCACGTCCCGGGACTCCACGCCCATCACCGCGTCGATCGCCGCCGCGATCT
Organism: Streptomyces sp. NPDC048392; assembly: GCF_043200575.1. NCBI lineage: Bacteria > Bacillati > Actinomycetota > Actinomycetes > Kitasatosporales > Streptomycetaceae > Streptomyces > Streptomyces sp. NPDC048392. Next base: position 138,037 of record NZ_JBICYB010000013.1, read on the forward strand.
CCGCCACCGTCGGGGCGTCCGGATCCACCGCGTTCAGGACGCGGGTGCCCGGACGCGGGGCGGCCAGCCGGATCAGCTCGGCGATGTTGCGCACGCTCGCCGGGTGGAAGCGGCTCGCGCCCCCGTACGCGAGCACGCGCCGGCGCCTGCCGTCGAGGTTGCGTTTGACGAAGTACAGCTCGCGCGGCGTCCGGCAGTACGGGCCGTGGACCGCGCCCGCCCGCAGCAGAGTCACCGGCAACCGGTCTCCAGCGGCGAGCAGTTCACGTTCCAGCGCCGCCTTGCCCGTGCTGTACGAACCGTCGCCGGGGCGGATCGTGCGCTGGGCCTCCGTGACCGGCACCGGGTACTCGGGGAAGCCGTCGGGCTCGGTCTGCGTGTCGAAGTTGCGGCCCTTGTCGTCCTCGTAGACCGACAGACTGGAGATCACCACAGCCGATCCGACCCGCCCCGCGAGTGAGACCAACTGGCGTGCGTCCCGCTCCCCGTAGGCCACCATGTCCACCAGGACGTCACAGCCCTCGCCCACCGCCGCCGACAGCGCCGCGTCGTCCTCCCGGTCGGCCCGTGCCACCCTCACGTCCCGCGGCCACCGCGTGTCCCGCTCGCCGCCCCGCGAGACGGCCGTCACCTCCCAGCCGTCCCCGGCCAGCGCGCCGACCGCCGCCCGTCCGATCTGTCCCGTCGCCCCGATCACCACTGCACGTGTCATACGGCGACCGTAGGCGGGCCGGTGCCGCCCGGCACGCCCCTCTGCCGACGGCAGAGGAGGGAACCCCGAGTCCCCTCAACGGTGCGGCCGCCGGGGGAACCTCCGCCCCTGTGCCGCCTTCCGCGCCTCCTCGGCCTTCACGTCCGCCGCGTACCGGTCGACGTACTCCTGTCCGGACAGGGCGAGGATCGCGTAGACGATCTCGTCGGTGACGGCGCGCAGCACGGCCTTCTCGCCTTCCATGCCCGCGTAGCGCGAGAAGTCGAGGGGCTCGCCGAAGCGGATCACCACGGGGTGCAGCTTGGGGATCTTCCGGCCGGGCGGCTGCGCCTCGAAGGTGCCGATCATCGCGCAGGGCACGACCGGCACCCCGGCCCGGAGTGCCATCACCGCGACGCCGACCTTGCCCTTGTAGAGCCGGCCGTCGTGCGAGCGGGTGCCCTCCGGGTAGATGCCGAGCAACTCGCCCCGGCCCAGCACGCCGAGTCCCTCGCGGATCGCGGCCTGCCCCGCCTCCTTGCCGGAGCGGTCGACCGGGATCTGTCCCGCGCTGCGGAAGAAGAACGCGGTCAGCCTGCCCCTGAGACCCGGCCCGGTGAAGTACTCGGCCTTGGCGAGGAAGGTGATGCGGCGTCTGAGCACCGCGGGCATCAGGAAGTGGTCCGAGAACGAGAGGTGGTTGCCCGCGACGATGGCCGCCCCCGACCCCGGCACATGGTCCAGGCCCTCGATCCGGGGGCGGAAGACGACCCTCAGCAGCGGGCCCAGCAGTACGTACTTGAGCACGTAGTAGAACACGGTGTGTCTCCCAGTTCTCCGGGCTGTCGACCGGTCGTCCGCGTCCGGTGATCGATCGTAGCCCGGTCCCGCCGGAACCGGCCCGGGACGGTTCGGCCGCTCTTCGGCCGACTCGATCGACGCGGCGGGCCCCTCCTCCGTCGTGTCCGGCAGCCGAAGGCGCGAAGCCCGGGCCCGTGCACGGCCCGGGGCGGGGGCGCGACCGGGGGAGGGCGGATGTCCGGTGGATCGGCACGGGCGGCCGGGGCGTCGTGGGCGTCGGGCGCCTGCCCGGGCCGGGAGCCGCCGAACGTCCCCGCCCTGTGGGGACGCGGCTGACGGACGTCCGGCAGACGGACGGGGCGGTGGGGTTCGCACGGAATCCCACCGCCCCACCACGTGGGCGCGAAGACCCGGCGTCAGAACTTCGGGGTCGGAGCCTGTGCCTCGACGATCTCCGCCGCCTCCTCCTCGCTCTGCACCGACGGCGGGGAGCCCGCGAGCGGCTTCCGGGCCGTCTCCTTCATGCAGGCCACGGCCACCACACCGACCAGCGCCGCCGCCATCGCGTAGTAGGCGGGCATCATCTCGGAGCCCGTCACGCTGATCAGCGCCGTGATCACCAGCGGGGTGGTACCGCCGAACAGGGACGCCGACAGGTTGTAGCCCACCGACAGGGACCCGTACCGGACGTTGGTCGGGAACATCGCCGGGAGCGCAGCCGACATCGTGCCCAGCAGACAGACCAGCGACAGACCGAGCATCAGCATGCCGCCCGAGACGGCGACCAGACTGCCGTCCCGCACGAGCAGAAAGGCCGGGGCGGACAGCACGAAGAACCCGATCATGCCGGTCATCAGGACGGGCTTGCGGCCGAAGTGGTCGGACAGCCGGCCGACCTGGTTGATGATCAGCATCAGCAGCACCATGGTCGCCACCAGGATCATGAGGCCGTGGCTCTCGCTGTAGTCCAGCTCGTCCGACAGATACGTCGGCATGTACGACAGCAGCATGTAGTCGGTGATGTTGTACGCGCCGACCAGCGCGATGCACAGCACCAGCGACCGCCAGTGCGTGCGGAAGATCCCGGCCAGGTCGCCCCGGGCGGTGGTCTCCACCGCGTCCGCCGCCTCCGAGATGTGGACGTTGGAGTCCTCCAGCTTCAGGAACGCGGGCGTGTCGTCCAGCTTCAGCCGCAGATAGATACCCACCATGCCGAGCGGCGCCGCCACGAGGAAGGGGATCCGCCAGCCCCACGCGTCCATCGTGCCGCTGCCCAGCGCCGCCGTGAGCGCGGTCACGAGGCTGGCGGCGCCCGTGTACCCGGCCAGCGTGCCCAGCTCCAGGAAGCTGCCGAAGAATCCGCGCCGCTTGTCGGGCGCGTACTCGGCGATGAAGGTGGACGCGCCACCGTACTCGCCGCCGGTGGAGAAGCCCTGGAGCAGACGGAACAGGATCAGCAGCAGCGGCGACCAGAAGCCGATCGAGTCGTAGCTGGGGATGAGCCCGATGGTGGCGGTGCCGATCGCCATGAGGATCATCGTCAGCGCCAGCACCTTCTTGCGGCCGATCCTGTCGCCCATCGGGCCGAAGACCATGCCGCCGATCGGACGCACCAGGAACGCCACGGCGAACGTGGCGAACGAGGACAGCAGCTGGACGGTGTCACTGCCGGACGGGAAGAACACGCGGCCGATGGTGCCCGCCAGATAGGCGTAGATGCCGAAGTCGAACCACTCCATGGCATTGCCGAGAGAGGCCGCCTTCACGGCTCGCTTGACCGCGGCCTCGTCCGTGACGGTGATGTCCGACCGGCGCAGCCGGGGGTTGCGCCGGCGCTTGATCGCCCGGAACAGAGCGGGATGGCGGCGTACCGCCGCCGCGTCGGTCTCTTGGCCGTTCTCGGTGGGGGACGTGGCGGCCTCCCTTTCCACGCGCGGACACTCCGGGCGGAGCGCTGCTCGGTCCTACGTCTCTCAGGTCGTACCCGTTCCCCCGATCATGCTGGGTATGGTCGTGACTTCGGTCATGTGGTTGGGCCGATGAGGTGAGCGGCCGGTGAGTACGCTTCGCCCATGCGTATCTCCGTATCCTCCGACATGGACGAACCCGTGGCCCGGCTCCTCGTCGAGGAACTGCGCGGACGCGGCCACGAGGTACTGGCGCACGGCGCGCTGAGCCCCGGGGCGGACCCGCGGTGGGCGGTGTGCTCGGAGCGGGCGGCGCGCGAGGTCGCCGCGGGCCGGGCCGACCAGGCCGTGGTGTGCTGCTGGACCGGCACCGGCGCGTCCATCGCCGCCAACAAGGTGCCGGGTGTCCGCGCGGCCCTGTGCGCCGACGCGTACACCGCGGACGGGGCCCGCCGCTGGAACGACGCCAACGTGCTCGCCCTCAGCCTTCGGCTGACGTCCGGGCCGCTGCTGCGGGAGATCCTCGACGCCTGGTTCGCGTCCGGGCCGGGCGAGGACGCCGGGGACCGCGACAACGTCGCGCACGTGGAGCGGCTCGACCGGGACCGAGCCGCTTCGTGATGTCCGGGTTACCGAGTCCCCGAGTCCGTGGATGTCCAGTTCGTGAGTCCCGACGGGCCCGCTCGGGGGGTAAGCACGTCAGGAGGTCAGGAGGTCAGGAGGCCAGGAGAGCGGCAGGTCAGTAGGTCAGGAGGTGAGCGGGTCAGCAGGTCAAAACCTCCTCCAGCGTCCCGAGGGCGCCCGCCAGCTCCTCACCCGTGACGGTCAGCGGCGGCGCCAGACGGATCGTGGAGCCGTGGGTGTCCTTGACGAGGACGCCCTCGCGCATCAGCCGCTCACCGACCTCGCGTCCGGTGCCCAGCGCCGGGTCCACGTCGACGCCCGCCCACAGTCCCCGCGCCCGGAAGCCGACGACTCCCTTGCCGACCAGGGCGGACAGGCCCTCGCGCAGCACCGCGCCCAGCTCGGCGGCCCGGCGCTGGAACGCGCCCGTCTCCAGCAGTTCCACCACCGCCGTGCCCACCGCGGCGGCCAGCGGATTGCCGCCGAACGTCGACCCGTGCTCGCCCGGGTGCAGCACACCCAGCACCTCACGCCTGCCGACCACCGCCGACACCGGGACGATGCCGCCGCCCAGCGCCTTGCCGAGCAGCACCACGTCCGGCACGACCGACTCGTGCTCGACGGCCAGGGTGTGCCCCGTGCGGCCGAGACCCGACTGGATCTCGTCCGCGATGAACAGGCAGTCCGCACGGCGGGTCAGTTCCCGCACGCCCGCCAGATAGCCGTCGTCCGGGATCAGCACGCCCGCCTCGCCCTGGATCGGCTCGATCAGCACGGCCGCCGTCGTCTCGTCGACCGCCGCCTCCATCGCCGCCAGGTCGTTGTACGGGACGATCCGGAAGCCGGGGGTGAAGGGGCCGAAGCCGGAGCGGGCCGTCTCGTCGGTGGAGAAGCCGACGATCGTCGTCGTGCGGCCGTGGAAGTTGTCCGCCGCGACCACGATCGTCGCCCGGTCGGCCGGGACGCCCTTGACGTCGTAGGCCCACTTGCGGGCCACCTTGATGCCGCTCTCCACCGCCTCCGCGCCGGTGTTCATCGGCAGCACCATGTCCGTGCCGGTCAGGGCGGCCAGCCGTTCGGCGAAGCCCGCGAGCCGGTCGTTGTGGAAGGCGCGCGAGGTGAGCGTCAGCCGGTCCAGCTGCCGGTGCGCGGCCTCGACCAGCGCCGGGTGGCGGTGACCGAAGTTGAGCGCCGAGTAGCCCGCCAGCATGTCCAGATAGCGGCGGCCCTCCACGTCCTCGACCCAGGCGCCCTCCGCACGGGCCACCACGACGGGCAGCGGATGGTAGTTGTGCGCGAGGACGCGCTCCTCCGCGCGGATCAGCTCCTCGGAGCCGCGGGTGCGGGCGGGTGCGGTCATGAGCGGGTCTCCCGGATCTCCTGGGTGCAGCACTTGATGCCGCCACCGGCCTTGTGGAACTCGGACAGGTCGACGGGGACGGGCACGTAGCCGAGACCGGCGAGCCGGTCGGCGAGTGCCCGGGCTTCGGGCGCGATGAACACGTGCCGTCCGTCGGACACGGAATTGAGCCCGAACGCCATCGCGTCCTCACGGGTGGCGATCACCGCGTCCGGGTAGAGCCGCTGCAGCACCTCACGGCTGCCGGGCGAGAACGCCCCGGGGTAGTAGGCGATGTTCGCGGCGGTCCCGCCGTCGCCGGCGCTGCCGCCCGATCCGTCGTCGAGCACGAACAGCGCCGTGTCCAGGTGGTAGAAGTACGGGTCCACCAGGGTCAGCGAGATCACCGGCACACCGAAGAACTCCTGGACCTCGCGGTGCGCCTCACGGGTGGTGCGGAACCCCGTGCCGGCCAGGATCCAGCGGCCGGCCCGGACCAGGTCGCCCTCGCCCTCGCAGACCGCCTCGGGATGGTGGACCTCGAAGCCCTCCGTCTTGAACCACGCCTCGAAGGGCACCGACTCGGGACGCCGCTCGGGCGCGTGGAAGAGGGAGCCGAAGACCCGGCCCTCGACCACGACCGCGCAGTTCGCGGCGAAGACCATGTCGGGCAGGCCGGGAACCGGCTCGACGGTGTCCACGGTGTGGCCGTGGGCACGGTAGGTGTCGACCAGTGCCCGCCACTGGTCGAGGGCGCGGATGACGTCGACGGGTCGGCCGGTGCTCATCCACGGGTTGATCGCGTACTGCACGGCGAAGTGTCTGGGTTCGCAGACCAGGAATCGCCGCCGGCGCGGCACACGGGACTCGGTCACAGAGGGGTACCTCCGCTTTTCACGGTGTGTGACGGGGTGCTGACACCACGGTAGGAAGTGACGCCCGAGCCCGACAAGCGACAAAAGCTGCGTGTTCCCGCAGGATCGCTGCGTTGTTCGCCTGGTCAGCGCACGTCTGCTGCGCCTTTCGGAGAGAGCAGGGCGGCTTCCGCGTCCGGACTGTCCGGGATCAGGTGGGACAGCACCATCACACTGATCGTCTTCCGGATGAACGGCTCCGCACGGATCCGCTCCAGCACCTCCTCGAAGTGCTCCACGTCCCGCGCCCGCACGTGCAGCAGCGCGTCCGCGCCGCCGGTCACCGTCATCGCCGCCGTGATCTCCGGGTAGCCGCGTACGACCTCCGCGAGCCGCCTGGGCGGCGCCGCCCCCTCGCAGTACACCTCCACGTACGCCTCCGTGCGCCACCCCAGCGCGGAGGGCCGCACCGTCGCGGTGAACCCGGTGATCACGTCGGTCTCGCGCAGCCGGTCCACCCGGCGCTTGACCGCCGTCGAGGACAGTCCGATCTCCGCGCCGATCTCGGCGAAGGACGTCCTGGCGTTCTCCATCAGGGCGGTGACGATCTTCCGGTCGAGTTCGTCGAACGAAGCGGGCCTGCTGTTCATGCGGGCACTGTATCCAGCGGATACGACCACGTCGCAGGCGTGTGCAGGGGCACGGATTGCTCCTACACTCCACGTTCATGCTGCGCGCCCTGGCTGTCGACGACGAACGCCCCACGCTCGAGGAACTCGTGTACCTGCTGAACGCCGATCCCCGCATCGGCACCGCGGAGGGCGCGAGCGACGCGACCGAGGCGCTGCGCCGCATCAACCGGGCCCTGGAGTCGGGCCCCGACGGACCGGACGCCATCGACGTCGTCTTCCTCGACATCCAGATGCCCGGCCTCGACGGACTGGACCTCGCCCGGCTCCTGACCGGGTTCGCCCGGCCGCCGCTGGTCGTGTTCGTCACCGCGCACGAGGACTTCGCGGTCCAGGCCTTCGACCTCGACGCCGTCGACTACGTGCTCAAGCCCGTCCGCAGGGAGCGGCTGGCCGAGGCCGTCCGCCGCGCCGTCGAGCAGCGCGGCACCGCGGCCGCCACCTCCGCCGCCGCGCGCATACCCGTGCACGAGCCCGACCCCGACCACATCCCCGTGGAGCTCGGCGGCGTCACCCGCTTCGTTCCCGTCGACGACATCACCCACGTCGAGGCCCGGGGCGACTACGCCCGGCTGCACACCGACCGGGGCAGCCACCTCGTCCGCATCCCGCTGTCCACCCTGGAGGAGCGCTGGCGCGCCCGCGGCTTCGTCCGCATCCACCGCCGCCACCTCGTCGCCCTGCGTCACATCGGCGAACTCCGGCTCGACGCGGGTACCGTCAGCGTCCTGGTCGGCACCGAGGAGCTCCAGGTCAGCAGGCGCCACGCCCGCGAACTGCGGGACCTGCTCATGCGGAGGCCGTGAGCCGTGCCCCAGGACCCCACCGAACGCCGCGTCACCGTCACCGGCCCGCCCAGGCGCACCCGCCGGGCGTCCGGCTACTACCGCCCGCGCACCGAGATCGACGAGCAGACCACCCTCGGCCACACCTACGTCCGCTCCCTGATGCGCAGCCAGCTGCGCGCCGGTCTCGCCGCCTGCGCGGTCCTCGGCCTCCTCGTCGCCCCGCTGCCGCTGCTGTTCGCCGCGATGCCCGGCGCGCGCCACCTGGAGTGGGCCGTCCTCGGTTTCGGCCTGTACGCCCCGCTGGTCCTCCTGGCCCGCTGGTACGTGCGCCGGGCCGAACGCAACGAACGCGACTTCGTGCGCCTGGTCGAGGACCGATGACCTTGCCCTACAGGGCCGTGAAGGCGTCGAGGGCGCTGCCGGTGCTGCCGGTGTCGGAGGCGCCGTGAACTCCAGCTACGCCATATCCGCCGTCGCCCTCGTCGTCGTGGCGACCGTCCTCGTCGGCGCCTTCGGCCTGCGCATCTCCCGCACCACCTCCGACTTCTACGTCGCCTCCCGCACCGTCGGCCCCCGTCTCAACGCCGCCGCCATCAGCGGCGAGTACCTCTCCGCCGCCTCCTTCCTGGGCATCGCCGGACTGGTCCTCGTCCAGGGCCCCGACATGCTCTGGTACCCGGTCGGCTACACCGCCGGCTATCTGGTCCTGCTGCTCTTCGTCGCCGCCCCGCTGCGCCGCTCCGGTGCCTACACGCTGCCCGACTTCGCCGAGGCGCGGCTCGCCTCCCAGGGAGTACGGCGACTCGCCGGTGCCTTCGTCGTCGGCGTCGGCTGGCTGTACCTGCTGCCCCAGCTCCAGGGCGCCGGACTGACCCTGACCGTCCTCGGCGGGGCGCCCGACTGGCTGGGCGGGGTGATCGTCGCCGTCGTCGTCACCGCCATCGTCGCCGCCGGCGGCATGCGCAGCATCACCTTCGTCCAGGCCTTCCAGTACTGGCTGAAACTCACCGCCCTCCTCGTCCCCGCCCTCTTCCTGGTGCTGGCCTGGCAGGGCGACGGCGCCCCCGGCCGCCCCTTCGAGGAACCCGCCACCTTCCGCGAACAGCGCTCCGTCCGGGTCGACGACAGCCTCACCCTCAAGATCGAGGAGCCGCTGACGGTCACCGTGGACGGCACCGTGGACGGCCGCGCCCATGACGGCACCCGGATCGGCCTGCCTGCCGGACCCCACCACATCGAGGCCGGCACCCGCCTCACCTTCGCCGCCGGCAGCCCGGTCCCGGCCGCCGGGCGCGGCGCCGACGACGCCCTGTCGCCGTCCAGGGCCGAGAGCCGCACGGAACGCCCGCTGTACGCCACCTACGGTCTGATCCTGGCCACCTTCCTGGGCACCATGGGCCTGCCGCACGTCGTGGTCCGCTTCTACACCAGCCCGACCGGTGTCGCCGCCCGCCGCACCACCGTCGCCGTGCTCGCCCTGATCGGCGCCTTCTACCTGCTGCCGCCCCTCTACGGCGCCCTCGGCCGCCTCTACGCCCCCGAGCTGACCCTCACCGGCGACGCCGACGCAGCGGTCCTGCTGCTGCCCGACCGGGTGATCGGGGGAGTGGGCGGCGACCTGCTCGGGGCGCTGGTCGCGGGCGGGGCCTTCGCCGCGTTCCTGTCCACCGCGTCGGGACTGACCATGGCCGTCGCGGGCGTCCTCACCCAGGACGTGCTGCCGTCCCGCGCCGTGCCGCACTTCCGGCTCGGCACCCTGCTCGCCATGGCCGTGCCCCTGGCGGCGAGCGCGCCGGTCGGCGGGCTGCCGGTCGCCGACGCCGTCGGCCTCGCGTTCGCCGTCTCCGCCTCCTCCTTCTGCCCGCTGCTCGTCCTCGGCATCTGGTGGCGGCGGCTGACCCCGCCCGGTGCGGCGGCCGGAATGCTGGTGGGCGGCGGCTCCGCCCTGCTCGCCGTCGCCGCGACCATGGGCGGCTTCCCGGGCGGCGGCGGGGCGCTGCACGCGTTGCTGGCCTGGCCCGCCCTGTGGTCGGTACCGCTCGGCTTCCTCACCATGGTCCTGGTCTCCCTGGCCACCCCGGGCCGGGTACCGGCCGGGACGGCGGCGATCCTGGCCCGCTTCCACCTGCCGGAGGAGCTGGGGACGGAGGAACTGCGCGCGGACGAGCGGCCGGCCGGCGATCCGGCGGGCCGCGATCCGAGGGCGGGCGAGCCGCAGGGGGACGACTCCGGGGCAGACGGGCCTCGGGCAGCCGGCCCGCGCGAGGAGGCGACGCGGTGAGCGGCTCGATGGGCGGCTTCCTGGCAGGCCTGGCCGTCGCCGTGCTCCCCCTGCTGGCCGCCGGCTTCTGGCTGGGCCGGCGCACGGCCCGTCCGCAGCACCTCGGCGGCCTGGGCACCCCCGTCGAGCACGCCACCTTCCAGACGCTGCACACCGCCTCCCTCGCCACGCCCCCGCTGCGGGCTGGCCTGACCGAGGAGACCGCGGGCAAGTCGGCCCGCAAGCTGCGCTCCCTGCTGGGCACGGACGCGCTGTGCCTGACCGACCTCAAGGAGGTGCTGGTCTGGGACGGCGTGGGCACCCACCACCGCACCGAGATCATGGAACGCCTCGCGGGGCCGCTGGAGACCGGCCGCGGCGAGGCGTTCCGGCTCACCTGCGACACCCCGGACTGCACGGTGCGCTGGGCGGTCGTCGCCCCGCTCACCGTCGACGACCGGGTGCACGGCGCCCTCGTCGCCTGCGCGCCCCGCGAGTCCGCCGTCCTGGTCCGGGCGGCCGGTGAGGTGGCCCGCTGGGTCTCCGTCCAGCTGGAGCTGGCCGACCTCGACCAGTCCCGCACCCGGCTCATCGAGGCCGAGATCAAGGCGCTGCGGGCCCAGATCTCCCCGCACTTCATCTTCAACTCGCTCGCGGTGATCGCGTCCTTCGTGCGCACCGACCCCGAGCGCGCCCGCGAGCTGCTCCTGGAGTTCGCCGACTTCACCCGCTACTCGTTCCGCAGGCACGGCGACTTCACCACCCTCGCCGACGAGCTGCACGCCATCGACCACTACCTGGCCCTGGTGCGGGCCCGCTTCGGCGACCGCCTCGCCGTGACCCTCCAGGTCGCCCCCGAGGTGCTGCCGGTCGCGCTGCCCTTCCTCTGCCTCCAGCCGCTCGTCGAGAACGCCGTCAAGCACGGCCTGGAGGGCAAGGCCGACCGGTGCCGCATCCAGATCACCGCCCAGGACGCGGGCGCCGAGGCCCTGGTCGTCATCGAGGACGACGGCGCCGGCATGGATCCGGGCCTGCTGCGGCGCATCCTGGCCCGCGAGGTCAGCCCGTCGGGCGGCATCGGGCTGTCCAACGTCGACGACCGCCTCCGCCAGGTCTACGGGGACGACCACGGCCTCGTCATCGAGACGGCCGTCGGCGCGGGCATGAAGATCACGGTCCGGCTGCCGAAATACCAGCCGGGCGTGCACTCGGCGGGCCGACTCGGCCGCGAGTGAGCCGGCGGGCGTCCCGTGTGGGTCTCAGGCGCTGCGGGTGGCCACCAGTCCCAGGGTGATCAGGCCCAGCACGACCCAGCCGAACCACAGCCAGCCGTTGCTCCCGAGCGCCACCGTGTAGGCCGTCACCGCGACCAGGCCGCCGATGGTGAGCGCCCCCATCGTCTTCGTCGAACTGTCCGTGGTACCGGGCATCGCAACACCCTCCTCGTGGTCCGCTCCTCCCCATGGTGCCCCGGTTCTGCTCCCATGGGGATGCGGACGACGAGATGTGGACCGGATCCGCTCCGGTTCCGGTCAGCCGCCGCGGGTGTGCAGCGAGGCCAGGTAGGCGTTGTAAGCGGCGAGTTCCTTGTCGCCGTCGCGGTCGGCGGCCCGGTCGCTGCGGCGGGCCTGCCGCTCCTCCGAGGCATACCACTGGAACAGCAGCGCGAGCAGCACCAGCACGGACGGGACCTCGCTGAACGCCCAGGCGATGCCACCGGCCGCGTTCTGGTCGGAGAGCGCGTCGATGCCGAGCGAGGCGGAGGGGTTCTTGAAGGTCTCGACCATCGGAGAGGAGGCCATCATCAGGGCGATGCCGAAGAACGCGTGGAACGGCATGCCCGCGAACAGCTCCAGCATCCGCATCAGGTAACCCGGCCGGTGCGGGCCGGGATCCACCCCCATGATCGGCCAGAAGAACACCACACCGACGGCCAGGAAGTGCACCATCATCGCGATGTGCCCGGCCGGGGAGCCCATCAGGGCGTCGAAGAGGGGGGTGAAGTACAGCCCGTACAGACTCGCGATGAACAGCGGAATGGTGAACGCGGGGTGGGTGATGATCCGCATGTACCGGCTGTGCAGCAGCATCAGCAGCAGCTCGCGGGGGCCCTTGCGGCCCCGGCCCGCCGGGGGCAGCGCGCGCAGGGCCAGCGTGATCGGGGCGCCGAGGAGCAGGAGGATCGGCGACACCATGCTGATCACCATGTGCTGGACCATGTGCACGCTGAACATGACCATGCCGTAGTCGTTCAGCCTGGTGCACATCATCAGGGCGATGCTCAGCACACCGGCGAGGAAGGACACGGTCCGGCCGGCCGGCCACTTGTCACCGCGCCGGGTGAGCCGGACGACGCCCCAGCCGTACAGCGCCAGACCCAGGAGGCAGGCGACCAGGAAGAAGGGATCCGTCGACCAGGCCAGGCCCCGCCCCAGCGTGAACGGCGGCAGATCCATCGTCATGCCGTGCCCGCTGTGATCCATCCGCCGGCTCCTGTTTCGTGCGGGTTGAGCGCGATTGAGCGCCGTCTGTCCGAAGCAAGACTAGAACCGCCCCCGGCCACACCGGTGACCGGGGGCGGCGAACGCGCCGTGGAGGCGCGTAGAGCCGTATCGGTGTGCGGCTTCCGCCCGCGTGGGCGCGAGCAGCCACGACGGTCGGCAGCCCGCGACGGACCAGTGGGCCGGTCGGACCGGACTCCCAGCGGCTCCGTGGCTCAGAGCACGCACTCCGCTTCCGCGTACCGCGCGTCCGGCACCGTCTTCAGCGATTCCACCGCGTCGGCGAGCGGCACCATCTCGATGTCCGTCCCGCGCAGGGCCGTCATCATCCCGAACTCCCCGCTGTGCACGGCCTCCACGGCGTGCCATCCGAACCGGGTGGCCAGCACCCGGTCGTACGCGGTCGGGGTGCCGCCGCGCTGGACGTGGCCGAGGATGACGGGGCGTGCTTCCTTGCCGAGCCGCTCCTCCAGCTCGATCGAGAGCTGGCGCGCGATCCCGGCGAAGCGCTCGTGGCCGTAGACGTCCTTGGCGCCCTCGTCGAAGTCCATGGTGCCGGACTTCGGCTTGGCACCCTCCGCGGCCACCACGATCGCGAACCGCTTGCCGGCCGAGAAACGCGCGCCGACCTTCGCCGTCAGCTCGTCGATGTCGAAGGGCCGCTCCGGGACGACGACGGCGTGCGCGCCGGCGGCCATGCCCGAGTGCAGGGCGATCCAGCCGGTGTGCCGGCCCATGACCTCGACGATCAGCACCCGCTGGTGGGACTCGGCGGTGGTCTTCAGCCGGTCCAGGGCCTCGGTGGCCACGGTCACGGCGGTGTCGAAGCCGAACGTCACGTCGGTGACCGCTATGTCGTTGTCGATCGTCTTGGGCACGCCCACGATCGGCAGGCCGTTGTCGGACAGCAGCCGGGCCGCCTTCAGCGTGCCCTCGCCGCCGATCGGGATGATCGCGTCGAGCCCGAGCTCCTCGACGTGCCCCCGCGCCCGTTCGACGCCGTCCCGCAGCTGCTCGGGACGGACCCGGGAAGAGCCCAGGATGGTGCCGCCGCGCGCGAGGATCCCGCCGACGGCGTCGAGGTCGAGCTTGAGGTAGTCGCACTCCAGGAGGCCCTTCCAGCCGTCCCGGAAACCGATGACCTCGTCGCCGTGGTCGACGACGGCACGGTGCACGACGGACCGGATGACGGCGTTCAGGCCGGGGCAGTCGCCGCCGGACGTGAGGACACCAATGCGCATAGCCGGAAATACCTTCTCAACGTGGCACGGGTCCGGACCGCGCTGTCCGGCTCGATCCCCGCCACCCTAGCGGCATCCGGGGGCGGGACCGAACCGTGCGTCCGCCTGCTGGACGCACCCGCTCACCTGTGCGGACGCGTCATCAGACGGGCCGCGCGAAAGCCACCGGACGGGCCGTCGCGCGGCTGGGCCCGCGCAGGCTGCCGCGCAGCGGGTGTCTACGCAGGCTGCTGCGCAGCCGCGATGCGCTCGTTGCGGAGCGCCTCGTACCAGCGGTCGTCGGTCGGCGGCAGCGCGTTCACGTCGAGGGCCAGCTTGAGCAGCAGGTCCGCGACCAGCGGGTTGCGCGCCAGCACGGGGCCGTGCATGTACGTGCCGAAGACCGTGTCGTTGTACGCGCCCTCGGTGCCGTCGCCCGTGCCGTTGCCGTTGCCGAAACGGACCTGGGCGAGCGGACGTGCTCCGGGCCCCAGGTGGGTGACGCCCTGGTGGTTCTCGAAGCCGGTCAGCGGGGGCAGGCCGAGGCGCGAGTCGATGTCGCCGAGCACGTCGCCGACGCACCGCGCGCCCTCGCCGCGGGTGGAGACCACGTCGAGCAGGCCGAGGCCCGGCTCGCGCTGGCCCAGGTCGTTGATGAACTCGTGGCCCAGGATCTGGTAGCCGGCGCAGACGGAGAAGACGATCGCGCCGTTCTCCACCGCCCGGTGCAGACCGCCGTCGCGGCGCAGCCGCTCGGCCGCGAGCCGCTGCGGCCGGTCCTCGCCGCCGCCGATGAGGTAGATGTCGCCGGAGGTCGGGATCGGCTGGTCGCTGCGCACGTCGAGCCGGGCCACGTCGAGGCCGCGCTGGTGGGCCCGGCGCTGCACGACGAGGGCGTTGCCCTGGTCGCCGTACGTGCTGAGGAGGTCCGGGTAGATCCAGACGATCCGCAGTTGGTTGTCGCTCACGAAAGTCCCCTGAAGTCTCGCGGTCAGTTGCCGACGCGGCGGCGCAGGTCCTGGAAGGCGGTGTAGTTCGCGATGACCTCGATGCGTCCCGGCGGGCACTGCTGCACCGCCTGGTCGAGGTCCTCGCACACCTGGAACTGCTGGTTCGCGACCTCCAGGCGCACCGCGAGGTCCAGCTTGCGGTCGCCGACCACGCAGATCGGGTGGCCGGTCAGCCGGGTGTAGTCCACGTCCCACAGCCAGGAGGTGTCGGTGCCGTCTGCGCCGCGCGCGTTCACCGAGAGGATCACCGGGGCCGGCGGCGGGTCGATCAGGGAGAAGGTCTCCAGCCAGCCCGCCGGATTCTTGGCGAGCAGCAGGCGCAGGTCACGGCCCTGGAACTGGACGACGTCGTAGCGTCCGGCGACCGCCTGCACCTGGTACATGCGCTCCAGCGCGACCTGCGGCGGCACTCCGAAGACGGCGGCGACGGCGGCGGAGGAGGCGGCGTTGGCCTTGTTGGCGCGGCCCGGCAGCTGGAGGTGGATCGGCCAGGCGGAGCCGTGCGGGTCCAGGACGTGGTCGCCGGACAGCGCCCAGCTCGGCGTCGGGCGCCGGAAGCCGCACTCGCCGCAGAACCAGTCGTCGCCGGGGCGCTGCATCACACCACCGCAGGACGGGCAGGACCAGGCGTCGTCCTTCCACATCTGCCCGGCGGCGACCCAGATCACGTTGGGGGAGGAGGACGCGGCCCACACCACCAGCGGGTCGTCGGCGTTGGCGACGATCACGGACTTCGAACCGGCCAGCCCCTCGCGCCAGTTCTCGGCGAGCATGCGGGTCTCGGCGGCGCGGTCCAGCTGGTCGCGGGAGAGGTTGAGCAGGGCGATGCACTTGGGGCCGGTGGCCTGGGCGACGCCGACGAGGTACTTCTCGTCGACCTCGATGACCCCGAACCGGGATTCCGCGCCGGCCGCGAGCGCCGAGGTGATGCCGGCCGGCATGTTGGCGCCGAGGGCGTTGGAGACGACCGGACCGGCCGCCTTGAGCGCCTCGGCGATCAGCCGGGTGGTGGTGGTCTTGCCGTTGGTCGCCGAGACCAGGGTCACGTCCAGGTGTCCGGCGAGCCGGGCGAGGAGGTCGGGGTCGAGTTTCAGCGCGACCCGGCCGCCGATCACCGAACCGCTGCCGCGCCCCGCGGCGCGAGATGCCGCCGCGACCGCCTTGCCCGCGGTCACGGCGATCTTGGCCCGCGGCGTGAGCGGGTCCGAGTTGCCTGCCATCAGTTCTCGATCCTCCTTGCCGTACGCGCCGCGCCTGAAGCCTGTGAAGCCTGACGGCCACGTGGTGTGGACCTCAGCCTATCGAGATCCATTCGCACTCCCGAATCGCGGCACCGGCCAACGGGGTCCGGCGGTGGGCGCCTGCCGCCGGGGGACAGCAGGGACCTTACTCTGGCCGCCATGCGACAAGGCCCCATCCCGGGCGCCCACGGGCGCGTCCGTCCCCTCAGCATCCTCGGCGACCCCGTCCTGCACGCCCCCTGCGGCGAGGTGACGGACTTCGGTCCGCAACTCGCGGCGCTCGTGGACGACTTGTTCGCGACCATGTACGCCGCGCACGGCGTGGGCCTGGCCGGGAGCCAGATCGGCGAGGCGGTCCGCGTCTTCGTGTACGACTGCCCGGACGACGGGGACGAGCGGCACCTCGGTCACGTGGTGAACCCCCGGCTGGTGGAGACCGGCGGGGTGGTGGTGCGCGGCCCGGAGGGCTGCCTGTCGCTGCCGGGCCTGGAGGCGGCGACCGAGCGGCACGACGAGGCGGTCGTGACGGGCTTCACGGCGACCGGGGAGCCCGTCACCGTACGGGGTACGGGGTTCTTCGCCCGGTGCCTCCAGCACGAGTGCGATCACCTGGAGGGGCGGGTCTACGCCGACCGTCTGTCCGGCCGGCGCCGTCGGAAGCTGATGCGCCAGGTCGCACGGGCGCCCTGGCACCGCTGAGGGGCTTCCGGCGACGGGGGCGGTGGCGCGCCGACGGTCAGCCGGCGACCGGCCCCGTCAGAAGCCCGGGCCGCCCGCCTTGTCGCCTGCCTCGGCGAGGCGGCCCCACAGCAGGTCGGCCAAGGTGCGGACCAATTCCTCCCGGGGGCAGGGGCGTTCGCCCAGCCACCAGTCTCCGGCGGCGTGCATCATGCCGACGATCCCGTGCCCCCAGACCCGGGCCAGCTGCTGGGTGCCCGGTCCCACGTCGAGGCGCTCCTCGATGACCTGGGCCAGTTCCTCGCCCATCCGGCGCAGCAGCGGCGCCGAGTGCCTGCCGACGTCGAAGCCCTGCTCGGCCTGGTCGCCCGGGGTGCCGGCGCCCTCCGCCGGATGCATCAGGAAGCGGTACACCTGCGGACGTGCCTCGATGGCCGCCAGATAGGTGTCCAGGGTGGACTCGACGCGTTGCCGCCGCTGCGCCGGGGCGTCCAGGGCGGCCCGCAGCGAGGAGAGGAGGGCGTCGGTGTGCCGCACGGCGAGCGCGGCGTAGAGTCCGCCCTTGTCGCCGAAGTGGCGGTAGAGGATCGGCTTGGTGATGCCCGCCTCGGCGGCGATGGCGTTCATCGAGGCGTGCGGACCGTCGCGCAGCACCACCCGGTCGGCGGCCTCGAGCAGCTCGCGCCGTCGGCGGTCGGCGGACCTCTGCTGGTCGGTCCGCTGTGTGGTGTCCATGTGCTCTCCCCACCCGTGCTGTTTCGGTGACGCCTGCGCAAACTAACACTCACAGGGCACCGGCCATCGAACGGGAGGGCGAGGGATGCCTCGGGAGTTGACTTTTCCTACCAGCCGGTAACAGACTCGGGGTTACCGCAAGTAACATGCATGGGCGTCACTGGAGGGGACATGGCCGGGTTCACCATGGAGCTGAGCGACGAACAGAAGGAGGTCCGGGACTGGCTGCACGGCTTCGCCGCCGACGTCATCCGCCCCGCGGCCGCCGAATGGGACGAGCGCGAGGAGACTCCCTGGCCGGTCATCCAGGAGGCCGCCAAGGTCGGCATCTACTCCCTCGACTTCTACGCCCAGCAGTACTTCGACTCCACCGGGCTCGGCATCCCCATGGCGATGGAGGAGCTGTTCTGGGGCGACGCGGGCATCGCCCTGTCGATCGTCGGCACCGGCCTCGCCGCCGTCGGCGTCCTCGCCAACGGCACCGAGGAGCAGATCGGCACCTGGATCCCGCAGATGTACGGCGACACCAACGACGTGAAGCTCGCCGCCTTCTGCTCATCGGAGCCCGACGCGGGCTCCGATGTCGCCTCCATGCGCACGCGCGCCGTGTACGACGAGGCCAAGGACGAGTGGGTGCTCAACGGCACCAAGACCTGGGCGACCAACGGCGGCATCGCCAACGTCCACGTCGTCGTCGCGGTGGTCGACGCGGAGCTGGGCTCCAGAGGCCACGCCTCCTTCATCGTCCCGCCGGACACCCCGGGGCTGACCCAGGGCCAGAAGTTCAAGAAGCACGGCATCCGTGCCTCGCACACCGCCGAAGTGGTCCTGGACAACGTGCGCGTCCCGGGTTCCTGCCTGCTCGGCGGCAAGGAGAAGCTGGACGCGCGTCTGGCCCGCGCCCGGGAGAAGGCGAAGAAGAGCGGCGCGGGGGTTCCCCGGGCCGGAGGCCGGGAGAGCGTGAAGAACGCGGCGATGGCCACCTTCGAGGCCTCGCGCCCGGCGGTCGGAGCCATGGCCGTGGGCACGGCCCGGGCCGCGTACGAGGTGGCGCTGGAGTACGCGCAGACGCGGGAGCAGTTCGGGCGGCCGATCATCGACAACCAGGGCGTCGCCTTCCAGCTCGCGGACATGCGGACGTCCATCGACGCGGCACGGCTGCTGGTGTGGCGGGCCTCGTGGATGGCGGTCAACGGCAAGCCGTTCACGGCGGCCGAGGGGTCGATGTCCAAGCTGTTCGCGAGTGAGACCGCCAAGAAGGTGACCGCCCAGGCGATCCAGATCCTGGGCGGCAACGGTTACACGCGGGAGTACCCCGTGGAGCGGATGCACCGCGACTCCGCGATCTACACCATCTTCGAGGGCACGAGCGAGATCCAGCGGCTGGTGATCGCCCGGACCCTGGCGGGGATGCCGATCCGCTAGAACTAGGTCCCGTCGTCGAACTCGCGTCGTCGCCCGGAGGGCAGACGGGAGTTCGACGACAGGACCCAGGACGCACCGGGCCCGTGCCTGAGCGGCGCCGGCTGCTCGATGTCGTGCTCCGCCCCCCAGCGCCTCGATGGCCCCGTGGCCGGGCGGCCCCCCTGCCCCGCGTCTCCAGCAGCTCCTCGAAGCGGCACTCGTGGTCCGGGGTCGGTCCGGCCCGGAAGACCTCTCGGCCGGCTCACCCGTCGGATGCGCGAAGGCGTGCGGCCAGCCGGGGTAAGGGCGTTCCCCGTCCCGGTGATCTGCTGCCCGGCCCTCGGTATGGCGCCGACGTGCTCGTCGAGCGCGCAACGGGACCGCTCGCGTACGCGCTCCACGCCCGGCGCCGCCAAGGCCGGGGCCACCGAGCGGCGCGGCCGGGTGTGACCGGGCGGGTCCGGGAAGCCGACCGCGCCGCGCTCAGGGACGAAGTGCGGAGCCGGGCGCGTGACCTGCCGGCCCGTGACCTCGCGCCCGAGCGGCGTCGTCGGTGACCAGCCGGACGTCGGCGTGGCGGGTCAGTCAGGCCCAGCCTTCCCTGTTGGGCGGCGACATCCGGGTGAGGGGCCCTCGCGCATCAACTCGGCCAGTGGCGCACCTCTTCCGGGGTGCCCATCGGCGATCACCCACCGGCACGGTGATCTCTCGCCGGGTTGCCCAGTCTCAGTGAACGCGGGAAGGCAGGGGGCGCGGGGAAGGCGGGTAACGGCGTCAGGAGGAGCGGTCGCTGCTGTGGGCGATGCACGCCACGTCGATGCGGTCGGCCAGCTTGGCCAGCTCGATGGTGAGGGCCGCGACCGTGTCCTCGTCCAGGCTCTCCTCGCCGGTCTCCACCAGCCGCAGCCACCGTCCGCCCACCGTGCGCAGCAGCTTGCTCACGTCGGACGCGGCGACCTGGAGCGTGCCGCGGTCGTCGACGATCAGAGGCAGGGTCACTTCGCGGTTCACAAAGGGGATCGTAGTCGCGGAAGGCTCACGCTCCGTGCCATACGGTGGTGATGTTGCAGAACTCGCGGATTCCGTGCCCGGACAGCTCACGCCCGTAGCCCGACCGCTTGACCCCGCCGAACGGGAACGCCGGATGGGACGCCGTCATCCCGTTGACGTACACGCCGCCCGCCTCCAGGTCCCGCACGAAGCGGTCCACGTCGGCGTCGTCGCGCGTCCACACATTGGAGCTGAGACCGAAGTCCGTGTCGTTGGCGATCAGCACCGCCTCGTCCAGGTCGGCCGCCCGGTACAGGGTGGCGACCGGGCCGAAGGCCTCCTCGCGGTGGATGCGCATCTCGCGGGTGACGCCCGCCAGCACCGTCGGCGGGTAGTACCAGCCCGGCCCGTCCGGGCGTTCGCCGCCGCACAGCACCGTCGCACCGCCGCGCACCGCGTCGTCGACCAGCTCCACCAGGTCGTTCACCCCCTGCTCGCTGGAGAGCGGACCGACCTCGGTCTCCTCCTCCATCGGATCGCCGACCCTCAGCGCGCGCATGCCCTCGGTGAAGCGTTCGGCGAAGGCGTCGTACACGTCCGTGTGCACGATGAACCGTTTGGCCGCGATGCACGACTGCCCGGCGTTCTGCGTGCGCGCGGTCACCGCCACCTCGGCGGCCCGGTCGACGTCGGCGGTCGGCATGACCACGAACGGGTCGCTGCCGCCCAGCTCCAGCACCGTCTTCTTGATCATCTCCCCGGCGGTGGAGGCCACCGCGCGGCCCGCCGGCTCGCTGCCGGTGAGGGTGGCGGCCCGTACCCGCTCGTCGCGCAGGACGTCGTCGACAGCGGCGGAACCGATGAGCAGGGTCTGGAAACACCCCTCGGGGAAGCCCGCCCGGTGGAACAGGTCCTCCAGGTAGAGGGCCGTCTGCGGGACGTTCGAGGCGTGCTTGAGCAGTCCGACGTTGCCCGCCATGAGCGCGGGCGCCGCGAAGCGGATCACCTGCCAGAGGGGGAAGTTCCACGGCATCACCGCGAGCACCGGACCGAGCGGCCGGTAGCGCACCAGGGCCCGGGAGGCACCGGAGTCCTTCACGTCGGACTCGGCGGGCTCCTCGTCGGCCAGCAGCTCCGCCGCGTGATCGGCGTACCAGCGCATCGCCTTCGCGCACTTGGCCGCCTCCGCGCGGGCCTGCTTGACCGGCTTGCCCATCTCCGTGGTGATGACCCTGCCGATCTCCTTCTGGTCGGCCTCCAGGAGGTCGGCGGCCCGGCGCATGAGCCCGGCCCGCTCGTAGAACCCCGTGGTCCGGTACGTGCGGAAGGTGGCCTCCGCGAGCTCGAGCCGGCGCTCGATCTCCTCCTCGCCCATGGCCTCGTACGTCCTGAGCGTCTCGCCGTTCGCCGGGTTCACCGTCGCGATGGGCATGGCCGACCTCCCTGGGTGCGCGATCGTGCTTCGACCTTGGCGCGCCGCATGGGGCACCGCAACGCGGAAGGGCCCCGCCGGAGCGTGTCCCGTCCCGCCGCGCATCGCCTCACGCCGCCCGTCGTCGTCTGTCGTCTGTCTCAGTGCGAGTGCTCAGCCAGGCGGTCGAGAAACGCGGCCTGCGCCTTCACGATCACCTCGCGCGCCCGCTCCAGCGGGAACCACGCCACCCGGTCCAGCTCCGGGAACTCCTCGGTCCGCCCCGACCTCGGCGGCCACTCCATCCGGAAGGTGCCGGGGACGACCGCCGCCGGGTCGAGGTCGGCTTCGACAGCCCAGACCGTGACGACCTTCCCGCCCGCCTGGCGCACCTCGCCGAGCGGGACGGCCTCACCCTCGGGCGGCGGCAGCCCCAGCTCCTCCTCGAACTCGCGCCTGGCCGCCTCCCACGCCGGCTCCGCCGGGTCGTACTCGCCCTTGGGGACGGTCCACGCCCCGGCGTCCCGACGGGTGTGGAACGGGCCGCCCATGTGGCCGAGGAGTACCTGTAGCTCCGCGCCGGGACCGCGCCGGTGCAGCAGCAGGCCCGCGCTGCGCCTCACCGGGCCACCCCGGGGTGCGCGGCGAGCAGGGTCTCCACGGTGTCCGCGTCCCCGGGGCGCTTGTCCTCGCGGTAGCGGACCACACGCGCGAAGCGCAGGGTGACGCCGGCCGGATAGCGGGTGGAGCGCTGGAGGCCGTCGTAGGCGATCTCGACGACGAGCTCGGGGCGCACGGTCACGCCCCAGGCGTGCTCCTCGACGGCCAGCTGCCCCAGGCGCTCGGTCTGCCAGGCCAGCAGCGCGTCGGTCATGCCCTTGAAGGTCTTGCCGAGCATGGCGAAGGACCCGTCGGCGGTGCGGGCGCCCAGATGGAGGTTGGAGAGCTTGCCGGTGCGGCGGCCGTGGCCCCACTCGGCGGCCAGTACGACCAGGTCCAGCGTGTGGACGGGCTTGACCTTCAGCCAGGACGCGCCGCGCCTGCCCGCGCTGTAGGCGGCGTCGAGCCCCTTGACGACGACGCCCTCGTGTCCGCGCGCCAGCGTGTCGGCGAGGAACCCCTCGGCGGCCCCGGTCTCCTCGGGTCCGCGCACCAGCGTGCGCCGCACCCGCAGCGGCTCGGGGACCAGCCGGGCCAGCTCCGCGTGCCGCTCGGTCAGCGGGAGGTCCAGCAGGTCGTGGCCGTCGACGGACAGTGCGTCGAAGAACACCGCGGAGACCGGGACCGCCCGCGCGGCCGTGGCCACGTCGGTGCGGGAGCCGACCCGCCCGGCGGTCTCCTGGAACGAACGGGGACGCCCGCTCTCGTCCAGGGAGATCGCCTCGCCGTCCAGGATGAAGCGTTCCCCGGGCAGCGCCAGGGCCGCCCCGGCGACCTCGGGGAGCCGGTCGGTGATGTCGTCCAGGATGCGGGTGTAGACCCGTACGGTGCCGTCGTCCCGGTGCACCTGGACGCGGATGCCGTCCAGCTTCTCCTCCACGGCCGCGGCGCCCAGCTTGCCGACGGCCTCGGCGACCGAGGACGCGCTGTGCGCCAGCATCGGCAGGACGGGCCGGCCGACGGTGAGCCGGAAGCGGTCCAGGGCCCCGGGCCCGTCGGCCAGCAGGGCCTCGGCGACCGTCTGCAGGGAGCCCGCGAGCATCACCGCCCGTCGTACGTCCGCCGGGGGAGCGTCCGTCGCCGCGGCCAGGCCCTCCACGGCGGCGGCGTCCAGGGCGCCCTGGCGGACCTCGCCGGTGAGCAGCCCGGTCAGGAAGCGCTGCTCGTCCTCGGTGGCCGCGCCCATCAGCTCGCCGACCAGCCGGGTCCGTTCGGCCTGCGCACCGGCGCCGGCCACCGCGCCGAGCCGGGTGAGCCGGGCGTCCACCTCGCGCACGGTCAGGGCCGGCTCCCCGGCCGGCGGCACCCGGCGGCTCAGTGCCTTCCAGCCGACGCCGATCCGTCCCTGCGGGAGCCGTCCCGCCAGATACGGGATGACGACCGGCACGTCCTCCGCCTCCGCCTCGCGGAACAGCTCCGCGAGCAGGACGGTCTTCCGGGACCGCGCCGACGTGGCGGCGACCTCCCGGGACACCTGGGCCAACCGGGCAAGCAGCATGCAGTCATGGTGCACCGGAGAGGGCGGGCCCACACCCGCGGCTGCCGGACGGCCCCGCGGCCGCCACGTGCCGGCGTACGCCCTCGCCGGCATGCCCTCACTCCGTGAGGGCCGCGTCCAGGTCCGACATGATCAGGTCGCCGACGATCGCCGCGGCCGCGCGGTAGCCGCCGCTGGCCGCGTGGACGACCTGCTCGGCGAAACCCATGGCGTTGCCGGCGGTCCACACGCCCGGCACGGTGGTCAGGCCCGTGGGGTCCACCACCGGGTAGGCGCCGAACGGCGTCTCCCGGAGCTCCGCCCCGAGCCGCTCCATCAGGCCCGTCTGCGGGACCGCCTTCGGAGCGACGAACATGATCGATCGGTCGTGCGTTGTGCCGTCCGTCAGACGGACCCCGGTGAGCCGGTCGTCCTCGACCCGCAGCCCGGCGACCTCGCCCGGCACCACCTTGACCCCGGCCGCGGCGAGGCGCCGCAGGTCGTCGTCGGACAGCTCCCGCTCGGCGACCGTGTGCAGGAAGAGGGTCACGTCGTCCGACCAGCCGGACACCATCAGCGCCTGGTGTACGCCGAGCGGAGTCGTGGCCAGGACGCCGAAACGCTCGTCGCGCACTTCCCAGCCGTGGCAGAACGGGCAGTGCAGCACGTCCCGGCCGTACCGCTCGGCGACTCCCGGCACGGTCGGCAGCTCGTCCCTGAGCCCGGTGGCGACGATCAGGCGGCGGGCGCGCACGGTGCCCCCGCCGGCCAGCCCCACCGCGAAGTCCTCGCCCCGCAGGACCTCCACCGCGCGGTCGTGGACCAGCTCCACGCCGTAGCGCGCGACCTCCTCCCGGCCGAGCGAGAGGAACTCGGCGGGGGACATGCCGTCGCGGGTCAGGTAGCCCTGCATGTGGCCCGAGGGCGCGTTGCGCGGCTCACCGGCGTCGACGACCAGGGTGCGCAGCCGCGAGCGGCCGAGGACCAGCGCGGCGGAGAGTCCGGCGGCACCGCCTCCGACGACGACCACGTCGTACTTCCCGGACGGGGCCTGCTTCCCGGACGGGGCCTGCGCGATCTCCGGGGCCTTCGGGTCCGTGTTCTGGGTCATGGTGACCACCTCCACGTAGAAGGTCGCTCGGTCCTTCGGGATTGACAAACTTATTTGCCGGTTCTGCAATAAACGCATGACGACTTCAGACGACGTACTCGCCGGTGTCGGACCGAGGCTCCGCCAGGTCC
Organism: Streptomyces sp. NPDC048392; assembly: GCF_043200575.1. Lineage (NCBI taxonomy): Bacteria > Bacillati > Actinomycetota > Actinomycetes > Kitasatosporales > Streptomycetaceae > Streptomyces > Streptomyces sp. NPDC048392. The sequence continues at coordinate 162,559 of NZ_JBICYB010000013.1, forward strand.
GCAAGGAGCGTGAGGTGACCCTGGCGGCCCTGTCCGAAACGACCGGCATCTCCGTGAGCACCCTGTCGCGGCTGGAGTCGGGGCTGCGCAAACCGAGCCTCGAACTGCTGCTGCCGATCGCCCAGGCGCACCAGGTGCCGCTGGACGAACTGGTCGGCGCCCCACCGGTCGTCGACCCCCGGGTCCGGTCCGAGCCGATCGTGCGCCACGGCCGCACGCACTGGCCGCTCACCCGGCAGGCGGGCGGGCTCCAGGCGTTCAAGGTGCTGGAACCCCGGCGCAGCGAGGAGCCGGACCCGCGCACCCACGAGGGGTACGAGTGGCTCTACGTCCTCTCCGGACGGCTGCGGCTCGTGCTCGGCGATCACGACGTCGTGCTGTCGGCGGGGGAGGCCGCCGAGTTCGACACCCGGGTACCGCACTGGTTCGGGTCGACGGGAGAGGGGCCGGCCGAGTTCCTCAGCCTCTTCGGGCCGCAGGGTGAGCGGATGCACGTACGGGCCCGGCCTGCCGTGAGGCCGTGAAGAGGGGCGGCGGAGGGCGACTGTCCGCGACCTGTTCCCCGAAGGGCAAGCGACCGCTTAGTATGCGAGGGACCCGGTCGGACGACACAGTCGGTGGAGGCCCCGCATGCAGGCATGGCAGGTGCACGAGAACGGCGAGCCGGGCGAGGTGATGCGCCTCGCGGACGTGGCGCCGCCGACACCCGGGGAGGGCCAGATCCTGCTGAGGGTCCGCGCCGCGAACATCAACTTCCCCGACGCCCTGCTGTGCCGGGGCCAGTACCAGGTCAGGCCGCCGCTGCCGTTCACGCCTGGCGTGGAGATCTGCGGCGAGACCGAGGACGGGCGCCGTGTCCTCGCCAACCCGGCACTGCCGCACGGCGGCTTCGCCGAGTACGCCCTCGCGGACGCCCGCACCCTGCTGCCCGCGCCGGACACCCTGGACGACGCCGAGGCCGCCGCGCTGCACATCGGCTACCAGACCGGCTGGTTCGGCCTGCACCGCCGGGCCCGGCTGGAAGCCGGCGAGACCCTGCTCGTCCACGCCGCCGCGGGCGGCGTCGGCAGCGCCGCCGTGCAGCTCGGCAAGGCGGCCGGCGCCACCGTCATCGGGGTCGTCGGCGGTACGGAGAAAGCGGCCGTCGCCCGCGAGCTGGGCTGCGACGTGGTGGTCGACCGGCGCGGTGAGGACGTCATCGCGGCCGTGAAGGAGGCCACCGGCGGTCGCGGCGCCGACGTGGTCTACGACCCGGTGGGCGGCGAGGCGTACGCCCAGTCCACCAAGGTCGTCGCCTTCGAGGGCCGGATCGTCGTCGTCGGCTTCGCGAGCGGCACGATCCCCAGCGCCGCGCTGAACCACGCACTGGTCAAGAACTACGCGATCCTCGGCCTGCACTGGGGCCTGTACAACACCCGGAACCCGAAGCTGGTGCGGCACTGCCACGAGCAGCTCACCGAACTGGCCGCACGGGGAGCCATCAAGCCGCTGGTGAGCGAGCGGGTGCCGCTCGACGGCGCGGCGGACGCCGTGCAGCGCGTCGCCGACGGCAGGACGACCGGCCGGGTGGCCGTCGTACCGGAGCAGCTGGAGAAGGGAGCCGCCGCATGACCGACGCAGCGGAACTGCGCCGTCTCACGGGGGAGTTGCTGGCCGCGCATCCACCGGCCACCACGGACCGCATGGACTTCCTGCGGGCCCGTTTCGACGCCGGACTCGCCTGGGTGCACTACCCGGAGGGGCTCGGCGGCCTCGGCGCCCCCCGAGTGCTCCAGGCCGTCGTGGACGCCGAGTTGGCGGCCGCCGCCGCTCCGGACAACGACCCCCGGCGCATCGGCATCGGCCTCGGCATGGCCGCCCCGACCATCCTCCAGTACGGCACCGACGAGCAGAAGCGCCGGCTGCTGCGCCCGCTGTGGACCGGCGAGGAGGTCTGGTGCCAGCTCTTCAGCGAGCCGGGCGCCGGCTCCGACCTGGCCGCCCTCGGCACGCGGGCGGTGCGGGACGGGGAGGACTGGGTCGTCAACGGTCAGAAGGTGTGGACCTCCAGCGCGCACCTCGCCCGCTGGGCCATCCTCATCGCCCGCACCGACCCGGACCTGCCCAAGCACCGGGGCATCACGTACTTCGTGTGCGACATGACCGACCCCGGGGTCGAGGTACGGCCGCTGCGTCAGGTCACCGGCGAGGCCGAGTTCAACGAGGTGTTCCTCACCGACGTCCGCATCCCCGACTCGCGGCGCCTCGGCGAGACCGGCGACGGCTGGCGGGTCGCGCAGACCACCCTGAACAACGAGCGCGTCGCCATCGGCGGCACCCCCGTCCCCCGCGAGGGGGGCATGATCGGCAAGCTTGCCGCGACCTGGCGGGAACGCCCCGGGCTGCGCACCCACGACCTGCACCAGCGGCTGCTCGGCCTGTGGGTCGAGGCCGAGGTGGCCCGCCTCACCGGCGTACGCCTGCGCCAGCAACTGGTGGCGGGCCAGCCCGGCCCCGAGGGCGCCGGCATGAAGCTGAACTTCGCCCGCCTCAACCAGGAGATCAGCGGTCTGGAGGTCGAACTCCTCGGCGAGGAGGGCCTGCTCTACGACGACTGGACCCTGCGCCGCCCCGAGATGGTCGACTTCACCGGCCGCGACGCCGGGTACCGCTACCTGCGCTCCAAGGGCAACAGCATCGAGGGCGGGACCAGCGAGGTCCTGCTGAACATCGTCGCCGAGCGCGTCCTCGGCCTGCCCGCCGAACCGCGCACCGACAAGGACGTCGCATGGAAGGACCTCGCCCGATGAGCGCACAGCCGGAACCCGCTCTGCTCTACTCGGAGGAGGAAGAGGCGCTGCGCGCCGCCGTCCGGGACCTGCTCACCGACCACTGCGACCCGGCGGGCGTCATCGCCCGCACCGAGTCGGCCGCTCCCCACGACGTGCCGCTGTGGAAGGCCCTGTCCGACTCGATGGGCCTCGCGGGCCTGCTGATCCCCGAGGAACTGGGCGGCCAGGGCGCCACACACCGGGAAACCGCGGTGGTACTGGAGGAGCTGGGCCGCGCGGTCGCGCCGGTGCCGTACCTGACGAGCGCCGTCGTCGCCACCGAGGCGCTGCTGGCCTGCGGGGCCGACGACCTGCTCCCCGAGCTGGCGTCCGCCGCGACCGTCGCCGCGCTGGCCGTCGGGCTGCACGTCGCGCCGGGCGGCACGGTTCCGCACGTGCGGCTCGAAGGCGGCCTCCTGCACGGCGAGTTGTCGGGCATCGCCGACGCGTCCATCGCCGACCTGCTGCTCGTACCCGCGGACGACGGGGGCCTGTACGCCGTCCGCGCCGCCGACGCGACCGTCACTCCACAGGTGTCGCTCGACCTCACCCGTCCGGTGGCACGCGTGACCCTCGACGGCACGTCCGGGCGCCGGATCGGCGACGCCGCACCCGCCGTGCGCCGCGCCCTGCGGGCCGGTGCCGGATTGCTCGCCTCCGAGCAACTGGGTCTCGCCGACTGGCTGCTGACCGAGACGGTCCGCTACCTGAAGGAACGCAAGCAGTTCAACCGTCAGGTCGGCGGCTTCCAGGCGCTCAAGCACCGACTCGCCCGGCTGTGGCTGGAGATCGCGGGCCTGCGCGCCGCCGCCCGGAACGCCGCGGACGCCCTGACGACCGGCGCGGACACCGACGTGGCCGTCGCCGTGGCACAGGCGTACGCGGCCCAGGTCACCGTGCACGCCGCCGAGGAGGCGCTGCAACTGCACGGCGGCATCGGCATGACGTGGGAGCACCCCGTCCACCTCTACCTCAAGCGGGCCAAGGCGGACTCGATCGCCTACGGTACGGCGGGCACCCACCGTGAGGCGCTGGCCGAGTCGGTGCATCTGCCGGCGCCCTGACGTCCTTCCCCTCTGCCCGGCTCACGCCCGTCCCCTCAGGGGCGGGCATCGCCGTGCCCGCCGCACCTGCCGGGTGAACGGCCGGCGGCGGTCCGGCCAACTCCCCGCACGGCTCTGCTCTCCGAGGTCACCCGGACCCCATACTCACAGGCGTCCCGTACGGTACTTCCAGGGAGGCAGAGCATGGCCCGCACCACCCGACGCAGAGCTCTCACCACCCTCGGCGCCGCCCTCGCGGGCGCGGTCGCCCTGCCCGCAGGTACCGCGCTGGCGTCCGAAGCCGGGCGCGGACCGCGCCCGTTGTGGCGTGCGCACGCCCACAACGACTACGAACACCCCCGTCCGCTCCTCGACGCCCTCGGCCACCGCTTCGGCAGCGTCGAGGCCGACATCTACCTGGTCGGCGGTCAACTCCTCGTCGCCCACGATCCCGAGGACCTCGACCCGTCCCGAACCCTGGAGTCGCTCTATCTCGACCCCCTCGCCGCCCGCGTCCGCGCGGGGCACGGCCGGGTGTACCGGCGGGACCGCGGTTCCCTGCAACTCCTGGTCGACATCAAGACCGGGGGCGAGGCGACGTACCTCGCACTCGACCGCCGACTGCGCCGCTACAAGCACCTGTTCACCTCCTACGTCCACGGAAGGGTGTTCCCGGGCGCGGTCACCGCGGTGGTCTCCGGCGACCGGGCCGCCCGCGCGCCCATGGAGGCCCAGCGCACCCGCCACGCCTTCTACGACGGCCGCCTCGCCGACCTCGGCACGGCCGCGCCGGCCTCCCTCGTTCCGCTGATCAGCGACAACTGGACGCTCAACTTCACCTGGCAGGGCGTCGGTGCCTTCCCGGCGGCCGAGCGGCGCAGGCTGCGGGAGATCGTCGGCGCGGCACACGCCCGTGGACAGCGGGTGCGCTTCTGGGCCACGCCCGACGTGGCGGGGCCCGCGCGGGACGCCGTGTGGGCCGAACTGCTCGCCGCCGGTGTCGACCATCTCAACACCGACGACCTCGCGGGCCTGGAGGCGTTCCTCGACGCCCGCCGGGACGGGTAGGGCAGCGCGGGAACACCACTCGTTCGGAGGACAGGTCAGCCGCCCGGACGAACCCTCCGCTACGCCACACTTGCGGCCGAACGCCGCGAAGTGGACGTGGCGGAGGAGGTTGACGATGGCCGTTTCCATCTCTGTGGTGCTGTTGCTGTCCGTCCTTGCGGTGATCTTCCTGCGCAACGGCGGGCTGAAGGTCTCGCACGCGCTGGTGTGCCTGCTGCTCGGCTTCTACCTGGCGAGCACGAGCATCGCCCCGACCATCAGCAGCGGACTGACCGCGACGGCGGAGATCGTGAGCAGCCTCAGACCGTAGCCCCCCGCGCGAGCGTCGCCGAGGCGCGCCGGTCACGCGACCGGGCGCGGCCTCGCCTGCGCGCCGTCCGCACGGCCGGCCGGCGTCTGACGCGCGCCGTCCGCCGACCAGTGCTCCGGGCCGCGCACCGCGGAGAGTCCGGCGAAGGCGCCGTCCGCGACGGGCCGATGGGCGTCGTAGCCGTCGGCCGGTCCGCGCACGGCCTGGACGGCGGCTGCACCACGTCCAGGGCGGCGACGCGTCGGCCGGTCCGCGCACGGCCTGGACCTTCGCGCACGTCGGGCTGCCGACGGGCCATGCGCTGACCGCGGCCTCAGCCGCTCACGGCCGCCCGTCGGGAGGGGTCCGTCCGGGCCGGACGGCCACGACCCGGGAGCGGATGAGGAAGCGCACCCCCTCGGGCGCCTCCAGCGAGAAGCCGCTGCCCCGGCCCGCGACGACGTCAACGGTCAACCGGGTGTGACTCCACGCCTCGTACTGGCCGCGCGACATCCAGAACTCCACCGGCTCCTCGACACCGTCGACGACCAGCTCGCCGAGCAGGACATCCGCGCCGCCGGTGCGGAACTCGCCGGCCGGATAGCACATGGGGGCGCTGCCGTCGCAGCAGCCGCCGGACTGGTGGAACATCAGCGGACCGTGCGCCTCGCGGAGCCGCCGCAGCAGTGCGGCGGCCTCGGAAGTCAGCTCGACGCGGGGGGTTTCCTCGTATGTGTCGCCCATGGGACGCATACCAGCACGGGGAAGGTTGCGAGTGCGTTGCGCTGCTCCGGGCCCTGGGCCTCAGGCATCCCCGGCCGCGGAGCGCGGAAGCACCGTGACGCGATGGAAGTTGCACTCCGAGGGCAGGTCGGCGGGAGGCCGGGTCTGGTGGGCCTTCAGTGCGATGCTGACCAGGCTCAGCAACAGGTCGGTGTCCGCGTCGCAGTCCAGGTGCACGGTGACCCAACGGGAGCCGGGGACCAGGCGGATGGCGGTGGAGCCGCCGAGGTCGTACCTAAAGCGCTGGATGGCCCGGAGGGTGAGGTGGAGGTCCACGTCCCGGTCGGAGTGGAAGTGGACGATCTCGTCACGGACGGAGCACAGGGCCCGTCCGGTTCCGCAACTGGCCGGACCCGCGAAGAGGTCGGGCCAGGCTTGCAGCCGCTCGAAGGCGCGCTGGGCCTGAGTCATGGTCCCATCGTCGCCCGATCACCGCCTCGCAACCAGAGGTTGAGCGATTCGTAACCGGCACGTGAGGTCGGCGGACCCCCTGCCAGGGGCCCGCCGACCGCGTTCCGACGTGTCAGGGTGTCACGCAGCCGACCGAGCCGACCGGGAAGTCGTTGCCCGTCGACGTGGCGGTGAAGCCGAAGGTCACGCTCCCGTCGGGTGGTACGACGCGGTTGTGGTCCACGTTCCGGACCGTGACCGTGCCGTCGGTGCCGCTGGACAGCGAACCGTTCCACACGCCGCCGAGTGCCGTCCCGCTGCCCGGCTGCCACTGCACGGCCCATCCGTTCAGCGGCTCGGTGCCGTGGTTCATCACCTCTACGGAGCCCTGGAAGCCGCCGCTCCAGGAGTTCTCCACGGAGTACACGGCCATGCAGGAACCGGTGTGCGTGGGCGGCGGGGTCGTCGGGTCCGTCGGGGTCGGCGTCGGAGTGCCGCCGGAACCGCCAATCCCGGTTACCTCCCCGTGGCCGCCGTCGAAGACGACGTCCGAGCAGGAGAAGAAGTTCTCCTGACTGTCCGAACGCACCCACTGCATGAAGATCAGCGCGTTGCCCGAACGGCCCGAGGGCAGCGCGAGATCCCAGTAGTAGTGACCTCCGTCGGCGCCCGGCGAGCCCTGCTGGGGCGGGTTGGTCACCGTCTGGATCAGGTCCAGGTCGTCCCAGCCCAGCTCGGACGTGGGCGACCAGCCCGGCTTGGTGAGGTACACGCGGAAGTCACCGGGGTGGGCCGCCCAGTTGCTGTACTGCACCGGGATCGTCGCACCCGACGTCAGATGCGTGCGGGGCCAGTCCGCGCGGGCGGCGTTGTAGGCGGAGAAGTCGTACGGGGAACGGTCCCCGGCGCTGCACAGAGTGCCGTCCGGCACGTAACCGGCGCCGCGGCCGCCCGCGTTGGAGTCGAGAACGGCGAACCAGTTGTACAGCGCCGTCGCGCCACTCTCGTCGAGCGCGGCCTGGCAGGCCGGGTTCGTCGGGTCGAGGGCGCCGGTGGCGGTCTTGGCGTCCAGCTGGCACAAGTAGGTGCGGGAGCCGGGCATCATCGCCACGCCGTGTGCCTCGGCCCGCCCCTGCCCGAGCACGAGGATCACGCCGAGCGCGCCGAGCAGGGTGGCCAGTACCGCCGCTAAAGACAGGAATCTGCTGCGTCGAACCATGGGGGTCTCCTGATTCCGGTTCCGGGTCTTCCGTTGTTTGTGGGGTCGGCCTTTCATTCGCTGATGACCGCTTCGCGCTGACCGCTCCGTGGTGACCGCTTCGCGCTGACCGCTCCGTGGTGACCGCTTCGCGCTGACCGCTCCGTGGGGATCGCCCATGACAAAGAGGGAGCGGCCGGTGCCGGGGTCTGTGATGGAACCCCCGCCCGTCCGGGGCGGGCGCTTCGACCGGACGGGCGGGGAGTCGGTGGGGCCGGGGAGCCGATGAGCCGGGCCCGGTCGCTACGGCGTGGCGCAGGCGGCGCCGTTCAGGCGGAAGCCGGCCGGCTCGGTGAACGTGCCGCTGTAGGTGCCCTGGAAGCCGAAGGACACGCCGGCGCCGGGTGCGATCCGGGCGTTGTGGCTCACGCCGGTCGCCGTGACGCTTCCCGCGGACGGCGTGACGGACGCGTTCCAGGCGTTGGTGACCCGCTGACCCGAGGGCAGGGTGAAGGCGAGCTGCCAGTTCTCGACGGGAGCCGTGCCGGTGTTGGTGACGGTGGCGTCCGCGGTGAAGCCGCCCTGCCAGACGTTCGTGCCGTACGACACCTCGCACGCCGGCACGTCACCCGGGTCGCCGGGGTCGGGGTCCGTGCCGCCCGGGGTGCCGTCGGTCTCGACGGTGGAGGAGAAGGAGTTCACGGCCAGTCCGGCGCCGTTCTGCCACGGCTCGAACCCGGCCTGAACGCTCGTCAGGTACCAGTCGTCCTCGGCCAGTCCGCGCGCGACGGTCGCCCGGACGAAGTCCATGACGTCGAAGTTCCAGCTGGTGATCGCCGACGGTGCCACGAACGACAGCACGTCGTTGGTGCCGTTGCCGCCGCTCCACACCTCCCAGGTCCGGCCGCCGACGGTGGCCGTGCCCACCGGTGAGCCGATGGGCTGGACCGGGCCGACCCGGTTGAACCAGATCATGATCTCGGTCTGGTTGACTCCGTCGGTCCGTGCGGTCGGGTCCAGCCATATGTCGTACGAGGCGTTGTAGACGGCGTCGCCGACGAAACCGTACGAGATGCCGGACGGCGCCTCGGAGACGGTGTCGAGCCGGGCGGGGAGGTCGGTGCCCGGTGAACAGTTCGTGTAGTGGCAGCCGTTGAAGATCGACGGGTACGACTTCGGGGCCCCGTTGGTCGACGCCGAGCCGTCGGCCTGCGTGACCCGGAAGCCGCTGTCGGTGGCGGTGACGCACTGGGTGGCGCTGGAGCCCCAGCGGTTGTTCTGGACGACGTACCGTCCCTGGACCGTCGTCGTCCCGAACGGTTCGCAGATCATGGTGTCCGCCTGGGCGGGCGCCGCCGCCGTCACGAGCGACGCGACGAGGGCGAAGGTCGCGAAGGCCGCGCTCAGGGCGCCTGAGAGACCACGCGGGGCGCGGACTCGGGGCCGTAACGTTCGCATGGGGGCCTCTCCGGGAGTGGGCGGGGGGAAGGAGGGGCCGGCGCGGGAGCGCTCCCAACTCCCCACTGATGGGAGCGCTCCCACTTACCGGTTGATTGGGGACTGTAGAAGCCGTTCATGTTCCTGACAAGACTGTGCGCGCCAGTGTTGTCGAACGAATCTCGAAGTTCCTGGTGAGAGACGCCTCGCCGGGAGCGCTCCCGGCAGGTGGTCGATCAGGCGGAGTCCCGGAGCACCAGCTCCGTACGGAGAATGACGTGCCGCCAGGCGACAGCGGAGTCCTCCATCTCCTCCAGCAGCAGCCGCACCATCGTGCGGCCGATCTCCTCCAGCGGCTGCCGGACCGTCGTCAGCGGAGGGTCCGTGGGCCGGAACGGCTGGAAGTCGTCGAAGCCGATCACCGCGACGTCCCGCGGCACTCGCCGTCCCGCGGCGCGCAGCGCGTTGAGCGCCCCGGCGGCCAGCGTGTCCGAGGCGGCGAAGACCGCGTCGAGCTCCGGGTGCCGGGCGATCAGGTCGGTCATCGCCCGGCGCCCGCTCTCCTCCGTGAAGTCGCTCCCCTCGGCCACCAGTGATGATCCGGCCACCACCCCCGCCTGCTCCAGGGCCTCGCGGTACCCGCGCAACCGGCACTGGGCGACGTACATGTCGAGCGGCCCGCTGATGGCCGCGATCGCGGTCCGGCCGTCGTCCAGCAGGTGGGTGACCGCGCCGCGCGCGCCTCCGGTGTTGTCGGCGTCGACGTAGGTGACGCTCTCGTCGCCGGAACGCCGCCCCAGCATGACGGTGGGCAGCCCCGCCTTGGCGAGCATGTCCGGCAGCGGATCCTCGGCGTGCACAGACATCAGCAGCACGCCGTCGACACGGCCGCCGCGCGCGTACTCCACGAACCGCCGGCGCTCGGTGTCCGTACGAACCAGGGTGAGCAGCAGTTGTACCGGGGTGTCGGAGAGGGCGTCGCCGACGGCGTGGACGACCTCGGTGAAGAACGGCTCACCGAACAGTCGCCAGTCCGGCTCCGTCATCACCAGCGCGACTGCGTCGGCACGGTGACCTGCCAGGGAGCGGGCCGCGAGATTGGGGACGTAGCCCAGTTCGGCGATGGCCCGCTGGACGGCACGGCGCGTCGAATCCCGCACACCGGCCGCGTTGTTGACGACCCTTGAGACGGTGCCCCGCCCCACACCGGCGAGGGCGGCCACCTCCTCGAGCGTCGGCGTACCGGGACGCTGCCTGCCCATCTCCGCCCGCCTTCCCCCACGAGATCATCCGATACTACGGTGACCCGTCCGGCTCAGCGGGGCGATCGTGCGGGTGGCGTCGGCCGATCGGCTTGTTCCGCGGTGTGCGGCGGGACCGTGGTGGCCGGGACCGCGGGTGTTCGAGAGGTGGGGCCGACGGGGCTCGCTCCCAGGCGGCGGCGCCCAGGACGCGGCCGGGTTCCTCCGTGCGGACGGCCGCGCCGAGCCGGGCGAGGACCGTGGAGGGGCGCTCGGCCTCCCGGCCCTCCGCCGAACCGCCCCCCCCGCGCAGGTCGCGGAAGGCGACGAGCAGGGCCTCCCAAAGCGCCTCGTCGATCCGGAACGGCGCGCCGGCCCGGACTCCGGGCGAGCCCACTGACAACGCCGCGAGGGTACGGGGCCGCCGGGGGAGGGCGGTCGGATGGCCGTCAGTTGTCCAGGCGGACCGGCATCAGCAGCGAGAACGTTCCCTCGTCGTCGGCCCGGCGGACCGCGAGCGGTGCCGTGGGGGCGCCGAACTCCAGGACGAGCCGGTCCCGGTCCGCGGCGTCGAGCGCGTCCAGCAGGAACCCGCGGTCGACACCGACGTCGCTTCCGTCGTCCCCGCCGCCGTCCCCGTCCCCGCAGACGGTCACCGTGCCGTCGTCCGTCGTCCTGAGCACGCTGACCTCCTGCGCGGCCCCGTCGCGCCCGCACGCCTCGCCCGCGCGGACCGGGCCGGTCTTCAACGCCCGCCGGAGCGCGGGCACATCGACGACGACCGGCCGCCCGGACGGCAGCTGGACGAGACGACGGTAGTCGGGGAATTCGTGCGCCAGGCGCCGCCCGGACGCCTGGCGCTCCCCTGCCTCCAGCGTCACGCGGTCACCCTCCACGGCGAAGCGGGCGGGTTCGCCGTCATTCAACAGCGCGCGCATCGCGTCGACGAGCGGGGAGGGCACGACGACCTGTTCGCGGGGTCCGCCGTGCCCGGCGACGGCCGTGCGCGCGACGGCCAACCGGTAGCGATCGGTGGCCACGAGGTGGAGCGCGTCGCCCTCGACGTCGAACAGGACCCCGCCGAGCATCGGCAGCTCGGGATCCGAACCGGCCGCGAAGCGGACCGCGTCGAGTGCGGCCGCCAGTTCGGGCGCGGGGAGGGACAGTCGGACGGTGATGGCACGCGGCGAGGCGGACATGGGGTTCTCCCTGTGATCGAGTATCGCTCCGAGCGTGGAGAACTCGTCGTGGGCCTCGGCCAGACCCAGTTCGAGGCGGCGCAGGTGCGCCCGGAGAAGCCCGCGCACGAGGTCGGTGTCCGCGCCTGACCAGCCGGCCAGCACCAGCCGGATGTCCGCCAACGGCATGCCGGCTCGCCGCAGCCGGGCCAGCAGCCTGGCCTCGTCGAGCTGCTCGGGGGCGTACCAGCGGTAGCCAGTCACCGGATCGACCCGGGCGGGGACCAGCACACCGGCACCGTCGTAGAACCGCAGGGCACTCACGCCCAGTCCGCTGTCGCGGGCCAACTCTCCAATGCTGCGCATCTCGCTCTCCACGTCGGGGACTCTGGGCCCTTGACCAGGTCGAGGGTCAACTGCGGGGCGATTCCGGGACACCGTCGGGGCGATTCCGGACTCGGGTCCGGCCGGCGTCGGCGCCGCACGGCCCCGCGGGTCGCCCACCGTGATCCTCTCGCACCGACGCGACCCGCCCTCGCCGCTCCTGTCTGCCGTTCTTGCGCCGTGCAGAAGCCCAGCACCGTCACTTTGGACGCCCCCGCGGCGACACGGAGGCCGCCTCTCATCCGGGAGCGGCTCGACCTCGCCTTCATCCACCGGGCCGTCGCCCCGCCGCCGTGGCGGGGCTGATGCCGCGGGGCACCGTTCCCGACACGCACGGCGGGCTCACGTACGTGGGGCTCGTCGCTTTCCGGATGAACCGGGTCGGATGGCTCCGGCTGCCCGGCATCCCGTACCCGGGCTCGTTCCCGGAGACCGACGTGCGCCTGTGCGGAGTGAACAGCGCTGTGTGCGGCGTGCTGTCCCACCGGTGTGGTCCCCGCCGCCCTCTTCCCGATGGAGCCCGACTATCTGCCAACCAGGTGAATGGAAATCTGTCTCGGCTGGAGTAGACATTCCCGCTCCCCGTGGTTATGGTTTCTCACGTAGTCGAGATCAGGCAAGGCCCGGCAGACACGAACTGCCGGGCAGTAGTACAGGAGTTCGCACGACGGTGCGGTGGTGGAGTTTCGAAGCCAGAGCAGTTGTACGACGGTGACGGGACTGACCGCCGGACCGGGTGGCCCGCAGTGATGAGGGGCCGCCGTGAGCGGTACCGCAACACCAGTTCAGTAAGTGCGGTTCGCACGACCAGCAGTACGCAGTTCCCGCTCAGCAGGATCAGAGGGAAAGAACGGAGGAGCCAGGCGCCATCTGGATCGCCCGGGCTGACGTATTGAGCCCGGGTACCGCAGGACATCGACAGTGAGGTGGTCTCCGGTCAAGCAACCGCGATCCCCGCACGCCCGGCGGCAGTTCAGCCAGGTCTGCGGAAACAGCAGGCCGACGCAGGATGAGGGTCGGCAGATGGTGTAACAGTTCCTTCGGGGCCCTGGTGCCATGGCGCCAGGGCCCCTCCACGTGTTCGCTCGAACTCGTCCGGCCACCGGTGCGCGGCAGGTGCATGAGGGCAGCCTCCGCACACGATTGGCCCGACTCCCTTTGCGCAGGAGGATGTGGGTACCCAGGGTGGGACCATCGGGCTGGTGAGAGGAGCGACCATGACAGCCCTCTTCGCGGTGCGCAGGCGGTGTGCTCTCGCGGCGAGCGCGCTCGTGCTGGCCATGACTGCGAACGGATGCGGTGGGGACGACGAGTTCTCCCTCCCCGACTGGGAGGCGCCGGGGCAGAACGGTCGTGTCGGCGATCTGATGATCCGGTATGCGCATGTGGCTGAACCGAAAGACGAGCCCTGGCAGTCCGGAGACGACGTCCCCGCATATGTGTGGCTCTACAACAAGGGCGACAAGGCCGACAAGCTAGTGGGCGCCGAGACACCGGCCGCGGCCTCGGTGGACCTGGTGGACGCCGACGGCAAGGTGCTGACCGGCGGGGTCGAACTCCCGGTGGGCCGACTCGTCCAACTGGAGCCGGGCAAGACACACCTGGTGCTGCGCGACGTGAACCGGCAGATCAGGGGCGGCGACTTCATGGAGTTCACCATGCGGTTCGAGAAAGCCGGCACGACCACCTTCAACATCCAGGCTCAAGTGCCCACCTACGAGGAAAGCCCTTCGCCGACCGGGTGAACCGCTCGTGACGCCGACCGTGAGGCCCCGGGCGCCCCGCGCCTCGCGGCGTTCGGCACGGGCGCTCGGACGGCGGTGGGGCAGGGCCGGTGGCTCTACCGTCGCCACCCTGCTCGGCCAGCGCCTCGGTTCGCCCTGCTGAACCGGACGCCTGACCGGACGGGCCGTGACTCCCGCCGGACGGACGTCCCGGTCACCGCCTCACGGACCAGCTTGACCGGTCACCGCCTCACGGACCAGTGGCTTGGGCGGATGGTTACAGCGCCGGGTCGCGCTCCTCGCCCCGCCCCGGCCGACGCTCCCCGCACAGCTTCGCCTCCGGGTGCCGGACGACGCGGTGGGCGCCGAGGAGCCGCAGACGCAGTCCCGCGCGGTCCACCCCTCGCTCTCGCCCCGGGGATTCCGCAGGCGCCCGCGAAAGTCCGGGCGTTGATGCACGTCCAGCCGCCGCACCGAACGCGTACTCGCACGGCGCCCACGGAGGGCACGCGGCGTCGGGAGCCGCCGTCGGCACCTCGGCTCTGTCGTTCACGGGCCGGGGCCTTCCGTCGGTATGGCCCGGAACCGCGCAGGTCACCCGGCCGGCCCACGGCCCGCCGAGCGCTGCCGCCCCCTGCGGGCGGCCTGTAGCGAGGCCAGGGCGAACGCGCAGGCGACGCAGCAGTCGCCGAGGGCAGCCGCGCGCCACCGGTCGCTGCGCAGTGCCAGACCGGCCATGCTCGCGGCGTGAAGGGCGTCGGGTACGGCGCTCCACCCGGGCGGCACGGCGTCCCGTGCGGTGGTGATCCCCTGCAGGACATGCCGCACGCCGAGCGCGCGCACCACCATCCGGCCGGCCGGAGTGGAGGGGGTACGGGGACACCGGCGCAGCACGAGGCGGGGGGACAGCGCGAGTACGATTCCCCACGCGACGCGCACGGCCGGCTCGGATACCACGGCGCGGTACCTCACGGCGAAACCGTCGCGTCGGCCGGAGACGAAGGAGAGGGCGCGTCCGTCCGGCTGTCGAGGACGTTCCCGGTCACGGCGTCGACCACGTACACACGTCGGTGCCCTGGCTCGATGGTCGCGACGGTGACGAGCCACTCGGCCCCGTCCTTCCTGTCCTTCGCGAGCCTGACGTCGGTCACCTTGCCGTAGTGCGGGCTCTTCACCGCCGTGGCCGCCGCCTTCTCGGCCGCCTCCTCCGGAAGCACCTTCGCGTCCTCCACCAGGGCCGCCCTCTTCTCCTTCTCCGCGGGTGACTGGCCGGGAGGCACGGAGGTGCCCAGCAGCCGGCCGAGAACGGCGTCCACACGCACGACGTGCACGGTGCCGTCACTGGTGGCCACCTCGGTATGCCACTCGGGGTGCGGCCCGGACACCTGGCGCAGCCCGATGGAGAACAGTCTGCTCTCGGGAACCTCGTCGAGTGCCTTGCGCACGGCACGGTCGAACGGGAACTCCACCTGCCCCAGCACTTCCGGACGGCTGGTGGCGGCCGGACCGCTGCACGCGGCGAGGAGCGCCCCCATCAGGGCGAGTAGCACGGCGACGGGTCCAGGCCCCCGGCATGGAGGAGCGGTCCGCCGGAATGAGCGAGCCATGTGCTGTCTGCCTTCCTGACGTGTGGCAGTTCCTGTTTCGACGAGCGGGGTGCGTGCCATCACCGCTCAGCCGTCGTCCGGGGCCTTCCGCCCCTCCTGCGCGCCTTCCGCTCTCGGAGACGTCACCCACGTGAGCAGCGAGGCGACGGCCAGCACCAGGGACAGACCGGTCAGCATCCCGTACAGCGGCGGACCGGGGCGGGAGATACCGGAGGTGATCAGAAGCGCGGTCGCCGCGGCCGGCGGGTGGGGGGCGTTCAGCACGTGCAGCAGCAAGAGCGTCACGCCCACCGCGATGGCCTGCGCCAGAATCTGCGTGGTGGTGTCGTGTTGCCGTACCACGATCGACGGGTGGTTCCACAGACCGAAGGCGGCCAGGCAGGCGAGGCCGACGCCCACCGCCGAGGCATGGGCGAGCACGGCGTGGCGCAACCGCGGGCCCACAGTGCCGGGATGAGCCAGCAGTACGTACGCCGTCGGCCCGATGGTCGTCGTCAGAGCCACCCAGCCGATGAGCCGCCCGCAGAAGCCGACGCCCACCAGCAACAAGACGGACAGCACCGACAGCCGCAGGCCGGCCGCGAACCGGTCGCGCACGGGCGCGCGGGGATCCGGACGTGCGACCCGCAGGGCCCGGCCCAGCGCCCGCGCCGTCACGGGTGCCCGCCGCGGGAGCCGGTCGACGCGCGTGCCGCGTGCGTTGTCACAGGTCCCTCCTTCTGGACAGTGCCGGTCGTCCCCTCGGCCCCACGGGCGTCGGGAGGGGGGCGCGCCGGCCGCTCGCGGGACGGGGCGAGAGTCCGGCGACGGGGACGCCCGGTGGCCTGCGGCTGCCCTGCGGGCCCCGCTCGGGCCCGGTCCGGCCGCGGGGAGAGCACGGCGAGGCGAGGAGGCGTTCGGCAGGTCGGCATCGGCATCGGCAGCGCGCGGACGGATCGCCGCACGACATCCCGTCCGGGCCCGGCCGCAGCGCACCCGACGGCGCCACGGCACCGTGCCACGGGCGAGGAACGCCTCGCCGCCTGCCGGGCCGGGCCCGCCTCCGCGGTGGCCGCGGCAGCGGGCGCCGTGTGCGGCGGCGGAGTGACCGAGCTGCCGGGACGAGCCGGTTCCGCACGATGACGGCCCCCGCCCCGGGGACGCGTGGGCCGCGCGGCGTCCGAGTCGCGTAGCCCGCGCGGGCGTTGCACGGGCGCGCCGTCGCGCGGCGGCTCGTTCGTCAGCAGACCCTCGCGGAGCCGGTCGAGGCAGCGGCGCAGGATACGCGAGACCTGCATCTGGGAGACGCCGATGACGTCGGCGATCTGCTGCTGGGTCCGCTCCCGGTAGAACCGCAGGTGGAGGACGTGGCGGTCGCGTTCCGGCAACTGCTCGACCAAAGCGGCCAGGGCCACGGTGTCGACGACCCGGCCGTAGCCGGTGTCCTCGGCGCCGAGCAGGCAGGAGAGCGGGTCCTCGTGGTCGCGCGCCGCCGGCTCGTCGAGAGATCGCGGACGGCTCTCGTGCAGGGCCCGCACGGTGGCCCGCACGAGTGCGGGGTCGAGCCCCGTGTGCTCGGCGATCTGCTCGGGAGTGGGGGAGTGGCCGTGAAACCGCTGCTCCAGTTCCTCGACGGCCCGGACGACCTGCCCGCTCGCCTCCTGCAGGGCGCGGGGGAGCCGTACGGTGGCGGTGCGGTCGCGCAGGTGCCGCCGCAGCTCACCGGTGACCTTGGGCAGCGCGTAGGACAGGAAGGCGTGCCCCAGCGTCGGGTCGTAGGCGTCGACGGCCTTGATCAGTCCCAGCGAGGCCACCTGTACCAGGTCGTCGGGGTCCTCCCCGTACCGGTGGAACCGCCGCGCCACGCGGCGGGCCATCGGCAGCAGCAGCCGGATGACCCGCTCCCGCAGTGCGGCACGCTCCGGCCCCGGCGGTCGGCGCGCCAACTCCAGCAGCAGGGCGTCCAGGTCCTCCGGGGACGGCTGCAGGGGCGCGGCACCTCGGTGCGTCCGGAGGGACACGGCGGTTGAGGGGAGCATGGGCCTCTGTTGGTTTCGGGCTGGCACGTGGTTTCGGGCCGGACGCGAGGGTGGCAGTCCTGGCAGGCACCGCCCTGGGCGGTGGCCCGGCGCCCGTCGGTCTTTGAGTGACCCGGCGGCCACCCCACGAAACACGGAGTCATCCTTCGTCACCGGACCCGGCCGCCACCCGGGTGAAGGCGATCGTGCCGCCCCCGGTCCCGGAGAGTGGCGAGGCGGACCGCTCCGTTCGCGGGTCCGGGCGATCGGTCCACAGCCACGGCACAGGGGTGTCCGGGGGAGGTCGTCACGACGCCGGTCGCTACTGGCCCGCGTCGCCAAGCCGGTGGCGGGAATCGCCCGCCGGCGCCCGCCGCCCCGCTTCGCTCACAAGACCCACCAGGCAGCCGAGCTCCTCCCCGCGCGCCGTGCGCGGGCGGCAGGGCGGACATACCGTGACGAGAACTCCGCCGAACGATCGAGAGCGGTTCGCATGGACGGTTCTGTCGGGCGCCTGGCACACGGAGTGCGTGCCTCCCTGCGCAACAACGGACAGGCGTACGGCTACTCGGTGGCCATCACCGTCGCCGCGGCCCTGCTCAACACCGAGGCCAGGGTCCCGGGGGCCGCACACCTGGTCTACTTCGCGCTGGGTGCCGCCGTGGCCTTCAGCCTCCTGCAGGCTCTGGCGTCCGCCGGATTCCGCAAGCCGCTGGAGCCGGAGCCCAGCACGGTCACGGCCATGGGCGTGTCCCTGAGCCTGGTGTCCGTAGGGACGTCCGTGGTGCTTGCCTGGGGCTGCGCCCACTTCGTCGGCGGGGTGGTGGCCTGGCCGGTGACCTCCTTCACCGTCTCCGTCGTCTACCTGTTCGTGGCCGGACTCGAACTCGCCCTGGCGGAACGGGCCCAGGCGTCCTCCTCGCACGGAGAAGAGGTCGAGGAGCAGACGGCCGAGGAGGAAGAGGGGCATCAGGACGACCCCGCACAGGAGTAGGCCGCTGCGGCCGCGCAGGGTGTAAGAGCGTCGGGCCCGGGCACTTCGCCCAGCGGTGTGTCTGCTCGCGGACCGTCAGGCTTGCCCGTAACGTCCGGTTAGCCTCGTTCGCGGTTTGAGACGGGAGTGATCGGATGGTTGTCGGGGGTGCTGCCACGACGGACGGTCGTGTTCTTCGCCGCCGCGCGCGGCCGGCAGGGAAGGCGGCAGGGTGAAGCAGCGTCACATCTTCGGCGACCTCTTCGCGCTGGAGTCGATCGTCGCGGGAGTGGTCTTCCTCATCGTGTCGGCCATATTCGGCTACGCGGTGGTCCGGCGACGGGCCGCACGGCGGGTCACACCCTCCGAGCGAGCGGAGCGCCCCCGTCTGGAAAGCTACTACGTGGGGGTCCTGGCCGTCTTCGCCGTGTTCCTGGTGGGGTGGACGGCGTGGCAGAACCATCGCGAGCACGAGACTTCCCCGCGCCCGCCCGTACGCGTGGACGTGACCGCGCGCCAGTGGTGCTGGACCTTCGCCTACCCCCAGTCGGCCGAACGGCGCAGCGTCTCCGGGACCTGCCGGGGCGACGACCTGCCGACCCTCGTGGTGCCCACCGGACGCCCCGTGGAGATCCGGTTGACCTCGCGTGACGTCATCCACTCCCTGTGGGTGCCGCACTTGCGGTACAAGATGGACGCCTTCCCCGACCACGTCAACACCTTCACCCTCACGCTGGACCGGGAGGGCCGCTGGGTGGGCAAGTGCGCCGAGTTCTGCGGCCACCTCCACTACGCGATGCACTTCTGGATCAAGGCGGTGTCACCCGAGGAGTACGACCGCTGGCTCCAGCAGGGCAGCGGGCAGGAGGCGGCCGTATGACCTCGGCGCCGCCTGCCACCGAGAACGAGACCGCCGGACGGCCGGTCGCGCCCGGCGGCTGGCTGGGCTGGGTGACGAGCACCGACCACAAGCGCATCGGGCTGCTGACCGTCGGCACCTCCCTGGTACTGCTGGTCCTCGTGGGTATCCTCGCGCTGATCATGCGGGCGCAGCTCGCGCAGCCCGAGCAGGAGCTGGTGGGCGTGGACACCTACAACCAGCTGTTCACGATGCACGGCTCCGGCATGATCTACATGGTGCTCACCCCGTTCGCCATCGGGCTGGGCGTGTACCTGGTACCGCTGCAGATCGGTGCGCCGGCGATCGCCATGCCGCGTATCACGTTGTTCGGCTACTGGCTCTACGTCGTCGGCGCGGTGGTGATGCTGAGCGGTTTCGCCACCTCGAACGGGGCGCACAGCAGCGGCTGGTTCTCCTACCCGCCGCTGGCGGACAGCGTGTACACACCCGGCGTGGGGTCGGACCTGTGGATCGTCGGGGTGGGACTCGCGACGACCGGGACCATCGTCATGGGCTGGTCCGTGCTGTGGACCGTGCTGCGCAAACGCGCCCGCGGGATGACGATGCTGCGGCTGCCGGTGTTCTCCTGGTCGATGATCGTCACCTGCCTGATGGTGATCGGTGCCTTCCCGGCCCTGCTCGCCGCCCTGGCCCTGCTGGCCGCCGGGCGGGTCGATCCGTCGATCTTCCAGTCCAACGTGTGGAACATCGGCTACCAGCACCTCTTCTGGTTCTACGGTCACCCCGTCGTCTACGTGATGTTCTTCCCCTACCTGGCGGCGGTCGCCGAGGTGCTGGCCGTCTTCTCCGGCCGCCGCTTCTTCGGTTACAAGGGCACGGTCGTGTCGCTTCTGGTCTTCGCCGCCCTGTCGATGAGTGTGTGGGGTCACCACATGTTCGCCACCGGACAGGCCACCAACGACTACTACTCGCTGACCTCCATCGCCCTGCTCGTCCCCGCGGGTGTCGAGTACTTCGCCATGCTCGGCACCATCGTCGGCGGTCGCATCCGGTTCTCCACGCCGATGATGTTCGCCCTGGCGTTCGTCCCGCAGTTCCTGATCGGCGGCCTGACCGGGATCATGGTCGGCACACCGGTCATCGACTACCACGTCACCGACAGCTACTTCATCGTCGCCCACCTGCACTACGTGTTGTTCGCGGGCAGCGGCTTCGGGCTGTTCGCCGCGGTCTACTTCTGGTTCCCGAAGGTGACCGGCGTGATGCTCGGGGACCGCGGGGGCCGTCTGCACTTCTGGCTGCTGGTGATCGGCACCAACCTGACCTTCCTGCCCATGTTCGCCCTCGGCTACCTCGGCATGCCCCGCCGGGTGGCGACGTACGCGGACTTCGAGGGGTTCGGCGTGATGAACCTGCTGTCCAGCATCGGAGCCGCGTTCCTCGCCGCGGGCATGATGGTGTTCATCGTCAACGTCCTGTGGACCCTGCGCCGGCGGTACCTGGGCCGCGCCGACCCGGCGCCGGACGACCCCTGGGGAGGCCACAGCCTGGAATGGGCCACCGCCTCACCGCCGCCGCGGTTCAACTTCTCCACCGAGTACCCGCTGCCCCCGGTCACCAGTTTCGCCCCGCTGCTCGACCTGCGGCAGCGGCTGGGCCGCGAGGTGCCGGACCCGGCTCCGGGAGGCAAGTCGTGAAACGGCTCGTGTCGTTCACGGTCGTGGCCGGATGGGGCGGACTCAACGCGGTGCTGCTGACGGTGCTGGCGGTCTACGGTGAGAGCGCGCTGGTCTTCTGGCTCTGGGGAGGCGTCGTGGTGCTGCTGGAGCTGACCGCCCTCGCCGTGTTCGCCTCGTCTCGCCGAGGGCCCGAAGAGCACACCCGCTACCGGGTACCGGAACGTGCCGCCGGTGCGGCGGCCCCTGCCGCCGTCGGCGTCCTCCTGGTGGCGCTGACGTTCGTCTACGGCATGTGGCTGCTGGCGCTCGGACTGCCGTTGCTGGCCGTGGCGGGCGCCATGGCGGTGCGCGGCACGACGGTGCGGGAGGAGTGACGCCGGTGGACCACTCGACGCACGCGGTCCACCTGTCCTCCGTGGCCCTCATGGCCTGCTCGGGGTTGGCCCTGGCCGCCGTGGTACCGGGCCTGGTGTGGTTCTCGCGGCGGTCCCCTCTGTGGGAGCGGGTCAGCGTTCACCCGGGTGCGGCCCTGCCGTTGCTGGTGCTGCTGCACGCCTGGGCGGTACTCGGTGACGTACTGGGGACGACCCCCGCGGGCGGGCATCTCGTGACGGAGCCGGTGCTGCTCGCGGGCGCCGTGCTCTTCTGGGTGCCGGCCGTGGCCCGCACCCGGCACCGGCTCAGCGATCCGGGCCGCTGCCTGTACCTGTTCCTGGCCGCGCCTCTGCTGGATCTGCCCGCGCTCGGCGTCATCGTCGCAGGGCACTCGGCTCAGGGCATCGCGATGATCGTCGGCATGCTGCCGCTGGGCGTCATCGCGGCCGCCCTCACCTGGACCTGGATCACACGGGAGGACCGGGAAGACCACGAGGCCCGGGAGACGCCACCGCTGCCGGCCCTGGGGAAGTAACCCGGGCCGACGCGCCCGACGCGCCCGACGCGCCCGACGCGCCCGACGCGCCCGACGCGCCCGACGCCCCCGTCACCCGCCCCCGTGACCCGCCCCCGTGACCCGGAGTGTGCCGCGCGCCGGGGCCGCCCCGGCCCCGGCCGGCGGACGGGTACCGGCTGTGCCCCGCCCGACCCGGCGCTCACGGCGGTGCGCCCGCTCGAACGGCATGGATCACGCTTGGTCCGCCGTCTCCTCCTCACCAGGTGCCGCCCGCACGGCCTCGATCCGGCGGTGCTGCCACTCGGTGACCGGCAGCTCGACCCGCTTGCCGAAGTACCAGCGGCTCAGCGCGTTGCGGATGCGGTGCTTGCGGAACCAGCGCCACGCCTCCGTGCCGTGCCCCCGGGGCCGGGGCTCGTCGCGGACGAGGATGCGGTACGCGTCGGCCGCCGGCAGCGGCGTGCGGACCTGCCGGTAACCGGCGTCGTCGGCCCGGCGCACCTCAGGCGTCGCCCGGCCCTGGAGCAGCCGCCGCCGGTCGGCTGCCTGGAGACCGAGGCAGGCCCGTTTGGTGAGGTGATAGGCCAGGAAGGGCCCGAGGAACAGCGCTACGCGGCACGTGTAGGTCACGAGTTCCAGTCGCACGTGGAAGACCAGGGCGATGACGTCCTGTCCGCCGGCCAACAGCAGGACACCGTAGGCGGTGACGGCCGCGACACCCAGGGCCGTGCGGGTGGGCTGGTCGCGAGGCCGGTCGCACAGATGCTGTTCGGGCAGGGGCCCGGTGATCCAGCGCTCGAAGAACGGATAGCTGTACAGAACGACGAAGAGCGTCGTGGGCAGCACCACACCCGGCAGGAAGACGTCCCACACGACGGTGTGACCGGCGAAGTTCGTCTCCGCGGAGGGCATCAGGCGCAGGGCGCCCTCCAGGAAGCCCACGTACCAGTCGGGTTGGGCGTCGATCGAGACCTTGTCGGGGCGGTACGGACCGAAGTCCCAGATCGGGTTGATCTGCATCAGGGCGCCCATCAGGGTGAGCACGCCCCCGACGGCGAACATCAGACCGACCGACTTGGCCGTGTACTGCGGGTAGAACGGTTTGCCGACGACGTTGTGATTGGTCCGGCCCGGGCGGGCCCACTGGGTGTGCTTGTGGTAGATGACGAACGACAGGTGGGCCGCGACGAGAGCCAGCAGCAGTCCGGGGATCAGCAGGACGTGTGCCACGTACAGGCGCGGGATGATGTCTGCTCCGGGGAACTCCCCACCGAAGACGAAGAACGACACGTACGTGCCGACGATCGGAATCGAGAGCATGATGCCCTGGGCCGTGCGCAGCCCGGTGCCCGAGAGCAGGTCGTCGGGGAGCGAGTAGCCGCAGAAGCCCTCGAGCATGGCCAGCAGAAACAGGGTCACCCCGATGGTCCAGTTGACCTCGCGGGGCCGGCGGAACGCACCAGTGAGGAAGATGCGCAGCAGGTGCACGCCGATGGCGGCGACGAACACCAGGGCGCCCCAGTGGTGGATCTGCCGGATGAGCAGCCCGCCGCCCAGATCGAAACTGATGTGCAGCACAGAGGCGTACGCCTGTGACGTCATCACGCCCTGCAGGGGGACGTACGAACCGGTGTAAGGCTGCTCCGCCAGGCTCGGGTCGAAGAAGAAGGTGAGGAACACACCGGTGACCACGAGCACCACAAGACTGTAGAGGGCGATCTCGCCCAGCAGGAACGACCAGTGGTCGGGGAACGCCTTGCGCAGGAACACCTTGCCCGCCGAGGAGAGCGGAAGACGCCTGTCGAGTGCGCCCACCACCCGTTCTCCTCGCGTGGCCTGTCCAGCAGTGTGGTTCCCGTCCCGGACCGCCACGGTGCGCCATCCTCCCGCCGTTCAGCCGTACCGACTGCAAGCTGTTCATGACTCGTCGCTCATCGCTCGTGTCGAGCCTGGCACGGGTCCCCGAGGTGTGCGCGGCCGAAACGGCGGCCGAGGGGAAACAGGTTCGTCCGCACCCGGGGACACTCCGACGGTCCGGCCGTCCGGGGCCGCTCCCGTCGGGGTGCGCTCTTGTCGCTCGGGAGGGACGACCGGTGAGTACGCACGAGCCGACGCGTGCGCCGTCCGTAGGCCAGCGAGGTGTCCCGGGCCGGACCGAGGACGAGGGAGCAGCGCGGCCGAGGTGACCGGTCATGACCCGCGAGGCCGTGGGAAACCGCGTGTCCGTGCCTGATCGCCGCGGTCGCCGCCGAGGGGAGTTCGACCGCTCGCGCGTTCCCGCCCGGGGACACACGGTCGTGACATCCGGTCACCACGGGAGAGAGGCGTCACAGCGGAGGGCCGTCATGGATCCCGTCGGCCTGCCCTCGCCCGTCGTGGGCAGGTGCCACAGGTACCAACCGGCGCGGGCGCGTCCGAACGGGCTCCGCGTGCCCGCGCCGACGGCATGATCCGTCGCGGCGCGGGTACTGGCGGGGTCTGCTCGACGACGGTTCCCGGCCGAGCTGCTCGGCCGGGCCGGCACCGGACACAGCCCTCGCACCTGGCACCGGTCGCAGCGCGGCGCCCTCCCCGTGGTCGCCGACGTCGCGCAACTCGTGGCCCGGCCGATGCCGCGGCCTCCCCGGGGAGGCCGCCGAAGGGAGTGAGGGGAGTACATGGAGGGAGTCTGGTCGTTCGGACTGGCGGTGCTGGTCGTGGCACTGGCGGGCTTGGCGGCGCTGGGGTCCAACCGGGTGAGCGAACGCGCCCGCATCCCGGCCCCGGCGTTCTTCCTCGTCGGCACCGCCGTGGCGGTGGACGTCTTCCCGGAACTGAGGAAGCTCTCGACGGCAACGGTGCAGGACATCGTCACCATCGCGCTCGTGGTGCTGCTCTTCCAGGGCGGCATGGACATCGGCTGGCGCCGCCTCAGGCCGGAGATCCGCGCCATCCTCTCGATCGGCGTGCTGGGCACCTTCGCCACCGCCGGTCTGCTCGCCGTCGCGGCTCACCTCCTGCTCGGGCTCGACTGGCGCACCGCCCTGCTGCTGGGCACCGCACTGGCGCCGACCGACCCGGCCGTCGTCTTCTCCGTCCTCGGCCGCCGGAAGATCACCGGCAGGACGGGTGTCCTGCTGCCCGGCGAGTCCGGCGCCAACGATCCCGTGGGCATCGCCCTGATGGCCGGTCTGCTGGGCATGTCGGCCGGGTCGGCGCTCGACACGGCGGGCCACACGGCGCTGATCTTCGTGCAGGAGATGGCCATCGGCGCGGTGATGGGAGCGGCGGGCGGCTGGGGGCTCAAGTTCCTGATGCGCAAGGTGCCGCTGCCTGCCGAGGGTTTGTATCCGCTGCGCACGCTGGCCGGAGCGTTCGCGGTCTACGGGCTGACCACGGTGGCGCACGGTTCCGGTTTCCTGGCCGTCTTCGTGGCCGGTGTCCTGCTGGGCGACATCCGGGCCCCCTACAAACGGGAGATCGAACGTTTCCACACGGCGCTCGGCAGTCTGGGGGAGATCGTCGCCTTCGCCGTACTGGGACTGACCGTGCCGCTGTGGACGTTCACCAGGGAGGGAGCGTGGACGGACGGTCTCCTCCTGGCGGTCCTGCTGGCCTTCGTGGTGCGGCCCGTCGTGATGGCCGTGCTGCTGTGGGGGATGCGCCTGCGCGTGGGGGAGAAAGTGTTCCTCGCCTTCACCGGGCTGAAGGGGGCGGTCCCGGTGCTCCTCGGCAGTTACCTCGTCAGTTCCGGAGTCGCGCAGGCCGACCGCCTGTACGACGTGGTGTTCGTCGTGGTCGTCTTCTCGGTCATCGTGCAGGGCTCGCTGGTGCCCACGGTGGCCCGGCTGTGCCGGGTGCCGATGCGGTCCGTGGAGCTGGAACCGTGGGCCTTGGGCATGCGCCTGAGAGACCGCCCCGAAGGGGTCGCGCGACACGTGGTCGAGGAGGGGTCCGCGGCCGATGGAAGCAGGGTCGACGGGCTGGACATCGGCGAGGGGATCTGGATCAGCATGGTCGTCCGCGAGGGCGGCATCGTTCCCGTGCGCGGGGCCACGCGGTTGCGGGTGGGCGACGAGGTACTGCTCATCACCGGTGACAGTGACGAGGAGTGCGCCGGCCTCTTCACCGCGGGGCGGGAGTGATGAGCCGTGCTGGGGAACGGAAAGCACACCACCGACCAGGAAGGGCCGTGTTGCCGGAGCCGCCGATGACCAGGTGGGCCAACGGGAGGTCCTGAAGCGGGTGAGGCTCGACGATGAGCAGGCCGGCGGCGACTCGCGTTCGCCGGCCCCGGCTCCGGTCAGGGCGAAGGGGCCGGGCGGGCCCCGAAGGTGAGACTCGGGTCTGCCCTTCGGGGGTGCCCGCTCCGGCCGGGCCCCCGTGAGTCAGGAGCGGGCCGCACGGATTCCGGCCGTGGTGACGGCTGTTGCGAGGGCAGCGGCTGCCGAGATGCGCAGGGCACGTTTGCGCCATGGCGGAGCCGGGCGGGAGGGGCCGGCCTTCTCGGGTCGGCCGGACCCGGCGTGTGCCCCGTCTTCCCGGGCGAGTTTCATGACCTCGGCGACGTGCAGTGCCTCGCGGCCCGTGCCGGCGTCCTTGATCTGGGTCTTGCAGGAGAAGCCGTCGGCGACCACGACGCAGTCGGTCTCGGCGTCCCGGACCGCGGGCAGCAGCGCCTGTTCACCGCAGTCCATGGAGATGTCGTACTTGCCGGACTCGAAGCCCCAGGACCCCGCCAGGCCGCAGCAGCCGCCCTGAAGGTTCTCGACCTGGAGGCCCATGTCCTCCAGCAGTTTCCGGTCGGGGCTCATGCCGCCGGTGGCCCGCTGGTGGCAGTGACCCCACAGGAGGGCCTTGCCGTCGAAGGCGGGCGGCTTGATGGCGTAGGTCTGGAAGAACTCGGCGAAGTGGAACGCGTTGCGGGTGAGCCGCTTGGCGTCGTCGTCGTGCGGCAGCAGCTTGGGCAGCTCGTCCTTGAAGACGGCCAGGCAGCTGGGCTCCATCCCGACGATGGGTGTGCCGGCCCGCAGTTCGGGCCGCAGGACGTCCAGAACCCGGCGCAGATAGCGTTCGGCGGCGTCCAGGAAGCCGTAGTCGTACAGCGGCCGGCCGCAGCAGATGTGCTGCTCGGGCATGATGACCCGCCAGCCCGCAGCCTCGATGGCCTCGACGCAGGCCACGCCGACCTGGGTGTGGAAGTAGTTGTTGAAGGTGTCGGGAAAGAGGACGACGGGCCGTCCGGTCGGGTTGGCGCTGCCGCCGCGCCGTGCGAACCACTCCTGCAGGGTCATCGGCGCGAACCTGGGCAGCGGACGCTTGCGGTCGATGCCGGCGACCAGCTTGGCGAGCTGCGACAGGCCGGGAGCCTGGGTGGCGACGTTGGCCAGCTCGGGGATGTGCGAGGCGATCCGGGCGGCCTGGTCGATGAAGCCGAAGGCGTAGGCGTGGCGCGGGCGCCACCGCCGGGCCGACTTGAAGTGGTGGTGGAGGAACTCCGCCTTGTAGGTCGGCATGTCGACGTTGACGGGGCAGTCGTTGGTGCAGCCCTTGCAGGCCAGGCACAGGTCGAGGGCGTCCTTGACCTCCTTGGACTGCCAGCCGTCGGTGATGACGTCGCCCCTGAGCATCTCGTACAGCAGGCGGGCCCGGCCGCGGGTGGTGTGCTTCTCCTCGCGGGTCACCTGGTAGCTGGGGCACATCGTGGTTTCGGCCTGCGGGACACGGCACTTGCCGATGCCGACGCAGCGCAGGGTGGCGTGGGCGAAGTCGCCGCCGTCCTCCGGATAGGCGAACTTGAGGGGGACGCGGGGCGGGTTGTAGTCGGTGCCGAGTTTGAGGTTCTCGTCCATCCGGTAGGCATCGACCACCTTGCCGGGGTTCATCTTGCCCTGGGGGTCCCATACGGCCTTGAACTTCCGCATGGCCTGCAGCAGTTCGCTCCCGTACTGCTTTTCCAGCAGTTCGGCGCGCTGCTGGCCGTCGCCGTGTTCGCCGGAGACCGATCCGCCGAGGGCGACGACCAGGTCGGCGGCGTCCTCGATGAAGGCCCGGTAGGTGGCGATGCCGTCGGCGGTACGCAGGTCGAAGCTGAGCCGGCAGTGGATGCAGCCCTGGCCGAAGTGCCCGTACAGGGCGCCCTTGATGCCGTGCCGGTCCATGACCTCGCGGAGTTTGGGCACGTACTCGCCGATCCGGCTGGGCGGGACGGCCGAGTCCTCCCAGCCCGGCCAGTGGTCCTTGCCGCTCGGCGGGAAGGCGGTCGAGCCGAGACCGCCCTCCCGGATCGCCCACAGGTGCTCGCTGGTGCCGCCCTCCTGCTTGCTCCTGGCGATGCGGATGCGGTCGCGGGCGTAGCCCTTGTCGTCGGTGAGCCACTCGATGAACCCGTGGGCCTGCCCGACCGACTCCTCCTTGGTGTCCGCGCCGAACTGGACGACGAGCCAGCCTCCGCCGCCCAGGCGCGGCAGCTCCTTGATGTCCTCGACGTGCATGTTCTGTTCCTGCTGGTCCCGGATCAGCTCGTCGTCCAGGGCCTCAAGGCCGATCGGCCGCCACTTCTCGATGATCTCCTCGCAGTGCTCGGCGGCATCGGCGAGGTCGTCGTACTCCACGACCACGGTGGTGCGCTCCAGCAGGGCGGGGGTGAGCTGGAGGACTGCCTGCAGCACCGTGGCGCAGGTGGACTCGGTGCCGACCAGGGCGCGGGCCACGTTGAAGCCGCGTTCGGGCAGGAGTTCGTCCAGGTTGTAGCCGGAGACCCGGCGCGGCACCTGCTTCTCGGAGGGGAAGCGGGCGCGGATGGTGTCGGCGTACTCGTCGCGCAGGTCGCGCAACGCCGCGTAGATCTCGCCCTTGCGCCCGCCCGCGGCGATGATCTCGTCGAGCTGCTCCTCCTCGTTCACACCGACCCAGAAGCGTTCGCCGTCATAGGTGACGACCTCCAGGGCCGCCACGTTGTCGCTGGTGCGCGGGCCGGGTCCGTACAGCTGGGACTGCACCGAGTGGATGCCGCAGGAGTTGTTGCCGATGTTCCCGCCGATGACGCACCGGGAGTGGGAGGAGGGGTCGGGGCCGAAGACCAGGTTGTACTCGCCGGTGTGGCGATTGAGTTCCTCGTTGATGACGCCGGGTTCGCAGGTGACGAGGCGGCGCTCGGGGTCGATGTCCGTGATGGTCGTCAGGTATTTGGAGTGGTCGATGACGACGGCCTCGTTGACGGTCTCGCCGGACAGGCTGGTGCCGCCTCCGCGGTTGAGGACGGGGGTGTCGAAGCGATGGCAGATCCTGTGCACCGCCACCACGTCGTCCAGGGTGCGCGGGACCACGACACCGATCGGCACCTGCCGGAAGTTCGAGGCGTCCTGCGCGTACAGTCCGAGCGAGCCGGCGTCGAAGCGGACCTCGCCGTCCACTGCTTCGCGCAGGGCCTGCTCCAGTCTGCCGACGTCGATGGTCTGCCGGGCGCGTGGCGGTCCCGCGCTTTCCGGGTGGGTCTTGGTGGGTACGTCGCGCGTTGCCTTCGCCATCGGGTTCTCGTATCTCCTCGTGGTAAGTGGGGCCTGTTCAGGACGGTCGCGTGCCGTATACGCGATAGGGCTCCGCGTCGGCCCACTTGACGTCCAGGCCGAGTCCCGGCCGGCCCGTGTCGGGGGAGAGGGCGCCGCCGTCGGGGGACAGAGTGCCGTCGAACAGCAGTCGCTCGACCCGCACGTGGTCGTGGAAGTACTCCAGGTGCCGCAACCGGCGTACGGCGCAGAAGGCGTGGGCGGAGACGGCCGGTGCGCAGTGGGCGGACAGGTCGAGATGCTGGGCGGCCGCGAGGCCGGCGACCTCCAGCACGCCGGTGATGCCGCCGCACCGGGTGACGTCGGCCTGGAGGCAGTCCACGGCCGGCCCCTCGACGAGGTTGACGAAGTCCTGGGAGGTGAACGCGTACTCTCCCGCCGTGATCTCCAGCCGGGCCGGTCCCCGCTCTCGCAGCATCCGCAGTCCCTCCAGGTCCGCGGAGCTGACGGGCTCCTCGAACCAGCGCACGTCCCACTCGTCGTGGAACCGGTGGGCCCAGTACAGGGCCTCCTTGCGGCCGAGCGCACCGTTGGCGTCGGTGAACAGTTCCGGCTCGTCGCCCACCGCCCGCCGTACGGCGGTCAGGCGCCGCGCGTCGGCCTCCGGTTCGCGCGATGTCTTGAGTTTCACGCGAGGGATGCCCTGTCCGACCCACCCGGCGAGCTGGTCGGTGAGGCGGTCCAGGGAGTAGTTGGTGAAGCCGCCGCTGCCGTAGACCGGCACCCGGTCGTGGAATGCCGGCAGCAGGTGGACCAGCGGGAGACCGAGCAGCCGCGCCCTGAGGTCCCACAGCGCCACGTCGACGGCGGACAGGGCCATGGCGCCGACCCCGGGACGCCCGGCGTTGCGGATCTGCGCGCCCATCCGCTGCCACAGCGCCGCCGGCGAGGAGACGCTCGCCCCCTCGATCACCGGGACCAGCTTCGAGTGCACGAAGGCGGCGGTCGAGGCGTCGCCGTAGGTGTAGCCGAGGCCGGTCCTGCCACCGGCGTGCACCCGCACCAGGACGAGGGTCGTGGAGTCCCACTCCAGGGTGCCGTCCTGTTCCCTGCCGTCCGGCCCGTCGGACGGCACCTGGAAGGCGTGCACGTCGACCGCGTCGACCGTGTACTCCTCCCGTGCCGTCGTGTCACCCGCCATCAGTGGCGTCCGGGGAGGTGCTCGGCGTATTCGGTGAGCTTCTGGCGTACGCCCTTGGTGGCGATGCCGGTGAGTTCCGGGTCGTGCAGTGCCGCCTTGAT
>NZ_JBICYB010000014.1:0-180958 GCF_043200575.1 Streptomyces sp. NPDC048392
CCCGCGGAGCGGGTATTGCAGCGGCAAGCCGCTGCAAAGCGAAAAGCTCCGCTGACGCTCCGCCAAATTCCCGCGCAAGCGCGGGAATTGAATTCCGTAAACGGAATTCAAACCGCAATGCAATTCCCGCAAGCGGGAATTGGAGGCACCCGCGCAAGCGCGGGTGCCGAAGCTGGCAGCAAGGGGCGAGTGCATCACGTGCCGCACTGTGTAGCGATTGGGATTCCAGACCACCACCCCCAGACAGTTGACGAACCATCCAACCCGGACCCTCACGCCCCCGACACGGTGACGGGCTCCGCTACGCTCCACCCGAACCGATTCCCCAACTCCCCCACCCTCTACCGTCACCCTCACCAATACCCTGACAAACCTACGCCCCAACCTACCGCCACCGATGCAGCATGACGAAGCATCAACCCGACACAGCAACCGGCGCGCCCGAGATGCATCATACGCAGGCACTGTGTAGTGATTGGGGGCAGCGCACACCACCCCCAACCCCGCAGAAAAACCACACGCAGAATTCCGAATTACAGGAGTCGAATACCCCGGCCACAGAACAGAACCCCCGAATTCAGAACCCCGGAATACAGCGAACGGAGGCACCGAAGCCGAACGGCCCCCAGGGCCCTGAACGCGAGACACGCCACCCCGCATCCCATTTAGGTTTCTCGGTCCCAGCCTCGAAATCTGCGCCGTGCGCGGTGAATTGAAACTCTATCAATCGCCGTGTGAATTCCGTCTGTCGGTCATCCCCAGCTCAGCCCGAGTCGCCAGCACCAGCGACCCCCCACGGCCCCCAGCGCGCGGAGGCGGAGCCGACGCGCAACAGGAGAGAGCCGCGCCCGATCCCCGATGCCGCCGCGCCGACCACGCCCCGCCCCCACCCCTTCTCTTCTTCTACTTGGGCAGGGAGCAGCGGCCGCAGAGGGGATGTCAGCAGGCGTACCAGGCTGGATTGTTGGGGTGAGCAGGGGTGACGCGGAGACGGCCCAGGAGGCCGCGCAACGTCTAGCGCAACCTCTACCGCAACACCGTGGCGCAACATCTAGCGCAACCCGTAGCGCAACGGGGGTTCCATCCGAGCGGAACACACACTATTATTTGAAATCCTGGGGGAGGCGACCCCCGGGAACCGCAAGGGACCAACGAAGGGGAAGAACGTGGAACTGACGATCACTGACGGGATCGTGCGCGGAGTACGTGGCGCAGACGCACCCATGACCGAGCTTGCAGTTCGGGCCCGCACGATCGCGAACTTCCTGCCGCTGCTGTGCGCGCGAGCAGGGGTGAAGATCGTGCACAACGCAGACCGGACCTACACCGGAATTCGGTTCGAGACCAAGGCCGCCGGTCCGGTCGTGCTGGAAATGCCCACGGGCGAGGAGCCGTACCGTCTCGTTCAGGAATTCATCGACCCGGACAAGTCGGGGCGCATGGAAGTTGAATTGCGGCGATTCCCGCAGATCTACAAGCCCCACGGAATCGCGCTCATCACGGCCGAATTCCTCCGGTCGAACGGGTTCCTGAGGTAATCCGCGCGGGGGCACCCCCGGCCGGGGGTGCCCCCTTCCACCCGGCATCACGAAAGGAGAAGGGCACCATGGAGAACACGCGGATTGCAGGGCAGGCCCGGGAAATCGGAGCGCCGCTCACGGACGCCGAGAAGGAGCAGGCCCGTTACGCGCTGGCCGAGTTGGCGCGCAGCGAGAGGGACCCGGACGCCCAGAGGGTGTCTCCCGAGCAACTGGACGTTGTCCGGTCGTTCTTCGAGTTGGGTTGGGCCATGGGTGTACGCACCGGCCACACGGGCCCGGCCATGGCTGACGTGCCGGTCGATGAGGCGACGGTTGACCGCGCGTTCCTGGGCCTACTGCTGTCTGAGCGGGTGGCGAATCAGCTTGCGCTCTCACTGGCGCGCATCCTTGACCCGCAGGACTCCGGGCCGGTCCTGTGGCAGAAGGTCAGGTATCACGGCAGCGTGACACGGCGTCACGGGGACTACTGGGTGCAGGCGATCAAGGCGGAGGCCGGGCCGGTCGGCGGAGCGCACGAAGTCCGCTACGACCTGTGCGAGGTGATCGGCCGCATTCCGGTGCCCGCCGTCACGAACGTGCGGGGGCAGAGCGTGACGCCGCTCCCCGAGTTCCGCGCGCCGTTGGTCTAAGTGTGCTGGTCAGGGGTGGGTTCACTCACCCCTGAAACACACTATTATTGAAATTGTTCGGGGGGCGGTGGCTCCGCCCCCCGACCCGCAGAGACCAACACGAAGGGGAAACCGCATGACTCAGCAGTTCGCCGAGCGCGCTACGAACGTAGCCCCCACCGGTGCCCGCAACGCCGACGCGTCCGACCTGGTCCGCATCCTGGAGGACGGACAGCGCCGGAAGCTGGACGTCATCGCCCCCGCGTCCGCGCTGCGGATGCGTGAGGGAAACGTGCACGTCGAAGGCGTCGAGTCCCAGCTCACGACCAGCGGTGTGACCGTCGTTGACGGCATCTACCGCCCCACCGTCGTTGCCGACGAGGGGATCTCTGACAAGCTCCGCATCCCGCTGGCCTACCTGCGCCGCATGCGCGCGGAAAACGTCCCGCTGCTGGACGAGAACGTCAACGCGTGGCTCCGTGAGGGCCCGGAGCGCCGTTTCCTGCTCCGCGCGTTCCGGAGCGAGAACGGCCCCGGCATGCCCGGCGAGGGCGTGGCCCGCGCGCTGCTGTCCGACAGCTACAAGCTGATGGACAACCTTGACATGCTGCTGGCCGCCCTGGACGGGGTGGAGAAGTCCGGGCACCCGACCCGCATCACGGGGTGCGACCTCACCGACCGGCGCATGTACGTGCGCGTCGAGTCCGAAGCGGTCGCGATCCAGGCCCGCAACCTGCTGCGCGGCTACCGCTCCCCGTTCGACGGCCGCAGCGGTGACGAACTCCCGATGATCTCCGCAGGGTTCGTCATCACCAACAGCGAGGTTGGCGCGGGGGCGTACACCATCACCCCGCGCGCCGTCATCCAGGTCTGCCGCAACGGCCTGACCCAGACCAAGGACGTCATGCGCGCCGTCCACCTCGGAGGCAAGCAGGACGAGGGCGTTGTGAACTGGTCCGGCCACACCCAGCGCAAGACGCTGGAGCTGATCACCTCCAAGACCACCGACGCCGTGCGCACCTTCCTGTCACGGGAGTACGTCGAGGCCAAGGTGTACGAGATGGAGGCCGCCGCCGGGAAGACGCTGGACGAGCCGACGAAGACCATCGAGCACGTCACCAAGTCGCTCAGCATCGGCACGGAGACGAAGGACCGGATCCTTTCCCACTTCATCCGGGGTGGGCAGATGACGGCCGGGGGCGTGATGCAGGCTGTCACGTCGACCGCGCAGACCCTCACCGACGCCGACCAGGCCGCCGCCCTGGAAGCGCTCGCGGTTCCCGCCCTCACGGCCGCCGCCGCGCACGGCTGACAGACCCCCGTGCGGGCCGGGCAACTCCCCCAGCCCGGCCCGCACGGGCCCGACCGTCCCAGAGCGCGGAGCGCGCGACCCAGCCCCGCAGGGAGCGCGGAGCGCGCCCGCCCGGGCCCTGCCGCGTAGCGGCAGCGCGACGCGTCGGCGGAGCCGCCCGCGCGCCCACAAGAAGCCCGTTGTGCCCAGGGGCGCAGTGCGGCCGGCCTCCGTCGCCCACCGCCCACCGCCCCGCCCCGCCCCGTGAGGAGTCCTCTTGTCTGCACGCCCGGAGATCACCCACCCCGGAGACGACGCCATCGCGGCCGCCATGAACCGCACCCTGACCGCCCTTTCCGCCGTGTTCCAGGCACTCGGAGACGGTGAGCACACGCTGAACCTCGTGGCCGAGCGGACCGACAACGCGTTCGTCACGGGCCGAACCGATCTCTCGATCGGCATGGAGCCGCTGCGCCTGGCCGTCCTGGACGAAGACGAGTTCTGCGCCCTGCGCATGCTGCTGGTGTTCGCGCTGGAGGGCAGCACGATGCGCAGCGCCGTCCTGATCGCCACCACGGCCGCAGAGCCCAACCCCCGCGCGTGCGGCTGGTCCGTGCGTGACGGGTGGCTCCACCCCATGGACACGGACGGCCTCCAGGCCGCCGTCATTCCGTGCCCCGACGTCGCCGCCGTAGAGCGCGAGGTCTACCCCGCCCCCGTTCTCATCCAGCTCCCCGACTCCGACGAGGAGGCCCCGCATGCCTGAACCGGAGCTCCCCCGGCCCGACAACGCCGCCACGGCGTCCGCCATGGGCCGCGCCCTGCACGCGCTGACCGCGTTGTTCCCGGCCATCGGTGAGGGGAGCCACGAGCTGCACATCAACGCCGAGCGCACGGACGGCACGGAGGTGAGCGCCGACCTGTACGTGACCGTCGAGCCGGGATCGTGTCGCGTGGAGCACTCCGCCGAGGAGTACGTGCAGTTCTTCGTACTGCTGACGTTCGCGCTGGAGAACAGCACCGTGCGTGACGCCGTCCTGGTCGCCACGACCGCCGACGCAGGCATACGCACGTGCGGGTGGGAGGTACGGGCCGGATGGCTGCACCCCATGGACACGGCCGAACTCCACAAGGCCGCCACGTCCCTCCCCGCAGACGACGCCGCGCCGCACGTGGTCTGTCACGCCCCCGTCCTGCACCGCCCCCACGGGACCGCCGAGGAGCGCTCATGAGCGACAAGCCCGCCGTCACGCCGGACGGCTACTGCACCAACACCAAGCCGGTTTCCGGCACGATCGAGCAGGTCAACGGCCATGCACTCGGCGGGAAGTTCTTCAAGATGCACGGCCGCCGCTACGCGGACTGTCCCTGTGGCCGCCGCCCCAGCCTGACCGACCGGGGCAACCTCCGCCGACACAAGCCGCCGAAGGAGTAACCCCCGCAGACGCCGTCCACGCCCCTCCCCCGGTACGGGGGCGTGGACGGCCGCCCCGGCCAGCGCGCCACTGGCCGACTGCCGCCCCGCGCCCGCACCCTCCCCTTCGGCGAGTGCGGGGCGGCACGCCCCCTCAGCCCACCCAGTCGAGTCCCGAGGAGTCGCAGCCCATGACCAGTCCGATCCTGACCATCGACACGCCCGCCGGCCCCGTGCGCGCCACCGCCGGCCCCCGCGAGGACGACGCCGTCGTGTTCGAGCTGGGCGGGGCGATGCGCGGCAGCGTGCACGTCACCGGCACCACCGACCCCCACCACTGGGACCAGTTCACCGCCGTCCGCGCCTGTCTCGGCCCCGTGAACGCCTTCAAGACCACCGCCCCCGACGAGGACCTCCCGCGGCTCGCCAGCAGCCGCACCGGCTACCGGGGCAGCCTCACCCTCTACCGCTACGCCAACCGCCCCGCGGAGTCGGTGTATCCGATGAGTTCCGCCGCTGATCACCCGCCGTCGGAGAAGACGGCCGCGGTACTCACCGCCGTCCTGCGCGGCTGCGCCGAGCACGTCGCGCAGCGCGCCGACCTGCCCGCAATCCTGGAGGCCTCACGGCAGCGTGACACCCCCGGCCTGCTGCGCTTCCTCACCTGGTCCGCCTCCCACCACCAGGCCGAAGCCGTCCGCCTGGAGCGCGAGGCCCGTACCGCGCTCCCGGAGCGGAAGGCCGCCGAGGCCGCATGGCGGACCGCCGCACGGTGGCTCTCCTTCTCCCCGGACCCGGTCCTGCTGCTGATGCTGGCCGACCGCCCCGACTCACTGACCCAGAAGATCAGGGGGTTGCAGTGGTGGGCCCCCTACTGCGTCAGCGCGGCCGCCGAGGAGCACGAGCGCGCCCGCCGCGCCCAGGAGGAAGCCGACTCCCTGCGTGCCCAGCAGCGCAGGCGCCCGCGCGGCCGCCGCCCGGCCCTGGTCGGCACCCCCTGACAGACGGAGGAAAGCGCAGGTCAGGGGCGGGTTCACACCATCCCAAAAGACACTATTATTAGAAATGGCAGGGGGGCGTGACAGCCCCCGAACTGATCGAGACCAGGGACTGAGGAGAACATCGTGCCGACCATGCTCGAACAGCTCGCCACTGGGGAGAAGCACGATCCCACGATCCTCCTGCCGAACGTGTGGTACGCCCTGCTGCGTACCGTGGAGACGGTGTGCCCGTGCGGCAATACGACGAGCGTCCGCAACGGCGTCCTGACCACGCACGAGCCGAGGTCGACGTGGGACATGAACGGCACGCGGCGTGCGGTTATCCGTGACGCGTACGGCGTCGGGATCACCTGCCGCTACAGCGGACGGACCGTCACCCTGGCCGCCGCCCTGGAGCGCGACAGCTTTCTGACTCCGGCCGAGCGGCACGTCCGTGATGTCACACAGGGCCGGCTAGAGGCAGGCATCACGGATACGGCTCCCGAGGGCTACGCCCTACCGAAGCCGGTTGCTGTCCTGTTCGCGCTCGCGGAGGCCCACGGCTGGCAGACACAGCAGGCGTGGGCGCCCCTTGACGGGGGTTTCCTCCTGAACCTCCGTGTAGGTCGACCGGCCGACGGGGGGCCGAAAGTGGCAGTACGACCTGCCCTATTTCGTCGCTTCAGGTGTCGCGCGCCGGACCCGGTCCGGGCTGTGCGTCACGCCGGACCGCAGGGGTCAGCACGACACCCCGTCCCTCAAGGCCATCACGGCAGTGATCCGGGCCAACCCGGCTCCGACGGAGAGCTGAGGGAGGCGCGACGGGAGGCAACCTCACAAGGCGGCGGCATCCCCGGCTTCACCAGCCGCGAATGGGCCGCCCGCCTCCTCTACCGCTACCGCAAACCCGAGCCGTCCAGGCGCCGCTGACCGCCCCTCACCACCACCCGTGACCGCAAGGGCACTTGCCCACGGAGGATCCCGAGATGGCACTGACCACCGGCTGGCAGTACGCCCGCACCCTCGACACCGGCGACCGCTACATCACCACCGACCTCGACAACAAACGCCACGAGGACACCGTCTCCACCGTCACCGAGCACCTCGACGACTCCAACTCCGTCCGCCACCAGTACGCCGACCCGGTCGACCACGCGCACTTCACGTACTCGGCCGTCGTGCACGTCACCTACCGGGCGCCCCGCTGCCCCCACGGCCACGACTGGCGGTGGTGCGAGCGCCGCCCGTGCGTCGACTGCGAGTGGCCCGCCGAGATCGACACCGCCTACATGGGCAACGCTCCTGCCTGTACCGCCGCGTGACCACCCGACACCGAAGACAGGAGCCCCGATCATGCGTTGGCTGATGAGCCTCGGTGAGCGCACCCGCCCCGACGCACCGACCTACGCCGAGGACCCCGCCCCCGACCAGGCGCGCGCCCTGGCCCTGGTCGACGACTTCGCCCACCTCTTCACCGTCCTGAAGGAGTGGCACCGGGAGTACGGCGAGGAGCTGACCGCGTGGGCCGTACAGGTCGAGGCCGACAACGTCGAGAACCTCCCCGCGGAACTCATCGAGCAGTGGGAATGGGAGGGCGCCCCTGTCCGCCTCGACATCGAACGGGGCGGCTACGTGAAGGTGTCCGACTACCGCGAGGTGCCCGAGCGCCCCGGCATCAGCGCCCGCACCACCACCGGCCTCCCTCTGTGGACCGCCGCACCCTGACCCGTCCGGCAGGCCGCTCGCGTCGCTCACCCCCCCTGGAAGGAGAAACCGTGTCCGTCGGACGCCACTTCGGCATGGTCATCAGCCGCATGCCCCGCTTGACGTACATGGCAACGGTCCTCGCCTCTGCGGACTGCCGGTTCGTGTGCTCGACCTGCTACACCGACTGCTGGGCCATCCACCGGCTTCACGGCGAGACCGCATGGATGTGCTCGCAGTGCGCCGATCTCAAGGACAACGGTCTGACGCCCGGCCCCCGCAGCTTCCACACCCAGCCGCCCCGTCCGCTCCGGGTGGGTGAGCAGCTGCGCAGCCCTGAGGGAGTGTGGGAGATCACCAGCTCCCAGCGTGTATGGACGTGGGGAGGCCGCCCCCTCCAGCAGCAGGCCTGCGTGTATGTCGTCACCCGTGAAGACGGCCACGAGGAGGAGTGGCGGGGCCACGACATGGCCGACTTCCACCTGATCCCGGCCGAGTTCGAGCACATCACCCGGTCGCGCCGCAACGAGCTGGGCAGCGCGCTCACGGCCGCCGGCCTTTCCTGGGAGAACAACGGACGCCGGGCCACCCCACGGCGTCTGACGTACACCGTCACCGGCCCCCGCGGCTGCCAGTGGTCCATCCGGCCCGTCGCCGGAATCGACTTCGACCCGTGGCAGCCGTCGAATCTGTGGCGGGCCGTCCGTGCCGCCCCGCCCCACCAGAGCCCTGTCATGTCCGCCCGCGCTCTGGCCGACCGCATCCGGGAGAGCCCCGGGTGAGCGGCCAGTTGCGCCCATGGCGCCCGGAGGACTTCGAGGACCGGTGCGAGACGTGCGGCGCACCCCCAGGCCAGCTGTGCCACCCATGGTGCGACACCGGTTACACCGCCGAGGACGCCCGCCGCGATGCCGAGATCCGCGGCCAGGGCGCGCGGAACCCCGCGCCGAGCACACCCCCCAGCCACCCGAAGGAGTGAACAGAGAGCCATGACACGCGAGTTAACCACACAGGAGCAGTTCAACGCGTTCGCCGACGAAGTGGCGCGGGAGCTGGGTACGCACTGCCGTACGGCCGAACTCACCGACTACGAGAGCGGTTTGGGACGGCTCATCGTCGACGGAGACGGCCGCGCCCTGCGCCTGTGCCAGCCCGACGACCGCCACCCTGACCGCTTGAAGATCCACGCCGCACTGCCGGACGAGACCAAGATGATCGCGCCGTCGATCGGGGTCACAGCCCGCAGCGCCCGCCACGTGGCCCGTGAGATCACCCGGCGGCTGTATCCCCTGCACGCCGAGGCCGCGCAGCAGGCCGCCGAAATCGCGGCACGGCAGGAGGCGGAGGAGAGCAGCCGCCGCGCCGTCGCCGAAGCCGTGGCCGGCGCACTCCCCGGGGCCCGGATCGACGAGCAGTATCGGCGCACCCGGATCATCTGGCAGCACGACACCAGGCCGCCCGGCGAGCGCGGCCCCGTCCAGGTCGACAGCGTCACCGTGCTCGTCGGCCCCTCCGGTGAGGGGGTGCAGGCCGAAGCGTCCGGGCGCCCCAGCTCCGTGATTGCCATGCTGGCCGCGTTCGCCCAGGCGTCACAGGAGTAAGAAGCGCAGGTCAGGGGTGGGTTCCCTCTCAACGTGAAGACACTATTATTAGATGTTGAGAGCGGTTGACGCCCCCGGTTCCCGCGCTACCTCCGCAGGCACTCCCCCGACCGACCTGGCAGCCAAGACGGCTCCCCCAGCCAGGCCCCCAGAGCAGGGCCGCGCCCCGCCCGACCAGGCCGAGGGGCGCGGCCCCGATAACCGAACACCAAGGTGCTGTAGCTCAGTTGGTAGAGCGCGGATCTTATAAGTCCTGAGGTCGCGGGTTCGAGTCCCGCCAGCACTACTCCAACACCGTTCCCCATGACTGGAGTTGTGATGACCGACACCGAGGTCACCCCGAAGCCCGAGACGCCCGCAACCGTGGCGGCTGCCGTCCTGGATGCCATCGAGGCGCAGCCCGACGTCTTCCACATGGACCACTGGGCATTTCTTGCCGAGGCCCTGCGACTGGCCCCCGAGGAGGCTCCGGTATGCGGTTCCCTGCTGTGCGCGGCCGGATGGACGGCGCACCTCACCGGCTGGACGCTCGTATCCCTGCCCGAGGAGGAACAGGCAGAGGTCACCGGCACGGACGACGACGGCGACGAGTACGAGACGCTCGCCAGCGTCTACGCGGAGCGAGGCGAGGAGCGCCGCCTGATCTGTGACGTTGCCGCCAAGGCTCTCGGCCTGAGGCCCAGCGAGACGTTCTGGTACGTCGACGAGCCCACCGCCTTGAAGCGGCTGCGCGAGATCGCCGGACGCTGACCCGCCGTCACCCGGCCGTCGCACCGGCGGCCCCAAGCCTGCGTAGCTCAGCGGTAGAGCGGCTCCACTTGTGGGTGGTCAGGGGTTCAAATCCCCTCGCAGGCAGGCACATCGCACCCACCTGACCGCCCATGGGAGCACACGATGGCCGACACCGTCAGCATCCCGGCCGACGTCGCCCACGCGTTCACCGACGCATGGTGCACCACCGTCATCACGTCCGACGTCGCCGCCAGCCTCGGATGCACCGAAGTCGACGCTCTGACCGGCCTGCTCCGCGCCCTCGGTGCCGAGCAGGCCGCCGACGAGTGGACCGACGCCCACGCCCAGGACGACGAACCGAACGACCCTCACTTTCTGGGGACCGTGCCCGTGGATGCCTCACTCGCCGTCGACGGAATGCACTGGAGCCCCGGCCCTGCCGACGCCCACGACGGACGGTGACCCGAGCGGACCGGGCAACCGCAGGTCAGGGGAGGGTTCCCCCTCACACAAAAGACACTATTATTGAAATTGTGAGGCGGAGAGGCCGCCCCTGCGTCAGGAAGGCCCCCATGAAGCGGTGCGAGTGGATGTTCCACACGATCAACGCCGACGGCCAGATGTTCGGGTACAACTACCCGCCCACCGGCATGGGTCCCTCGATCACGGCCGACGAGCCGTGCGCGACGGTCGAGAACGCCTCCGAGCTCACGGGCCACGAGTTCACGCGAGCGGTGAGCTCCATGGTCACCGAGCACTGCGGCGACCCGTACACGCCTGTATTCCAGGGACGCGGCTGGCACGTCGAGATCCGGTCCGGCTATCCGCTGTGGACCACCACCTCATGACGTCCCCGGCGACCGGCCAGCGCAGGCCGCGAGTTCCCGCCGCCCGGCTGGGCACGAGCAGTTCCCTTCAACCCACCCACGAGAAAGGCGCGCACGTGACCCACGCACCCCAGTCCCCCGAGCGCCTGTCGCACGCGGCGGGCAACACGGCGCACACCGACCACCACACCATGCGGCGCGCGCTGCGCCGCGAAGTAGCCGGCACCATCGGCCTGCTCGCCGACGAGCACGATTTCCGCGCCATGCGGCACTACCGCACCTTCGCCTTCGCCGACTTCGAGACCTACCTGAAAGCGTTCGAAGACCTTCTCAGCAGCCGCGCCTCCCAGGGTGCCCCCACCACGGTTGCCCTCTTCGACCCGGAGGAGTACGCCGACTTCTGTGCCGACACCGGCCTCGACCCCGACAGTCCGTCGAGCCGCGCCCGATTCACTGCCCAACTCGCCGCCACGGGCCCGGCCATCCCGTACGACGGCCAGCCCCTGGCCGACCTGATCCCGGCCCTGGTCGACGAAGCCGTCCGGCAGGCCACCTGGGAGTACGCCTCCACGCTCCTGGCCCGGCTCGGGGCCTGCGCCTCCTGTGGCGAGGACATCGGCCGGACGGCCTTCGCCCGGGCATCGGGCCTGCTGGCTCGCATCCTCGACGCGGCCCAGCCGGGCAAGCGGCACCTCGTCTGCAGCGTCTCGGCTGCACCGGAAACCCTGGTCGCCGTTCTCCACGCGGATACGGACCCGGACGGCGCGTGTCAGCTCGACGAGGCCGAGGCCCTCGAGTTCACCACCGTTCTCGCCCTCGGTCTGGCGACCCGGAGTCCCGGCGGGCTGGTCATGCGGAGTTCCGCCCCGAGCTCCCCGGACCGGGTCTACGGCTGGCGGCTGCGCACGGGCGAGTTCGAACCCCTCACCGCAGGCGAGGTCTTCGACGCGTACTGCACGGACGCTGACACCGGCGATCTCGTTTCCCCGGAATCGGACGTCGACTACTGCGTTCCGCCGGACCTCGGACCGGACCTCCCGCCGTCGGCCCACCGCTGAAAGCCCCGGCCGACACCGTAAACCAGCAGGTCAGACGGGGGTTCACACCAACCCAGCTCACACTATTATAGATAGTGAGCCCGGGTCGTCGCCACGCCGACACCACGCCCTCCGGGGCGACGGCCCGCCCCCTCCCCCCGATTCCCACCCCAGGAGTTCGCCGTGCAAGGGAACTTGACGCCGGTCATCGACTGGTACAGCAACAAGGCCTACCAGTGCCCGCAGTGCCACCACGACACGGTCGCGGACCCCTCCCGCTGGGAGGTGTACACCTGCTGCAACTGCGCCACCCGATTCGCCCGCTTCCCCCGCCTGCAACGCTTCCTGCGCCACGTCGGCGTCACCTGCGAGTTCTGCACGGAACGCCACCCCGTGACGGTCGACGGCGAGCCCTTCGGGTTCCTGCGCCGCCGCCACAACGGCATCGGGATGTACACGGAGCACCAGTTCGAGGCGTGGCTGTACGACACGGACGAGTTCGCCGACCACCGCGACGGTGTGAGCTACCGCAGCACCCGCACCAGCCGCGCGGAGGCCATGGCCGACCTCGCCCACTGGCGCAGCATGTTCGGCCCCATCGACGACGACCTCAGCCCAGTCTTCGCCGTCGTCGGCGACGAGCAGTTCGATAAGTACGGACCGGAGGTAACCGGGGAGCCGCGCGACGCGCTGCTCGACGGCACGCTGGAGGTCTACGGCGTCGGAGCCCTGCGCGCCTTTACCCCGCCGCACCCCCGGCGCGGGCAGTTCTACGCCGACACCGACACCTTCACCTGGGGCCTGATCGCCCCGTCGGGCCTGGAGGGCATCTACACCAGCGCGGCACCGAAGTCCCTGGCCGCGCACGCCCCGCAGCTCTGACGTACCGCGCACGGGCTCGCCCGATTCCCCGTTTGTGCAGGTCAGGGGTGGGTTTACACACCCCTGACTTACACTATTATTAATAGTGAGCCGGAGGCCACCGTCGCCTCCCCCGCTTCTTTCACCAGGTGACGACCCCCTTCCCCCTTCCAGCCCCAGGAGTTGCCATGCTTCGAACGCTGCGCCGCGCCCTGCGACCGGCACGCATCCGCATTCCCGGCCGCCGGTTCGCCGCCGGAATCGCGGAACTGCCGCCCACCGCGCGCGAAGCGCTGGGCATCGACGTCACGGCCGGGGAGGCCATCGCCTACAACCGCGTCCGTGTCGCCACCGCGACCGCCGTCGCCCTCTACCGCAGCGGATACACGCTGCCGATGACCGACGACGACCTGGACGACGCGGTGCTCGCCCTGGACTTCCCCTACTCGGTGCCGAGCGCGGAGACCCGCGCGTCCATCCGTGCCGCGCTCGCCGTCCTGGACGCCGACTACACCGTCACCGTCACCCGCTGACCACCCATCCACCCCGCCTGTGGGCCGCCCGCCCGGGCGGCCCACAGGGAAGGAGGCCACGGTGTTTCTCGTCGTACCCGACCCCGCCCACGGACTCGTCGCCGCCCCCGAGTCCTCTGACGACCTCACGCCCGTCACCGAACAGTCCCTTGCCGCCCAGGGGTTCGCCTGGAACAGCGAGATCGAGGCGTACACCCGCCAGGCCGACCACGACCCCGCGGCCGTGGACGGCACCGCCGGCATGCTGCGCGAGCTGGGCCACTACGTCTTCTCCGCATACAGGCCGCTGCCCAGGAGGTGACCGCCGCCCGGCCGGCCTCGAGCGCCACCTCCCGCCCCTTGCGCAGATGGAGTTCCGCCATGCCCCGACGCCGCACCCAGCCGCAACGGCCCGACC
This sequence comes from Streptomyces sp. NPDC048392, assembly GCF_043200575.1. Classification (NCBI taxonomy): domain Bacteria; kingdom Bacillati; phylum Actinomycetota; class Actinomycetes; order Kitasatosporales; family Streptomycetaceae; genus Streptomyces; species Streptomyces sp. NPDC048392. The sequence continues at coordinate 13,527 of NZ_JBICYB010000014.1, forward strand.
GGTACGCCGCCGCCGAGCACGACGGACGCCACCAGGTCGTGGACCAGCTCCACGGGTACACCCTCGGCAGCCATCCCACCGCCACGGCCGCCGAGGACGCGGTACGCGAGCTGACCGCCAACCCGACGGCCGCGATCGAGGCCGTCGAGGATCTCGACGCCGCCCAGACGGGCCCGGCCGCCACCGAGCGCCGGATCCTGCGCCGGTACGGGTACGCCTGGAGCCTGCGCCAGGACGAAATGCTGTCCCTGCGCGGCGAGTTCAGCCAAGACCGGCTGGAGACCCTGATCACCGGCGGACATCTGGCCATGGTGTTCAGCCCGGCCGGTCAGCCGTACTACACCACGCCCGAGCGGTACACCCAGCTGTCGCCCCGCTGGATACGCGACGGCAGCGAGTCCTTCCCCGCCGCCGACGTCGCCCGCCTCGAACGCCCCCGCCCCGCCCCGCCCTGGAGCTGCTGCCCGCGCGCAAGCGCTACGAGCCGTGCGAGCTGCACGGGATCACGCTGTGGCGGTGCCTGATCTGCGGGCCGCGCGAGCGCTTCGAGTGCCAGTGGGGCGAGTGCACCGCCAACCGCGTCACGGCCTACTGCGAACGCTGCGTACGCATGGACCCCCGGCGCACCTTCCCGCTACCGCCCCGCCGAGAGCACGACTGGCCGTAAAACCGCAGGTCAGGGGTGGGTTCACCTCACCCCGAAAGACACTATTATTGATGTTGTTGGTCCTGCGGAACACCCCGTACGGCGGGGCCACCACCCCGCCGTACGGACCCCCTCGCCGCCACGCCACGGAAGGACACCGGCGATGAAACACGAGGAACTGGCCGCGCTGCTGGCCGAGCCGACCACGCCCCTGATGCGCGCCGCGCTCCGCGATCTTCCGCCCAAGACCCTGGACACGCTGGCCACCGTCGCCGACCAGGCGGCGGAGCAGGGATGGCGGCAGGTTGTCGCCGCCCGCGTCCGGGCCTTCGCCGACGAGCAGCCGGGCGACGGACCGCAGGCCGTGGCCGCATACTTCACGACGACGGAGCAGCGCACGGGCAGCGGGATGTTTGTGGGCTGGAGCCCGTTCATCGCGGCTCTCACGCCCACCGAGGATGTGCCGGACCTCAGGCACACCGAGACCACGGCGCGCATGGTGCCGGTCGGCGAAGCAGCGGAGGCCGAGGAGGACTTCGCGGACCCGAAGCTGTCCGAAGCGCTCCACCGGCTCGCGGCACTCGACCCGCCCGCGCACGCTGACGTCCTGCGCGTCCACCTGCCGACCTCCCGCGTCACCCGCATGACGCCCTGACCGCCCATGCCTGCGGTCGCCCCGGCCCCGGGGCGACCGCGCGGAGGTGCACCGTGCCCGTTCCGATCCTCTGCCATGTCTGCCGCAGCGGCCGCTACCAGCCCCAGAGTCCTGGCACCTACCGCTGCCGCTCCTGCGGCAGCCCGGCGACGGAGTCGACGTTCCCCGTCCAGAGCGACGAACGGCTCGTCGTGCTCGCGGGAGTACTCCAGATCCTCTCCGTGCCCCACGGCCACCAGGTGATCACCCCCGACCGGCGCTGCTACGCCCCGCATCTGGGAGCCAGCCTGAGCCTCGCGCTGCGGGTCAACCGGACACACCCGGTGTTCCGGCAGGCCGAGGACGTCGGCACCGCCGAGGACCTGCTGTCCGTCCTGGACGCCGACGAGCGGGGCCCTTGGGTGCTGTCTCCTGCGCAACTGGGGGTTCTCACCCGGGCCATGGACGTCCGCAACGCGCTGCTGCCGTCGGCGGCGAGGCAGTACCCGGACTTCGACGCGGAGATCCGGGCCGCCCGCACGCGCAGCCGGCACCCGCGCGCCACGTGAGCGCCACGACGCCCCGAGCGCTGCCACCGTGCCCGTCCGCTCCGGCCGGCCGCGCCCGCACGCCGAACCGGCCCCCGAGCCAGAGAGGTTGAACCATGTCCGTGTCCCACTCCGTCTACGCCGTCTACGGCGTCGTGGTCGCGCCGCCCCGGCAGCAGGAAGCGCTGGACGAGTCGCTGCGAGCCCAGGCACACCGCCCGGCCAGCGGGAACTCTGCCGACGCGCGCGTGCAGTTGTTCACGGTCGGCGACGACGAGCACATCGTTCTCGGAGCGGGCTACGAGCAGCTCGGACCCAACACGTACCGGGCAGTTCCCTCTCTCCCGGTCAGCGCCGGGTGGGACGACGCCCTGCTTGAGCAGGTGGGGAACCTGGGGCTCACGGTCTTGTCCGGTCCGTGCTGGCACGTCGTGCACGACCTGAGCTGACGCCGGGACTCGTCGGCCGAGACCGCCGTGCGGAGCACCTCAGACCCCCACAAGAAGCCACGTTTTCGCAGGTCAGAGGGTATCTAGCCCTCCCCCAAAATCACACTATTATTATATTTGAAGCGAGGGGGCGACACCCCAACCGCCCCAATTCGCCGAACAGGCAAGGAGAAGGAGAGCCCCATGGCCACCGCCGTCTCGACCCAGCCCACCGAACCCGTCACGCACGAGGAGGAAGACGCGCCGCAGATCGTCCTGCTCGACCCGGCGCAGGTGGTGCGTGACGAGCAGAACGCCCGCGAAACCGACACCGAACCGGACGAGGAGCTGATCGCCTCCGTCAAGGAGATCGGTGTCGAGGAGACCATCAGTGTCCGGCCCCGGCCCGACGGCACGTACGGCGCATTCAAGGGCTGGCGGCGCGCGCAGGCACAGAAGATCGCCAACGACACCGCCGAACAGGACGGCCGCCCGGTGCGCAGGATCAAGGCACACGTGCGGGAAGACCTGGTCGGCCGTGACGGCTGGACCCGGTTCCTGTCCCTGGTCGAGAACAAGCACCGCGAGGGGATGAGCGAGCGCGACATCCTGAAGTCGCAGGAGCTGTCCCTGATCGACATGAGCGACGTCGAACGACGCCAGGCCACCAGGGCTCTCGGCGTCAGCCGCAACGCGGCCAAGCATGCCAAGACGGCGCAGAAGCTCGACGACGCCACCCTTCGCCGGGCAACGGCCGGAGGAATGGACCTGGAGCAGACCGCCCAGCTCGCCGAGGTCGAGCACGTGCCCGGCGCGGAGCGCCGTCTGCTGCGAGCGCTGGGGCGCGACCACGAGGAGGGCAACGGCGGGCGCGGCCACTGGGACCAGGAGATGGCGCTGCTCAAGGCCGAGCAGGCCGACGACGACGCCCGGACCAAGGCCGAGGAAGACCTCAAGAAGGCGGACATCCCGCTGCTGGGGCAGCCGAGCTGGGGGCAGAAGGACACGTCCAAGCCGCTGGCCGAGCTGACCACCGGGCTGGGCAATCCGCTCACCGAGGACAACCACAAGAACTGCCCCGGCCACAGTGCCCGGCTCGACGACGAGCACCAGCCCGTGTGGCACTGCTCCGACCCGGCCGCGCACGGTCACAAGGTCCGCCCGCAGCCGAAGAAGCCCAGGACGGAGCAGGACGAGCAGCGGGCGGAGGAGCGCCGCAAGGTCATCGCCTGCAACCGGGCGTGGAAGGCCGCCGCAGGTCCCCGTCAGGACTTCGTCGCCCGGCTCGTGCGCCAGAAGACCCTTCCGGATGCGGCCCGCGTCTTCGCGCAGGAGATCGTGCTCACCGTCCCGTACTTCTACAGCTCCTGGACCGACAAGCACGAGTCCGAGACCGTCGCCCGCTTCCTGGGCATCAAGGAGCCCGAGCACGCGGACCTGACGGAGACAGCAGCGCAGCTGCCCAAGGCGCGCGTCGTCAACGCGCTGTTCGCGCACGTCGCCGCTGCCTGCGAGCACGACATCCGCGAGCCCAAGACGTGGTCGAACCTCAACGTGCGGCAGGCCCGCTACCTGCTGCTCCTCGAAGCGCTCGGTCAGGACGACAACGGCAGCTACCGGCTGTCCGAGGTCGAGGACGAGGCGGTCGCCCGCCACCGGCCGGACACCGCCGCCTGACCGAACCTCCCCGCAAGCCCCGGCCGGGCACGCCCGTGCCCGGCCGGTTCCCCACCCCGCGTCACAGAGAGGCGACCCAGCATGACCGTCACCATGGACGAAGTCCTAGACTTCATCGGCCAACTGCCGGACGCAATCAAGGTCTCGAAGGTCCAGGAGGCGTCCGCGCGGCGGCTCCGCGCGATCGACAAGGAAGCGTTCGCCGGACTCGTGGCGGGACGCAAGGCCCGCATCAACGAGTCGCTGCGCCCTGCCCTGCTGCGCGGTCTCACCGGCACCGTGCAGGAGCGCAACCGCACCGGCAGCCGCGCGGGCTTCCTGCTGGACGAAGAGTCCACCCGCATCCTGCGCCGCGACCCGCGCAACGGCCTGCCGGGCAAGCCCAAGTACCGCATCCCCGAGGACGTGACGCGCTTCCGGATCCCGGGCAGCGGTATCCCCGTCTCCTGCCTGGACGAGATCGAGGACGACTGACGGGCCCGCACGGCGCCGCCCCGGCAACGGGGCGGCGCCCGCACCCCGCCGATCAACCGGCCGGGCCTCCCAGTCCGGCCCGCACGTGAAAGGCCGTCATGACCGACCAGCAGCAGGCCCCGTCCCCCGACCCGGACGGCGAGGCCCCCGACCGCCCCCTGACCCTCGCGGTGCTGCGCCATCTGGTCCGCGAGGACTGGAAGGGCTTGCCCGGAGACACGCTCGTCGTGCTGTCCCGGGACGCCTCGGGCAACTTCTTCTCGCCGTTCTCCACCTACAGCCACTCGCGGTACGCGCCGACCCTCAGCGAGCTCGTCGGCGACATCTTCCCGCTGCCGGAGGAGCTCAAGGCGGACCAGTCCTTGCGCGAGCTGTACGGGGACCGCATCCCCGACACCGCCCTCCCCGCGCTGGTGCTCTACCCGCTCGGCTGAGCGAACGCCTGCGGGCGGGGCGCCCCCGTCGGCCGCCCCGCCCGCGGGCCGTCAACTCCCCCTTTCCCGAGGCCTCTTCCTGGCCACGGTCCTCACGAAAGCGACGTGTCACCGCCATGTCCGCCCCACCACAAGCCCCCCGGGAAGGACCGCAGGCCCCGGTGCTGGTGATCAGCGACAGCACCGACGACGATCCGGTCGGCCTGCGGACGAGCCCGGTCCCCCGCCTGCACATGCCATCGCCGTTGTTCAGCGCCGAGGAGTACCAGCGCGCTCCGCTCGTGCTCCTGGACGACCGCAGCTACACCGACTTCACGCTCCGCCACGTGCCGCACCGCCGGGGACTGATCGTCGTCCTGGTCGACCCCGACGACGGCACCATCTACCCCCGGGCCGCCGCCATCGGCGCGGAGGCTGTCATCCGGGCCGGAGACAACCTCAGCTGGCTGCACCTGCGCCTGCACGACGCGACCGGCTGCCGCTACGCCCACTGGGAAGCGCTCCTGGCCGGCGGCCCCGCCGACCCTCCCCCACCGGCCAGCAGCTGACATCCGGCAGACGAGCCCCCGTGGCACGCCCCCGCGATCCGAAGGAACTCACCCCATGCACGCGATCCCCCAACGCTGTGCCCACCGGCCGCTGTCGGGCGGGCTGGTGGTGCCGTACGTGACCCTGATCCACGACGGTCACGCCGCCTTCGGCGTCCTCGACGCCGACAAAACCATCAACGCCTTCCGGCGACGCCTGTGCCAGATCTGCGAACACCCGCTGGACGAACGCTGCTTCCTGCTCGTCCGCCCCGCCGACGTCGTCAAAGGCTGCTCCCCGGAACCGGCGCTGCACCCCGAGTGCCTGCCGTACACCGCCGACCACTGCCCGATGCTGAACGGCAGCCGCACGCACTACCGCCGCAGCCCGGTCCTGGTCAGCCACCCGGCCGGACGGCCCTGCACCGATCCGTCCTGCCTCTGCCTGTCCCGCACGACGGACGAGGGGCACGCCGCCCGCAGCGGCAGCCCCGCCGACCGGTACGAGGCCTGGATGATCCACACCTGGAACTACCAGCTGGTCTCGCTGCCCGACCGGCCCGACGTGCCCTCCGGCATCAGCCTCGACGCCCCCGTCCTGCGCAAACGCGTACTGCGCACCGCGACCCTCAGCCCGGATGCGCAACACCTGATGGACCTCTGGAACGCCCTGATGGGCGGGGCCTGACCGCCCGTTCCGCACGGAAGGAAACCGCCATGCCGATCAACCCGGACCCGGCCACGCCCACAGGCGGGGCCATCATCGACCTGGCCGACCTGATGGACGGCCTCCAGGAGCGCACCGGCGAATGGCCGGGGGCAGACACCGTCGACATCCTCGGAGGGTGGCTGAGCCGCTTCAGCTTCGCCGTCCACGAGAACCTCACCCCGCAGGTGACAGGCCGCGCGTGGGTGCTGCGCCAGTGGGACCGGCACAGCGACGATGTCACGCTCTGGTCCGACGAGGCCTCCGCCCTTGCGTCGCTGGCGCAGCAAGTGCGCAGCACCTGGGACGACGTGGCGGGCGAGGACGGCGTCCCGTTCCGTCCGCCCGCCGACGACCGCAGGGCCGTGGACCTGTTCTACGGGTCGAGGGAGGACATCGAGGGCTACACGCTGTACGACGCGGACATCTCCCGCTGCGTGCTCGCGCCCCGAAATCCCAGCCTCTCGGACGCCGAGGAGTGCGCGGAGGCGAACAGTGCGGCGGTGTTCCACGCGATGCGGGGGCCTGACGATGAGGGCCTGCCCTGCATGGAGATCGCGGGCATCCTCGTGTTCGCCTACCTCGACGCCGACCGCGGGGCCGTACGGGTCTCCGTTCATCTGGACACCACCGACGAGCAGTTGGTCCGGGCCGACAGCACGGTGCCGCTGCTGGTGGAGATCGGGGACGCCACGGTGTTCGACAACCTCACCCCGCCGGCCCCGGCGCAGCCGACCGGGTGGAAGGCACGCTTCCGGCGTCTCACCCGCCGTACCGCACCCTCCGGCGGCGGGAAGTGCCGACAGGGGGGTTGACCATCCCCCGAAAGACACTATTATTTTAAATAGGAGGTGTTCGCATGGCCCCGTCCGTCACGCACGTGACCGGCACCGTCGCCGGTGGCGTGGAAGTCCGCTTCACCCAAGACGGCATCGCCGTCTGCCGGTTCCGCCTCACCGAGACCCCCACGCAGTGGGATGCCACCGCGCAGAAGTGGCGTGACCTGGAGCCGATCCCCTACATCTGCACCGCCTGGCGCGACCTGGCCAGCAACGCCGCCGAATCGCTCGTCGACGGGGTCAACGTCCTGGTCAAAGGACGCATCACCGGGGTCAAGGACGACTCCATCTACCTGAGCATCGACGACCTCGGCATCAGCCTGCGCAGGCGCATCGCCTACACCGAGACCAGCCTGCCCAGCCCGATCGCCGCCCGCCCGGTCACCGCTCCACCGGTCACCGCTCCCCCGGCGCCTCAGCCCGCCACCGGACCGGGCGGCCCACCCGCCTGGTGGGAGCAAAAGCGGTCCGCCAACTGGTCCTAGCCCGGCCACTCCACCGCAGCCGCCGACGGCACTCCCCTTCCCGTCGGCAGCTGATCACTTCCCCCTTCGCCCGCCCCAGCGCGGCACCGGTTCGCCTGCCGGTGCCGCGCCCTGCCCGAAAGGCCGGCCGCCCATGCCCGCACACGCCCTGTCCGAACGAGCCGCACGCGCCGCGCTCGCCGCCCACTTCACTCCAGGCCAACTCGCCGCCGACCTCACCGAGTACACCCCGGCCGAGGTGTGGGACCGGCGCGTCCGCAGCGACGGCAGCGGACTCCTTGCCTCCTACCGGCCATCCGAGGAACTCGCCCAAGCAGAGCTGACCTGCCCGTTCGTCATCCCCTCGGACGAGGAGTGGCCCACCGCCCTCGCCGACCTGGGCCCCGCCGGCCCGCTGGGCCTGTGGGTCCGCGGCCGCGAGCGACTTGCGCGGCTGACCGACAGCGCCGTCGCCGTGACCGGCAACCGGGCCCCCACCGAACAGGCCGTCACCCGCGCGCACGACTTCGCCACCGCCCTCGCCGAAGCCGGCCACACCGTCACCGCCACGCTCGCCTACGGCGTCGACTCCACCGCCCACCAGGCCGCCGCCGAGACAGGCCGGGCGACCCTCGCCGTCCTGCCCCGCGGCCTCGACGGCGCCCACCCCCACGCACACGCCCCGCTGCTGCGCTCCATCCTCGACAACGGCGGCGCGGCCGTCAGCCTCTACCGGCCCGGCACCGCAGCCAGCGGCGCGACGCTGAAGGCCAGCGCCGCCCTGCTGGCCGCGCTCGCCCGGGCGGTGATCCTCGTCGAGGCCCTGGACCACGTCGTGGCGATGCACGCGGCCGAGACCGCGGTCGACCTGCACCGGCCCCTGCTCGCCGCGCCCGCCACCGGCGACGTCCGCTCCAGCGGCAACGCCCGCCTCATCGACAAACAGCTCGCCGTGAACAGCCCGGACCCCCATCTCGCGCTCGCCCTGCCGCACGCGCGCGTGGCCCGCGCCGGAGACGTCGCGGACGGCGACCTGCTCCTGGCCGCGGTCGGGAAGGACGGCGCCGACTACTTCAACACCCCCTACACCGCCCACCCCGAGCCCTTCGACCCGTCGTGCAAATGCGGCGTGTGCTGCCTCATCACGAAGCCCGGCGAGGTGGTGGTGCTGTCCCAAGGCGATCCCTGGGAGTCCTGCGACCCGTGGCCCGCCGACGACCGCCTTCTAATCGTCTCCGCCCAGCGGCTGACCGACCGGCCCCTCGAGGAGTGAGAGCCGCCATGCCCCGTACGACGTACACGCCGTCACTGCCCGGCCTCAGCGCCGCCGACGACGACCTGGACACCATCATCAACTGGGGCGCCGGCGCTGACTCCTCGGCCTACATCGCCAAGATGCTCACCGCCCCGGACGCGCACGGCATCGACCTCGACCGCACCGCCGTCCTCTACATGGCCACCGGCAGCGAGTGGCCCGAAACCCGGCTCCTGGCCGACGAGTTCATGATCCCGCTGCTGCGCGAAAACGGCGTGCGCTTCGTCCAGCTGGCGCGCAACGGGCACCTCCAGGCCGACGGGTTCACGATCCTCGACGACTCCCGCTCCCCCGAGCAGCTCATCGCGCGCGGGCCGTGGACGCTGTGGGACGACCAGGAGTCCGTCGGCACGGTGCCCCAGGTGGCCGGCACCCGCAAATGCTCCCTGTGGGCGAAGGGAGACGTCGGCGACTGGTGGCTCAAGCAGGTCTTCGGCGGCCGGCCGTTCAGGCAGATCATGGGCTTCAACGCCGACGAGGAAGGCCGCCGCCTCGGCGACCAGGTCACCTCGAAGATGCCCGGACGCACCGGGGAGTTCCCGCTCATCGACTGGGGCTGGAACCGGCAGCGGTGCGAGGCCTACCTGCTGGAGCGGTTCGGCGTGCACTGGCCGAAGTCGTACTGCACGTTCTGCTGCTTCTCCGCCTCCATGGGATCGCTGCCCGCCCACATGGAGCGCATGCGCTCCCACCCGGACATCGCCGGCGAGGTGCTGCGCCTGGAGTACACGGCGATGAGCCTCAACCCGAACGCGAAGCTCTACGGCCGCAAGACCCTCCTGGAGATGTTCGACCCGACCCAGCCGCGGGACCGGGCGTGCCTGGAGGCGTTCGAGCGCGAGCTCGACATGCCGTGGGCGCTCTACCACGTGCGCCGGCTGTTCCTCCTGACGGAGGACGGCAGGCGACGCCCGGTGAAGCGCTCCACGGAGCGCGTCGACCTCGGCCGCCCGCACCAGCTCGCCCGGCGCCTGATCTCCATCTCCGAGCGGCACGGCGTCGACGTCGAGCACGACCCGGTATACGGGCGCACCCGGGCCTGGGTCCGGCCCCGCGCCAAGGGCTGGCCGATGGCGGAGGAACTCTTCGCCACCGCCCCCGCCCGCGTGATCGACAAGCAGGACCAGAACTTCGAGCAGCACTGGGACGCCCTCGTCTCGGGCCCCACTGCCCAGCTGCCCCTCCTCTGAGCCGCCCCTCACCGCCACCTCCGGAAGGACTTCCCGTGCGCGCACCCATGCCCTCAGCCCCTGCTCCTCCGCCGCGTCTCCGCCGTGCTGTACCTGGCCACGCCGTCCGGAGCTGACGTACGGGCCGCCATGCAGGCCGGACTCCTGGCCTGCATGACGACCCCGGCCCAGGGCAACGTGATCCCGCCCGGCGCCCTGTACGCGTGCGACAACGGCAAGTTCGGCAAGGGATGGCCCGGCGAGCAGGCCTGGTTCGCGTGGCTGACGGCGACCGTCAACCGCTACGGCCGAGGCCGCTGTCTGTGGGCCGTCGCCCCTGACGTCCCGATGGACGCCGCGGCCACCCTCGCCGAGTCGCTGCCCTGGCTGGAGCCCATCCGCGCCCTGGGCATCCCGGCCGCGTTCGCCGCTCAGGACGGCAGCGAGCACGGCCTCATCCCCCGGGACTCGATCGACGTGCTGTTCCTCGCCGGCGGCACCGAGTGGAAGACCTCACCGGCCGCTCACCGGCTGGCCGTTGAGGCCCGGGAGCGCGGCCTGGCCGTCCACATGGGCCGCGTGAACTCGCGTCGTCGGCTGCGCATCGCGCAGGCCTTCGGCTGTACCAGCTGCGACGGCACCTACCTCGCCTTCGGGCCCGACACCAACCTCCCCCGCCTCCTGGCCTGGATGAACGAACTCCACACCATCCCAACTCTGTTCGGAGACGAATCATGACGACCCGCCTGCGCCATATCGGCGCCGCGATCATGGGCATCCTCGACCCCATTCCCTCCACCGTGCCCTCGCCGATGAGTGAGGAGGAGGGCGCCTGGGTCCGCGCGCACGCCTGGACCGAGGCCCTGCGCAAGATCGACGACGCCTACCCCCGCGGCTTCCACCGCTGGTGCTCCTGCGAGCGCGGCATCTGCCCCGGCTGTGCCTCCGGGCACCACGACCGGTGCGTCAGCGCCCGGGGCCCACGCGTCGACGAGCACGCCGACACCATCACCGACGCCCAAGGGTTCGTCGTCGCCGTGATCCGGTACGGACCGGGCCAGCGGCCCTGCCGGTGGCTCTGCCCCTGCCCTCACCCGGCGGCCATCGAAGAGACCGCCGAGACGGGCAAACCCGAGAAACCCCCTGCCGCCCAGCACGCCGTCCCCGCGCAGCGGCCTGCAGCCGCCCCGGAGGGACAGCTCCCCCTCTTCGCGAGCGGCTCGCAGGAGCACGGGGACGGGGAGGCACCGTGAGGTTCCCGGTCCAGGAGACCCTGCCGTTCGAGGACCTGCCGGAGGTACCGACCGCGTCGCCCTGGTGCCAGCGGTGGCGCGAGGGGAGGCACTCCTGGGCGCATGTCCGCGACGGAGGCTTCGACGCCCGCCGATACACCGTGGACGTCATCCCCGACGAGGAGCCCGCCAAGGGGTTCGTGCTCGCACACCATTACTCCGGCTCGTACCCGGCGGTGACGGTGCAGTTCGGCCTGTACGACGTCGTCGACGGCGAGCGGCGGCTTTGCGGGGTGGCCGTGTTCGGGGTGCCGGTCAGCACCGCCGTCCTCACCAAGCCACTGCCCGAGCTCCGGCCGTACACCGAGTCGTTGGTGTGCTCGCGATTCGTCCTGCTGGATGAGTGCCCGGCGAATTCGGAGTCGTGGTTCCTCGCGAACTGCCTAAAACGCCTGCTCGCCAGTGGTGTACAAGGAGTCGTCTCGTTCGCGGATCCTGTCCCGCGCCGGACCGCTTCGGGAGTGCTGGTCATGCCTGGGCACGTCGGCACGATCTACGCAGCCACGAACGCGGTCTACGCCAGCCGGGCCACCGCCCGGACGGTGAAACTCCTGCCGGACGGCACCGTCTTCCACGACCGCACGGCACAGAAGATCCGCCGCCAGGAGCAGGGCCACCAGTACGCCGAAGCCCAGCTCATCGCGCTCGGAGCTCCGGTTCCGCGGGCCGGGTGCAACCCGGCCGTCTGGCTGCGGGAGGCCCTGGTCGCGGTCGGCGCCCGCAACGTACGGCACCGCGGCGCGCACCGCTACGTATGGCGGCTGGGCCGAAGTCGGCGCGAGCGCGAGCAGATCAAGCTCGGTCTCCCCGCCCAACGGCCCTATCCCAAGCAGCCCGACCCCGAACCGATCGCGGTCTGAGGGCTGTTCAGCCGCGCGGTCCGTGCCGCCCGCCGCGGTCGCCCCTCTCACCGCCCATTGTCCCGTGCTCCCTCAGGAGGAGACCCATGCCCGACCTCTGGAAACCGCCGCCGACCCTCTCAGTGCACCAGCTCGAAGGCTTTCCCGTGATCGGCCACGCGCACGGCCCCAAGGACACCGCCCCCTGGTCGACGCGGCCCGGGAACCGGACCCGATACAGCATCCACGCCGTCGACACCGCCCAGAACAAGTTGCTCGTGTCGATCGGCAGCGTCGTCCTCGGGGGCGGCACCGAGTACCCGCACCCCCAACGAGGCGTCACCGGCTGGGCTTCCCTCGCGTGTTTCGACCTCGTCCTCCTCACTCATCTGCGCACCAGCGGCTCGTACGCCGGACACCAGTGCCACCACCACATTCGTGCCTACCCCGAGGCGCGGCCCTGCTGGCACTGCAAAGCCCGTCCTCCCGAGGCCCGGTGCGCCCACTTCACCGATTCCCAGCCCTACCAGACGGGCCCCGTCAGGGATGCCCGCTAGCCCGCCCAGCAGGAAAGAGGAACCATGTCGCACCCCACCCCCCTGTATGGCGACCCGGTTGCGTTCGCCGCGACCCGGCACCGCATCGTCATCAACCTTTCCGGCGGGAAGGACGGCCCTGTGGCCGGCCTGATCGCGATGGACGCCGCCCGCCAGGCAGGCGTCGCCGACCGCGTCTGGACCGCCCACGCGAGTCTGGGACCGATGGAGTGGCCCGCCGTCACCGTGGACGGAGTGCGCTGGCCGAGTGCCAGCGAACTCGCTGCCCAGCACAGCCAGGCCCTCGGCGTGCCGCCCGAGCGGCATATCGAGATCCGCCGCAGCCGTGAAGTCGACGGTGAACGGGTGCCGTTCGACCTGCTGACCTTCATCGCGGAACGAGGCGACTGGCCCTGGCTCGGCCGGGCCCGCACCTGCACCGGCCCGTGGAAGACGAAGATGGTGTACCAGGCGTTCACCCCCCAGGTCCGCGCACTCAGGAAGGAGACGGACGGCCCCCTGATGTTCGCCAACGTGCTCGGGATGCGGGCCGAGGAGAGCCCGGACCGGCGCAACCGGGAGATGTGGCGCCGTACGACCGACAACTCGGCCCGGGTCGTCGACGAGTGGCTGCCCGCCCACCAGGTGAGCACCGAGGAGGTCTGGGAGCGCACGATCAATGCGGGGCTGCCCTACCACTGGTGCTACGACTCGCATCCCGGTGCCAAGGACCGGCGTGGTTCCAGTCGTTGTTCGTGCTCGGCCTGCACCCTGGCCAACCACCGCGATCTACTGCTGATGGCCGGGCGCCGGCCGCGGCTCGCCGAGCTGTGCGCGCTGGTCGAACGGGTCCGCCAGGTGCCGTTCAACCCGAACATCACCATGGCCGAGCTCATCGCGCTGTCCCGCCGGCGCGATGCCCCGGACCCCGGCATCTTGGTCGAGGAGAACGCGGACTTCGAGCGGATGGAACGCGACGTCCACGCCGCCCTGCGCAAGCCGCCCACATGGGACTCCAAGGCCCGCACCGGGCCGGGCGAGCTCCTGCACAGCGCCGCTGGGTGCGACGGCTGCCACTGACCACCACCCCGCACACCGCCCCTCTGGAGGGATACTTCTCATGATGACGACGACCACCCAGCGCATCCTCGATCTCGCTGCAGCGGCACCGGCCAGCCACGGCGAGGACCTGGTGCTGCTCCTGGCCGAGGCGAACGAGCTGTACCAGCAGGGCCTGCAGGAGCTGCACCGGGAAGTGGCAGCACGTCTCGACGGGCTGGCCATCGCGGACCTGATGTTCGCCGCGGACACCGCCGGCATGCCCTGTGATGCCTCGCAGGGCCGCGACGAGGTGATCCTGCTGCTGGCCCTGGTCGAGTGGGAGATGACGCCGGCCGCCATGGCCTACACGGAGATGGCCGCGGACGCCGCACGCCGGGGTGTCTGCCTGATCCCCGAGGAGTAGGCCGTAAGCCGAGAGCGCGGCAGCCGGGGAAAATCCTTGAGTCGCGGGCTAGACCCCCAACCGAAACTTCTGCCATTATTTGCTTTGTGAGCCGGACTGGCCGGCACACTGCTGACAGGACGGACGGTTCTGCCATGACCTCGCAACGTGAGCCTCGCCTGGCCGACGCTGCCGAGATCGCGGCCGAACAGGGCCTGACACCCGCACGGATCACCGGCCTCTATACCGAGCGCGCGGAGAACGCGGCTGGCGAGACATTCCCCGAGCCTGTCGACAAGCGCGGCCGCGCCCGCCTGTGGGACCACGCGGAGGTCACCGAGTGGTTCGCCCACCGGGCGCTGGCACGGCTCGCTGAACACGCACCTCCCTCCCTCGCCCCGGAGACGTTGCTGAACGCGGCGGACGCCTCGAGGTATCTCGGTTACAAGAACCCCAACCAGGTCACCACCTTCGTGCGCGACCACCGCGGTTACTTCCCCGAACCGGACGTCGTCGAAGAGAAGGGCACGGCGGAGAACCCTTACCGCCGCCAGCTCTGGAAGGTGCAGACCCTGCAGGAGTGGATGGCCAGCCGGCCCGGCCGCGGAAGGCGAGCCGGAGCCAGGGAGGCACCGCCTCTGCCCGACGTTCCCGTCGACGGCGATCCCGACGAACTGCTGGGGGCGAGCCAGGCAGCCGCCTTGCTGGGGTACAAGAGCGTCGGCTCCTTCTCCAGCAGTCTGTCCCAGGGCAACCTTCCGCTGTTGAAAGACACGGACGGGGTTGCCGAGAATGCCGGGCGCCAGAACGGGCGCCGGCGGTGGACGCGCCGGCGCATCCTCGAGCAGGCCGCCCAGCGGTCCAAGCGGTAGTACCCGGTGGTGAGCGGACTTCTGCGCACCACCCCATGAACGCGGCCCCCGGTTTTTGGGAGTTGGTCCCTTGCGGGCCGGGTGTCGCACGATGGCCGGCATGGCGTGGTTCGCCACCACGCCCCGCAGCAGCAGACGCTGCTGCGGACCGGCCATCGCCTGTCTTCTGACCGCCCCGACCATGGCCCCGACCACGACGTTGTTCTTGGGTCGTGACCTTGGTCGGGGTCCCGTGGTCGGGGGTCGGGTCGGGGGCTGAGGGTTGTCTCCCCTCCATGACCCGTTCCACTTCAGATGTCGCGGCCGCCGAGCTGGCCCCCAGTCCTCGTGAACCGTTGCGCTTGCAGGTCCTGACCGCGCTCGCCCTGCACCGGATGGCCACGACCGGCCAACTGCGCCAGATGCTGCGGCCGGACGGCTCCCGCCAGTTGCTCTCTCGGGTGCTGAACAAGCTGCGCTCCACGGGCTTCGTCGACCTCACCCCGTTGCCGGACTCGGACCGCTCTCGTACGCACGCCTGGTACCTCACGCCGGAGGGCTCGCGTCTGACCCGCGATCTCCCCATCCTGCGGGGGCGTCCGCCGTACCCCATCACCTCAACTACCGCGGCGTCGCTGAAGACTCCGCACACGCTGACCGTCACACGGTCCCACCTGCCGTTTGCGGCAGACGCCCGCCGGCTCGGGCACGAGCACGGTCCGTGGGACTGGACTCCCGAGGTATCTCACCCCATCGGTGAGGGCGAGCGGCTCGTGGCCGACGCCGTCATGCACTACACCGTCGTTGCCGGCGACCACCGGCGGAAGCTGCGCGCGTTCGTGGAGGTCGATCGCAGCACCATGAGCAGCGAGCGCCTGGCCGTGAAGTTGATCGAGTACGCCAGATTGTTCCAGTACGAGGCCCAGCCCGTCGGCCGCCGCCGCCCCGTCTCCACCGGCCCGGCCTGGCTCCGCTGGTATCCGGTCTTCCCCCGCCTGCTTTTCGTGCTCACCGGCGCCTCCCGGGCCCGGCTGGGCGACCGAATCAGCGATCTGCAGGCGATGGTCACCCAGCACCCGCTCGTCGCAGCCCTCGCCCGCGAGGTTCAGCTCGGAGCCGTCGTCCTGGAGGACATCGAAGAGCACGGTCCGTCTGGGTCGGTGTGGGTGCCGCTTACTGGGGGCGAGCCCCGCCCGTGGACCGATCTGTGATCATCCCAACGGGGCGGACTTCGAATAGATGAGCGCGTTGCGGATCGTCACCAAGAGCTGGTTGCATGAGTTTGTCTGGCTGTGCGCAGCGGCCAGTTTCGCTCTCCGGGTCTCGGCTTGGAGGGAACGAACAACACTTCTGCGTGGCGAGGACTTCCCGGGCCCTGACCGATGGCGCCGTCGGCTTGTTGCCCGGGAAGTCCTGTTGCCTCTTCAAAGCGATGGTGCTCGCACAGCTACTGAGCCTGGCCGGTGCCCGCATGGCTCGCCAGGCGCTCTGCCAAGGCGGTAGACGAGAACAACAGGTCGGCGCCCCAGACTCCGGTCTGGGGCGCCGCGCTGTTGGGCGGATCTGCTACGCCTTGAGTGGCGGGCCGCTGAAGGGGCCGGCCGACTCGTCGGCCTCGTCCACGCGTTGGCGAAGGCTGCCGAGCGGGGCGTCTACGCCTGTCCCAGCATCAGCGCGGGTGGCGTCCTCGGCACGGCGAACGGCGTGGTGCAGGTAGCGCACGGCCGTCCGGCCGCGTCCGGAGGCGAGGGCGTTCTGAGCCTCGTCGAGCCAGATCTGCGCGCTGTGCGCATCATCGGCCGTGGAACCGCCGAGCCAGATGCGCAGCGGTTGTGCGTCCTGGAGTAGTTCTTCGGCCATCGGCCGGAGCTTCACCTCTGCGCGCGCCGCGCGGACTGATTCCACTGCCGTTGCGGTGATGAGGAGAGCCGCGATGGCGGCACCGATCCGCAAGTACCAGGGAGAGGAGTCGCTGCCCATACCCAGGTCGGCCCGCGCCCTGCGGGACAACTCGGGCAGGGTGAGAGCACCGAGCAGCAGGATCGGCCAGGCGATGGCGAGTCCGCGAAGGTGACGGTCCCAGACCTCCTGTTCGGGTCGCGCGCCGAAGCACCTCGGGATCAACAATTGCGAGACGCTGAACACGGGCAGGGCGACGAGCACGACCGTGAGAGATGCCTCGGGTCCTGTGGTGGGGAACATGGTCTGCGTCTCCTTGAGGGTGCCGGTGGCGCGGGACGGCGCCGGCCAGCGTACGGGCCGTGTTTCGTCGGTAGCGCCTCACTTCAGGCGGGAGAGCGGGGGCAGCAGGCCATCACCCGGCCAGAAGTCCTGCTCGGCTATGAGGACGGCGAGGAACCTGTCGACCTCGGCCAGAACCGCGGCACGGTCCTTCGGTCCGTAGGCGATGAGCTCGTCGGCTGCGGCGTCGAAGGCGCGCACGTGGCTGTGCGGGCTGGCGATGATGAGGGCGCGCGCGATCTCGGGGAGGCCGAGGCTGAGGGCGTCGCACTCCCTGGCGTGGACGAGCTGCACGAGGTCGGTGGTGACCTTCTCCCAGTCGCCGACCGCCGGCCAGTCGGCGCCGCCGTCCAGTTCGTGGGTGAGGGTGGAGAGCGGGATGATCTCGCCCGGCTTGCGTCCCTGCGTGAGGCGGTCGTGAATCCGGGCGCCGTCGGGCTGTTGCACCTGGGGGTGCAGCAGGGAGGCCGCGGCGACCAGGGTGGTGTTGATCTCCTGGGCGCCATCGCCGGGGTAGTACGGCTCGTGCGCGAAGAGCAGATAGACGTCTGTGGTGCGGACTGCGTCGTCGGGCTGGGACGGAGTCATGGGTCGGTATCCCTTCAGCGGTGACGTGTCGGTGTTGGGCGAGGGTGTTGGCCGTGCCGCAGGTTCGAAGCCGTGCGGGAGCGGGCCCAACGGGCCTTCGCCGCCACGGGGCTGGCCGGCCTCGCTGGAAGGCGGCTCGGCACGGGTGCGCTCCACGGTCTGGGCGACTTGGTCGGCGAGCTGGACCATCAGCCGTTCCCGGTCGATGAGGCGGGGCGAGGCCGAGCGGGTGTCCTCGTTCTGGAGCAGGTCGGCGGCGTCCCACAGGAGGTTCTGGCCGATCTCGGCCGAGCGGCGCAGTTCGTAGCGGTCGCTGTCGGCGGCGGCCTGGACGATGTTGGTGTGCAGGGCGGCGAGCCGCTGGAGGTACTGGCAGGCGGCGTCTCCTTCGACGATGCGGACGTGCTCACGGGCCCGGTCGTCGAGCCGGTCGGGCAGGGCTTCGGCGAGAAGCGGGGCGAGCAGCATCGCCGGCAGGACGACGTCGGTGGGAACGCCGTGGCTGAGGGCGGACAGGGCTGCGAAGAGGCTGATGATCCCCACGAGGACCGTGGAGAACCGCAGGGATGCGGGGCTCGTGGCGGTCAGCGCGATGCGGTGCGCGGGGTGCCGGGTCAGCCAGCGCAGGGCCAGCCGCTGTTTCAGCGTCGCGTCCGGGGTGAGCACGCCGATCTGTCGGGGGAGGTCGGGCAGGGTGCCGTCGCCGGGCACGGTCCAGGTCAGCCATCCCCACCCGGTGCGCTCGTGCACGAGCGGGGGCTCGCACGTGCCGGTGCACGTGGTGTCGCTGCAGACGTGGCCGGTCAGCAGGGCGCGGGATTGTTCTTCCTCCCACCGTCGCGGATCGCGGGCGAAGGGCCGGAGAGGCTGCTGGGGTGCGGTCCGGGGGGTGTGGAGCGTGTCCGTCATGAGGTGCTCGCTTCCAGAAAGTCGGTCACGGTCAGGGCGGAGGTGCAGGTGGCGCAGCGGCCGTCGCCGTCGGGGTGAGCGCGACGGGGAGTCGGTCCGGGGCAGGTGTGGCACAGCGGCCAGTCGAGGCAGGCCGGGCAGAGGTCTTCACCGGGGGCGGTGCCGGGCCGGCCGCAGCCCGCGCATTCGACGAGCGCCCGGTAGGTGAGCGCCTGGTCGACCGTGCGGGCGGCGGCGGACGACGACGTGGTGGAGGGCTGTGTCGTCCACGAGGCCTCGCCTGGGTCGGCGTCGTCGAAGCGGGCAGCGGGAGGCGGGTAGAGCTGCGCGGAGCGCAGTCGGGCGGCGACGATCGCGTCGACAGAGGTGCGGATCTGGCTCGGCAGCGGGCGGCTGGTGATGACGTGGCGCAGCTGCTCGGAGTTCCAGCCGGCGTCGAGCATCGCGGTCATGACCCGGCCCTGGTCGTACAAGGCCTTCTCCTGCAGGAGCAGTTCGGGGTGGGCCGACCCGATCGACAGCAGCAGCCGGGTGCCCGGATCGAGGTCCTGCGGCACCGGCGTGTCCGTCCGCTGCGGAGGCACAGCCGGGCGGCCGCTCGTGCGAGCGTCGCGGGCGCACAGAGGGACGGAACTGGTCTTCTGCTTGTTGGTCTTCTTACTGATGGTCTTCTTTGTGGGGCGGTCAGCCAACGTAGGGTTATCCAGTCCTGGATTTCCCGACTCTGGTTGCGACCTGGTGTTTTGTAGGGCAGGCAGGTCGGTGATGAAGTACGTGGCCGAGCCGAGGGTGCCGTCGGGATTACGGTCGCGGTCCCGCTGCAGGAATCCGTGCCGCTCGAGCTCCTCCAGCCCGGTCGTCACCGCGTCCACGCCCTCGCGACCCCGCCGGGCCAGGTCCGCGACCGTCATGTGCCAGCCCTCGCGATGGGTGCTGATCAGTCCGAACAAACCCTTCGACTTGAAGGACATGCGGTTGTCGCGGAACAGGCCGTTGGCGATCTGCGTGAACTGGTCGCCGGCCATCACGCCGCGGCGGATGCCCATGCCGTAATCGCCCCGGCCATCCGCGGGTGCCGACGGCGCGTGGAGCGCTGTGGCGGCGTCCGCCATGAGGGCGTCGACGAAGGTGGGGTGGTCGGTGATGGAGTAGACGGCCTCGCCGAGCGTGCCGTTCGTGCGGCGCAGGCGTTCGCGGATCAGGTAGCCGTGGGTCTCCAGTTCCTTCAGCCCGGTGCGCACCGCGTCCCGTCCGTCAGGTCCGGAGCGGACGAGGCCGGCGACGGTCACCTGCCATCCGTTCTGGTGGGTGCTGATGTAGCCGAAGATGCCTTTCGCCTTGAAGGTGACGCGGTTGTCGCGGAACAGGCCGTTGGCGATCTGGGTGAACTGGTCGCCGGCCATCAGGCCGCGACGGATCCGTGCTCCGGTCATCGCGCGTCCGCAAGTGCGCTGTGTGCGCGGCAGCCGGGGCATCCGGCACCGCTCGCGGAAGCGAGACGGCCGGTGCCTGCGGTCGTGGGGACGTGCGTGAGATCCATGCAGGCAGCTCACCCGCCGACGCCGACCAGGGCGGCGGCCACAACCCCCGACCACCGATCACGATCCGGCAACATGCGCGCTGGGCTGCCGTGGTCGGGGGCGTGGTCGGGCCCGACCACGCCCCCGATGCCTGCGGACAGGCAGGGTTAGGTGATCGTGTACGGCCGGGGGTGGCCCCTTCCGCTCGTACTCCAGGGCCTCTTGTGGGGCACGGCCCCGAGCCGGTGCACCGCCGCATCGTCTACCAGATGAAGAGATGTGGCCCGCTCTTGAATGAGGGTCTCGGGTCTGATCTCTTAAGCCCCAACGCGAGCCCCTGCCACGCCGGCAGGGGCTTTTGCGTGCCCGGCCATCGAGGCACCGAGCGGCGTCTCCGGAACCGACGGGTGCCGACACGGCCGGGTGGGTCGAGGGCTCGCGCCCCAACCTCGCGTTCGTCGATACGCCGAGTTGCGGCGCTAACCCCTGAGTTCTCCATCGTCCTCATCGCCGTCCCGGTCCGGTACGGCGAACCTCTCCGATCCGATCCAGCTCTTGGAGGAGCAAAGTGAGTAACGAGCAGGGCACCCCCAGCCCGGATCCGTCCGGCACGGAGGCAGATGTGCGTCCGGCGCAGCCCGTCACGGAGGCCGGGGACAAGGCCGCGGATCGGAAGGACTTCGCGAAGAAGGCCGGCCTGGCTGCGATCGGCGGAGCGTTCTCCGGGACCTTCCGTGTGGTGGCTGCCGCGGTCCGCGACGCCATCCTCGGAGATTCCGGCACGGATTGAGGCCGCCCGCTTCGGCGGCCCGGCTGCCGATTTGCGTCCCTCGGCCCGCGTTGAACGACGCTCCGTTCCGGCTGCGCAATCGGTGCGCACTGCCGACTGCGCAGCCGCGTGCGGGCCGTTGCGCAGACGTTGCGCACCGGGTCGCGGATCGTGCGCAATCGGCGTGCGCGTGTGAGTGCGCAGCCTCCGTCCGGGTGCTCGGGAGCCACCTGCGCATCCGCCTGCCGCTGCGCAGTCCCCCGGCGCGGGAGTCCGGGGGCTGCGCGCCCGCGGGCTTCACCCCGCGTTGCGCACTGGGCGCCGCCCGCCCCGATCGCCGTGTGATCCGGCGTATCGGAGCGGGACTCCGCGGGGGTGCGAAATGTCGTGGTCGGGTCTGTGGTCGGGGCGACCATGGCGCAGACCACGGGTTTGTGTCCCCTTCGTGATCGTGGTCGGGCCTTCGTGGTCGGTGGTCGGGTCGGGGTCGACGGGTTGCCTCGGGTCAGAAGCAACAACTCGCTCTGACCTGGGAGTTTGGAATGTCTCCTGCCATGCAGGCAGCAGAGGAGCACGCTGCTCCTCCGACCGCTGCGGGGGCTCGGCTGCAGCAGATGCGGCGCCGGGTCCGCCTGGGCCGCCTGGGCGTGTGGGCTGCGGTGTCGGCCGGCCCCCTCGCGCTGGCCGTCGCCGTGGCCACGCCCGCGACCGTGGGCCGTGCCGCCCCCGCGACGAAGCCGACCACCGTGAAGACGACCGTGTCGGCCAACCCGTCCGGGTACGCCACGGTGTTCCTCGGCGCGTGGCTGCGCAGCCGCGCAGGCGCCGAGAGCACTGCGCAGGCCCGGCTTGCGCAGTCGATGGCCCCGGATGTCGATCTTCCCGGGACGGCGGATGCGCAGCCCGAGCCGGACTCGGTCGTGGCGGTGCGCAGTGCGCAGCAGACCGGCACGGCGTGGTCGGTGACGGTGGCTGCGCAGTACGCCGACGGCTCGGTGCGCTACTTCGCGGTGCCGGTTGCCGCCGACTCAAGCGGCGCCTCGTTCACCGTGTCCGGTGCCCCCGGGGTGGTGGCCGGCCCGGCCCGTACCAAGGGGGTTCAGTCGCCGTACACGGTGACGGTCCCGACGGACAGCGATGTGTCGTCCACGGCTGGGGAGTTCCTGGCCGCGTATCTGGCGGGAGCCGGTGAGGTCGACCGCTACCTCGCGCCCGGCGTGAGTCTGTCGCCCGTCTCCCCCGCCCCGTACCAGACGGTCACCGTCCAGCAGATGCTGGCCGCCGACCAGGAGGCGGCCGCCGAGTCCGTCCCGGCGGACGGAACCCGGGTGCGGGTGATGGCCGAGGTCGAGGCCCGCGACAGTGCGGGGCGGTGGCCGCTGGCGTACGAGCTGACGCTCAAGGCCCGCTCGGGCCGCTGGGAGGTCACCGGGCTGGAGTCCGGCACCGCGCAGGCGGGGGGTGCTCGGTCATGACTGGTGTGCTGCTCGCCGGAAAGCTCGACGACCTTGGCAACTCGTGGATCAACATGTTCGAGACCTGGGCGACCAAGGGCCTGCAGGCCGGTCTGCTCGTGCTCGTCGTCGTCATCATGATCCAAAAATTCTCGTTGAAGGCCGGGATCGGTGCGCTGATCCTGATGGTGATCGCGCTCGGCCTGTACAACTCGCGCAACAGCCTTGCCGACATGTTCGAGGACGAGGTCAAGAACCCGTCGAAGTCGGCGCCCGCTGTTCCCGGCATCGTGCAGGGTGAGCCTCCGGCCGCCCGTGAGCACTCCGCAGGCGTCGGGGGTTGGCTGTGAGCGCCTCCACCACCGCCTCCGTGCGGATGGGCCGCTTCTACACCTCGGCCCGCCGCCACCCGTGGGTGCTGGGCAAGGTTGCCGACTGGCGTATCCCGCTCGGCCCGTTCACGCCTGCGCAGATCCTCCTCGCCGTCGGCGGCGGCTTCGTTCTGGTCAAGACGATTCCGCTGTGGTCGTGGCTGGGGCCCGTCCCGATCGCCGCTTGGCTGCTGGGCATATGGGCGGTGCGCCGTCCGAAGATCGGGGGGCGCGCACCGCTCCCGGCCGCCCTGGGTTGGCTGCTGCTGTTCTGGCAGCCGCGCGGGGGCCGGATCGGCGGCCGCGCGGCCCGCGACCACGGCGCCCGACCCCTGACCGGTGGCTTCGTCATCGAGGGCAACGCCCCGGCCGCGCCGATCCCTTCGGCTCCACGGCCCCGAGCAGCCGAGGGTACGCAGCGCCGGGAGCCGTCACGGTCGCGGTCGGGCCCTCGCCCGGCGGCCGTCGCCGCTCAGCCGGTCCGGCCGGTGTCGGGTGTGCAGCAGTTGCTCGCGCTCGCCGAACAGGGGGGTGCGCGATGAGGGTGCCGATCCGTCATATCGCCGGGCACCTGGTGTGGTCGACGCACGGCAGTGTGTGGGCCGTCTACCGGCTGCACCCGGGTCCGGACGAGCAGGGCCGCCACGAGGAGAGCGTGCAGGGCACCTATGTGCCGGCCGCCGTACGGGAAGAACAGCTCGCCAAGATCACTCATCTGGTGCGGTCCCTGACCGGGGCGCCGCGGCTGTTCGGCCTGTGCGCCCGGGTCGATCCGGGGGAAGTCGCGCTGCGCATGATCGAGGGCATCGAGCCCTCCGATACTCCGCCGGGCCAGACGCACCCGTGGGTGGAGAACGTCGAGGCCACGCTGGATCTGCTGGACGGGCAGGAGATGCACCGCCGCACCCTGTGGCTGGCGGTCCCGCTCCAGACCGAGGGTGCCGGCCTGCAGATGACTGCTCAGGTTGGCGCGATGTGGGCCGAGATCGCCCCGACGCTGGGCATGCGGCCGACGCCGGTTGCGCGGCGCGAAGTGACCGCGTACCAGGAGCAGGCTGCGCGAGTGGAGGCCGCTCTCGCCGGCGGCGCCGCGTTCCGGCCCGCTCGCCCGGCGGAGATCGTGTGGATGGTCCAGCACGCTCTGCACCGCGGTATGGACGAGCCGCTGCTGGCCGAGGCCGAGAGCAGCGAGCTGTATGGCGGGCAGGTCCGCGAAGGAGTGCTGCACTCCCCCAGCTACGCCGATCTCGGTCAGGTCCGCCTCCAGGAGGGCGGCATCGACCCGGACCTCGACGACGTCGACGAGCTCAAGAGCGCCGACCAGCTCACCCGGTCGGGCCGCAAGGCCTGGTGGCGGGTGAAGACGGCCTCGCCTCTGCGTAGGCGGTGGCTGCAGATCGAGTCCGACGCCGGCACCGGCTACCAGGCACAGTTGGCGCTCGCCGAGTGCCCGCCCGCGGTGAGTGCGGATGCCGCCGATCTGTTCGCTCAGCTGGAGACGCTCGATTTTCCCGTCGACTACACCGTCGACCTCACGCTCGTGCCCGCGGAGAAGGCCCGCGATCAGGTGAGGCGCAAGCGCAACGAACTCGTCGACCAGGCCGACCAGTACGACGCTCGGCCGACCGGCATGCCCGCCTCGCTCACGGACGCCGCCCGCGACCTGGGTGAGCTGGACGCCCGTCTGTCGCGCACCTCGGTCGAGGTGGAGGTGCAGTCCGTGACCGTGCTGAGCGTGTGGGGGCCGACCGCGGCGATCTGTGACGCCCGCGCCCGGGCGTTGGCCTCGCTGCTCGGCGGCGCGGACTACCGGGCCGTGCGCCCGGCCGGCCTGCAGGAGGCGCTGTTCCTGCTCGGGCTGCCGGGCACCACGCGGCCGGGAGTGGTGCGGGAGTTCACGCAGCACCAGGTCTCGGAGGACTGGGCGTTGGGCGGTGCCTTCACCCTCGGTGAGGTCGGTGACCCCAACGGCATGTTCCTCGGTCTGGACCTGGACTGCGGGACCACCCGCCCCGTCATGATCAACGTGGCGGACGCGCCGAAGCACGACGCCAGCGCCTCCCTGGGCATCGTGGGTGATCTGGGGGCCGGGAAGTCCGTCCTGCAGAAGCTGATCGCGGAGGCTGTGTGGGCGCGCGGTGGCTGCGCGATCTGTATCGACCGCACCCCCGTGCGCGAGTGGGCGACCTTCGCCCGTACCGCAGCGAAGGGCCGTGTTCAGATCATCGACGCCGCACAGGCCGAGGTGTCCATCGACCCGTTGCGCATGTTCGACGGGCCCGAGGGCCGCCACTACGCCCTGTCCTACCTGACCCTGCAGCTCGGCATCGGGCCGATGAGCACCAACGGCGAGGTCCTGCATCACGCCGTCGAGAAGGCCGCCGCCAGCGACGCCCCCTCCATGCGCCGCGTGCTGGAGGTCCTGGAGGAGATGGCCACGAGCGAGGTGGGCAAGCGGCAGGACGCGGCGTCCACGCTCGCCGGTCTCGTCCGCGTCGTCGCCACCAACTCCCTGGCCCGGATGGTGTTCGACCCCACCCTGCCCCCGGTGCGGCTGGACGCCTCCAGCACCTCCGACATGATCGTGATCACGACCGCGGGTCTGAAACTGCCGCCCAAGGCGGCGTTCGCCAATCCGGAGGTCCTGCACCAGCAGCCGCTGGAGGCCCTGATCGGGCGGGCCGTGCTCTACCTGATCGCAGCGCTGGCCAGGCAGACCGCGTTCGAGGACCCGGAGCGGTTCACCGCGGTGGTCGCGGACGAGCTGTACTGGCTCACCTCGTCGGCCGAGGGCACCGCGCTGATCCACGAGATCCTCCACGACGGCCGTAAGCACGGCGCCGGCCTGCTCGCAGCGAGCCACGACGCCGAGGAACTCGGCCCCGACCGCGGGCTGATGGCGTACCGGGCGCTCGCCCGCACCGCCGACCGTGGACGCGCCCGCCGCGGCCTGGAGTTCGTCGGGCTCGACCCGAACGATCCGGAGCTGCTGCGGCTGGTGACCACCGGACTGTCCCCCGTCGGACAGCGCGGCCGCGAAGGGGAGTTCCTACTGGCCTGCCCGCGGCAGAACACGGGCCGGATCAAGGCCGTCATCCCCCGCATCGACCGGATCACCACTTCCATCGCCACCACACCGGGCCGCCGTACGAGCGCGAGCACCGCGCACGCCCCCAGCAAGGCCGACACGGCCCGACCGAAGGAACACGTCTCATGACCACGTCGTCTTTCAGCTCATCCCGCCCCCGGCGCATCGCCCGCGCGGCGGGCACCCTGATCGTGATCGCCCTCCCGGCCGTCCTGCTCGCCCTGGTCGTGGGGGCGGGCGTGCCCGAGTCGTGGTGGCCGCAGACCGGACAGGCCTTCGCCGCCGACCAGCCTCACACCGCAGCGGCGCGCAAGGATCCGTGCGATCTGATCGTGGGCCCGGCCAAGGAGTACTGCGAGCGCGGCAATCACTCCGCCACGACCACGACGTCGTCCGCCTCTGCCGGCGAGGCCACCCACGAGGGCGCCAGGGCGGCATGGATGGTGATTCCGCCGGTGGCGGGCCTGGCCGCCGTCGTCGTGTGGCGGCGCCAGGGCGCTGCTGGACACGGGCGGCGCTGAATGTGGCGCCCAGACCGCGGCACGCTCCGCTCGGCCGGTGTCGTCGTCCTGCTCTCCGGCGTGTTCCTTCTGGTCAACAGCCAGGTCGTGTACGCGGCGAGCAGCAGCAGTGAGACCGGTGACCTCCTCGCGCCGCTGAACATCGACTCCTCCGAGGGTCTGCCGATCAACGGCTACGAGTTGGGCGCGGACGGGGGCTCCATCGTCAGCTTCAAGACGCAGTCCCTCGCCTTCGCGCTGTCCGGCCTGTTCACCCTCATCCGGCTCCTGGTCGGACTGGCTGGCTGGTCCATCGAGGTCGCTCTGCGGTTTCCGCTGCTGAAGATTCTCACCGCCCCGGCGCAGAAGGTCGCCGACGCCTACAACAACGTGGTCGTCGACACCCTCGGTATCAAGGGGCTGTTGCTGGCCTGGGGTTTCGTTTTTGCCGGGTTCATGATTGTGCGCGGCCGGGTTGGCCGCGGTCTGGGCGAGATCTTCCTGACGTTGCTGATCGCGGCGTTCGCCGCCTCCACTTTCGTCCGCCCCGACTACCTGCTCGCCGAGAACGGGCCGCTGGGGCAGACCCAGCAGGTGGCTGCGGAGGTCGCCCAGGAGAGCGTCAACTCCTACGACTGGGGCGGCAAGATCGCCAGCACCGACCCGTGCGCGAAGATGGCTGGCAACGCTGAGCTCAAGTGCCTGGAGCTTGAAGAGGAAGCCCCCGTCTCCGCAGCGGACGTGGCCCGCCCGCTCCAGGACTCGGTCACCAATGCGCTGATCGTCAAGCCTTACATGCTGCTCGAGTACGGGCGCATCCTCGACCCCGCCAAGAAGTCCGACCGCAAGGCGTACGCCGTCCATCTGAAATGGGTCGCCGGCGGATACAAGGCCTTCAACAGCGACGACGGGGACGGGGACGCCGACTGTTCTTCGATCGCCGAACCGGCGCGGAAGTACTGCGAGGAGCAGAACGCGAAGCATAAGAAGGCGAAGGACGCCTGCTCGCTGGTCCACGGCCCGGCCAAGAAGTACTGCGAGCGCGACAAGGAGGAGTCGGGCAACAACTGCGACCTCCTCGACGGCCAGGCCAAGAAGGTCTGCGAAAGCGACGGGCTACCTGGGCTGACGCCGGGCGGTGATCTGCTGGACACCGCCAGCCCGATTGTGTCCGAAGAGGACCAGGAGTTCGCCGCCTTCATGGCGGACATGAAGAAGGCCGGGGACGTCGGGAAGTCGTGCGCTACCTACGCCGAGCAACCCACCTGGTGGCGGGTCGGCGGCGCATTCCTGCTGCTGATCGCCGCCCTGTTCATCTGCGGCATGCTCCTGTCCAGCGCGATCGTACTGCTCGGCACCCAGGGCGTGTGTGCTGGGGCGGCGGCCGCCGGGGGCGTCACCTTCGTTGCGGGCATGCTGCCTGGTCCGGCCCGCCAGTCGGTGTGGAAGTGGTTGTCGATCTGGGGCATCGCGATCATGACCATGGTCGGCGTGTGCGCGTTCGTCCCGTTCTTCGGGATCGCCGTCGACGCCACCATCACCAACGGGCCCGACCTGATGGTGGAACGCATCCTGCTGATCGACGTGCTGGCCATCGCCGGCGCGGCCGGGCACCGCCGCCTGCTGACCGGGATCACGTCCTTCGGCCAGCGCATGGCGATGCGGATGCGCTACGCCAAGGTCGGCGGCACCCACATGCCCGGCGACACCTCGGAGCTCGGCGCCGCGCTCGCCATGAACTCCCCTGCGGCGATGGGCGGATACGGCGGCGGACTGCGCGCCTTCACCGGAGGCGGAGGCGGCCGGTTCGGCATGCTCGGCACCCGCCAGCGGCTGATGGGCGCCCTCACCTCGCTGGTCGACGGGGCCGGCATGCCCGTCGACACCGGGCGGATGTTCGCCGATGCTACGGCGGAAGCCGGGCGAGGCCTCGCTCCGCTGACCGCGGGGGCGGCCGTGGGCGGGCTCGGCGCGCGGCTCGGTGCGAAGGGCGCGGGCTGGCTGCTGATCGGCAAGCGGCCGGACAAGGAGCAGCTGGCCAAGTGGCAAAAGCCCACCGGCGTCGAAGGTGAGGGCGACACCACAAGCAGCGGCGACGGCGACGGCCAGGGCGGCCGGCTCCGGCGCGGTGGCCCGCGGGACCGTTACCGCGATGACGAGGGCCAGGTCGTCGACCGTGACACCGGTGAGGTGCTGCACGACCAGAACACCGACCGTTCCCTGTTGTCCACGCGTGCCCACAACCGCCTGGTGCGGTTCCGCGGCTACCGCATCCTCAACCGCGGCGGCCGGACCGCCTACGGGGCGACGGCGGGTCTGCCGGCGAATGTGCGCCGGGCCCGGCAGGGCGGCTCGCGGTACGCCCAGGACGCCCGCCAGCAGGTTCAGGTGTGGGGCAACACCGTGCGCGAAGACCGCCGTGCCTGGGGCGACGCGGGACGCAGCACCGCCCAGTGGGTCCGCGAACACGGCGACGACCGCGGCGGAACGGGTCCCTTCCACAGCCGTCGTCTGCCCACCGGGGGTCCGACGGCACGGCCGGGCAGTTCCGGTTCACGGGGCTCGGCGCCGACGCCGTCCGCGTCCCGGCGGCGGCTGACGGACGCTCCCTCCGAGTTGCGCCGCCGGATGCGGGACGCCTTCAACCGGGGGCACGACGACGGCTCCGGTGACGGTGGTGACGGTTCGTGAGCAGGCGTCGCGGGCGGAAGGCCAAGTGGGCGTTCATGGTGGTGATGCTGCTGTTCGCCGCCGTGTGCTGCGCCGCGCCGGTGGGAAGCGCGATCAGCGCGTACGTCGCGCTGAAGACAGGTGTCTCCGGCAGCGACGACGGCGGGATCGCCGAAGGCGGTACGGCGGCGGACATCCCGCCGCGCATGCTCACCGCCTACAAGAAGGCGGTCCAGCAGGTCGGCAAGCACGTGCCGAAGTGCCAGGGCATGCGCTGGCCGATCCTCGCCGGGATCGCCAAGGTCGAGTCCAACCACGCCACGGGGCGCAACGTCGCCGACAACGGGGACATCCGCCCGAAGATCTACGGGGTGCTCCTCAACGGGTCCGGCGCCGGCGGTAACACGACCTCGTTCCCGGACACCGACGGCGGCAAGTGGGACGGCACCTCTCAGGGTGAGCGGGCGGTGGGCCCCTTCCAGTTCCTGCCCTCCACCTGGGAAGGCGTCGGCGAGGACGCCAACGGTGACAAGAAGGCGGATCCACACAACGCGGACGATGCCGCGCTCGGCGCCGCGATCTACCTGTGCGGCAAGGGGCGTGACCTGACCCAGCGGGGCCAGCTCAAGGCGGCGATCCTGCAGTACAACCAGTCGGGCGAGTACGTCTCGAACGTGCTGGGCTGGATCGACCAGTACACGGCGGCCGCCAAGGACCCGGACCTGAAGAGCGTGTCCGCGAAGGTCCGCACCGTGCTGGATGCGGCGCTGTCCCAGCGGGGTGTGCCCTACTCGTGGGGCGGTGGCAACGCGAACGGCAAGTCGACGGGGATCTGCTGTTCGCCGAGGGGGTTCAGCGGCGAGACCATCAAGGGCTTCGACTGCTCCGGGCTGACGCAGTACGCGTTCGCCCGGGCCGGGATCCGCCTGCCGCGCCTCGCGTCCGACCAGGCCAGTGTCGGCAAGAGGATCCCCGCCGCCCTGGGCACGTTCGCGCTCAAGCCGGGCGACTTGGTGTTCTTCGCATACATCCCTGGCCGCGATTCCAGCATCTATCACGTCGGGATCTATGTCGGCAGTGGACGGATGATCAACGCCGCCCGCCCGAACACGGTCGTCCGGCTGGACGCGGTCGACGCGATGGACGGATACGCCGGAGGGGCCCGGCTGCTATGACCGCCACCCCAACGACACCGCGCCTGCTCCTGATCACCACCGTCGTCCTGGCCGTCGCCGGGGGCGTCCTCCTGGCCGTGCCGCACGGCCAGGACGCGAAGGTTCCCGAGAAGCCGCCCGGTGCGGCCGCGCCAGCGGATCCCTCGACCCGCGGCTCGACAGCTCCCCGTGAGTCGACGGACGGTGCGCGCTCCACCGCACCTGCGTCGTCCGCGCCCGCATCCGCGCTGCCGCCGCACGGCGAAGGGACGGCCGGCGACCCTGCCATCCAGCAGGTCCTGGAGAGGTCCTGGCCCGCCGACCTTCCCGCCGACGACGAGCGCCAGTTGCTCACCGACGGCCGGGCCCTGCTGCGCGCGGACGCCACCGGTATCGGCCGCTCCCAATGGCCCGGTGTCTTCGGCGACTCCGGGCGAGCGGTGGGTCCGGCCTTCGCCTCCGCCCGTTTCCGGATCCAGGCCGCGATCGCCCGCCGCGACGGAAGCCAAACGAAGGCGGTCGTGCACCTGGTGTGGGCGGGCACCGACCGCGACGGCACCTTCACGGACGGCCGCATCACCGATCTTTTCTTCACTCGCACGATCAAGAAGGGAAAGCCGACGTGGACTCCGCAGCCTCGTATCTGACGAGTCAGGCCTCCGAGGGGCTCTACGGTCAGGTAATCGGCCTGATTACCGGGCTGGTCGAAGCCGTCGACTGGCTCTACGACCACTGGTACGTGCTCGCCCTGGCCGTCGCGATCCCCTGGGGCGTGGGGGAACTGGTGGTGCGTCACCTCGCGGAGCGGGCCTATGCCGAGCGGATGGCCCTGGAGCTCACTCCCGCCCGGCACTTCGACCCGGGCTTCGAGGAGATCTTCCGCCGCGGGGTGCAGCTGTCGCGGGCCTCGACGAGCATGCCGTGGTGGGCGCCGCGCCGGTCGAAGACGGTGCAGATCAGGCTGCGTGCGGACGGCAGCGCGCCGCTGCGCTACCGCGTCGAGGGACCCGCGGGCGGCGAACGGCTGCTGTCCATCAGCCCCTTCGGGCCGAACGTCACCGTCGACCGGGCCCGCCCGATCGTGGACAAGCCACGCGACCACGTAGTTCGGGCCGAGTTCATCCTGCGCGGCAAGCTCACCTCTCCCCTGCGGGACGTGCCGCTGGAGCCCGACCCGCTGCAGCCACTCGTGGACGCCGTGTCCGACCTGCGCGCCGAACTGGGCGACCTCGCCGAGATCCGCCTCGACATCCAGCGCGCCCCCAAGTGGGCGCTGCGCGCTCGCCGTCTGCAGCTCATGAGTGACGCCCGCCGGCGCGAGCGCCGCGAGACCCAGCGCGCGTCCCGCGTGGTGCGCCAGGACGCCACAGGGATCGAGGACTCGCTCGCCTGGAACCTGCAGTCGCTGCTCACCGGAAAGGACGGATCCGCCGGGAGGCGGCTGGTGATGCCCCCGGTGCCGCGCCGGGTGGATCGTGACGAGGCACTCGGCAAGCTCGCCGAGGACGACCACCTCGTACGCGTGCAGCTCCTCGTGATGTGCGCATCCAACATCGAGGGCCGCGCCGAGGCCCGCCTCGCCCAACTCCAGGCCGGCTTCGATGTGTTCGGCGGACGCTCGCGGTGGGCGATGCGCGGCTGGCGGCTGGGACCGTGGCGGCTCGGCGCCGATCACTGGCCCACCAAACGCAGCTGGGAACGCCGCTGGCAGCTCGGGCAGTGCCAGCCGCCCCGCGCGAACTGGGTGCGCTTGGAGGAACTGACCGGATTGCTCAAGCCGCCGACCATTCACTGCCGGCTTCCGCTGCTCGCCGGTGATCTGCCGTCCTTCGAGTTCGGGAATCCTGACCTGCTGCTGCAGGGCATCCACCGGGGGCCCGACGGCCGGAAGCGTCTGGTCGCCACGTACACGGCCGAGACGCTGTTCGAGTGCGGGGTGGGCAAGGCCGGCGGCGGGAAGACGGAACGCGCTCTGGCACAGGCGATCGGGCGGGCGCATGCCGGCGGCGGGCTGATGTTCATCGACCCGCACCGCGACTCCTGGCCCCGGGCCGCGACGTTCCTCGCCCACGACCACCTGATGCAGAAGATCGCACTGATCGACCTCAACGCGGCAGGGCCCTCGCCGATGTTGAGTTCGTGGAATCCGATCGCCATGCACCACGGGCAGGCGCCGCACGACGTCGTCGAGGCGGTCACCGACGCCTTCGCGGCCATCCTCGGCTGGGACGATGCCGCCGCTCCCCGGGCGCTGACCATCCTCACGTCGTGCCTGGCGGTGCTGGTCGCCGTCAACCAGGCCGCCTGCCAGGCCGGACGTCGCGAAAGCCAGGCCACCATCTTCCACGTACGGTCGCTGATCTCCGACCCGGGCTTTAGGGGGGCAGCGCTGGCCGCCGTGGCGGATCTGCTGGACGAGGAGACGCGGGCGTGGTGGCGGACCGTGTTTCCGACCTTCCCGCCGGACGCGTTCGGCGTGGTCCTCAACCCGCTCGCCCGGCTGGCCGCCAACCCGGTCACCCGCGCCTTCCTCGGTCAGCCGGTCGGCGTCTACAACAGCCGAGCCGCCATGGACAACGGGCTGATCGTGTGGGTGTGCCCGGCCGGGAACGGGCCCACCGACCGGCTGCTGACCGCGCTCATCGCACGAGACCTGCTGCGGGCGGTGCGCTCGCGCCGGGACACGCCTGAGGAGCAACGGCGGCCGTTCCGGCTGTACTTCGACGAGCTGATCACCCTGACCGGTGCGGCCCCGGAGACCATCGCGTCGATGTTCGAGGACTTCCGCAAGTTCAGGGTCACCGTGCACGGGATGACCCAGTTGCTGGGCCGTCTTCCAGGCCCGGTGCGGATGTCGCTGACGCAGAACGCATCCACCCTGGCGTCCACGGCGGGATCCAAGAGCGCGATCGCCCCGATCACCGCGGAGTGGGGAGACACGCCGAGCCCGGACGAAGTGGCCGTGCTCGACCGGTTCGAGCACTACGTGTCGTTCACCGTCGGCGGCCGCCGTGTCGGACCTATCCGGATCACCGGCCCGCACCTGGACGAGGTGTTCGCCGAGTACGCCCGTCCCCGCAAGGTCGGCGCCCTGGAACGCGCCGCCCGGGACACGGCAGGGGCAGCGCCGCTCGACGAGCTCACCGCCACCGCTGCCGCCCAGCAGGGCCGGGTCGCCGACTTCCTCGCCCAGCGCGCTCCCGCCACGACCGCGGACGTACGCCTGAGCAAGAACCCGGAGGGATACCAGTGACCGCAGTCGTGTACGGGTCCGGATCCTTCTCGCGGTCAGATGCCGATCTTCTGCATGGGGGCGTAGCGGAGCTGGAGCCGTTTGATGTCCTTCTGTGGGCCGAAGGACACCCGGGCGACGGCCTGGAGCCCTTCGCCCTCGACTTCGATCACGGTGCCGATGCCGAAGCGGTCGTGCTCGACAACGTCGCCGGCCTCCACGGTGTCGACGCGGGGCCCGGGCGCGCGGCCGCGTTCCGCCTGGTGCTCGGCCCGGTACTCCATGACGGCCTGGGCGCCGGTCGCGAAGGCGGGGCCGGCCGGTTCGGGCACGGCCGCCTTGGCCGACCACCAGCCGCCGTCGGGCGCGGGCGCGTTGTCGTGCGAGGGCTGCTGCTGCGGGGGCAGGGGCACGGTGTAGCGCACGGTCGGGTTGGGCTGCTCCCACCACGCAGGGGCCCTGGCCGCTGGTGCGGGCTCGGGTACTCGAGGCCGCCCGCCGTCAACAGGGGCCAACGGGTTGGTCAGCAGAGCCAGCAGGGTTTCGGCGGTCGGGCGTCGTACGGACTCCTTGTGCAGGCAGGCCGTGAGGGCGGGCCGCAGGGTGTCCGGGATCGCGGTGAGGTCCGGCTCGTGGTGCACCACCCGGTGCAGCAGCGCGGGTACGGTGCCGTGTCCGAACGGGCCGGTGCCGGTGGCGGCGTAGTAGAGCACGGCGCCGAGGGAGAAGACGTCGCTGGCCGGGCCGGTGGCCTGGCCGTTGGCCTGTTCGGGCGACATGTAGGCGGGGGTGCCGAGGATGCCGCCGACGGTGGTGAGGGTGGCGGCGGTGTCCGCGCGGGCGATCCCGAAGTCGATGATGCGGGGCCCGTCTTCGGTGATCAGGATGTTCGCCGGTTTGAGGTCGCGGTGAGTGAGGCCTGCGTCGTGGATGGCTGCCAGCGCTTCGGCCAGGCCGGCCGCGAGCACCAGCAGGTCGGTGGCAGGCAGGGGTCCGTTGCGTCGGACGTGCTCGCCGAGGTCGGGGGCGTCGAGGTAGGCGGTGGCGACCCAGGGGGTGGCGGCGTCCGGGTCGGCGTGGACGACGGGCGCGGTCCAGAAGCCGCTGATGCGGCGGGCGGAGTCGATCTCGCGGCGGAAGCGTTCCCGTACGCCGGGGTCGGAGGCCTGGTCGGCGTGGACGGTCTTGACCGCGACGCGGCGGCCGCCGGGCGACTGGGCGAGGTAGACGGTGCCCATGCCGCCGGCGCCGAGGCGCTCCAGGACGAGGAAGGGCCCGAACCGTTCGGGGTCTCCCGTGCTCACTTGCGGGTTCACTCCTTGTGGGCGTGTGTCTGTGGCCGGGTATGGCGGCCTTTTCAACGTACCTGCCGGAGTGGGGCTATTAGCACACGTAACGAGCGAAGTGATAGAGCGATAAATCGACATCCGCTTTCGGAAGTGACCAGATACGTCCCGAGATGTGCGTGTGAACTCAAATATCCTACTGGGAAGTTGACTGGCATATGCGTAATCTTGCCGCTACGCAAACGCATAACCGCAGCTTGGATCAGGCCGCGGCTGTGGACTGCCGTACGCGGCATCTGGGGCAGCGGTCTGCCACACCGCGTCGTACGGGGAGACCACGTGACACGAGCACTACGCCGCCCGGCGGGGATCACCGCTGTTCGCATCCGGAAGCACGCAACCGCCGTGCTCCTCGCGGGAAGTCTGGTGGCGCTGGCCGGTTGCAGCGACAACGGCTCGGAGGCGTCGCCCTCCGGCCCCAGCAAGAGTCCCAGCGCAAGACCGTCCGCCTCCCCCAGTTCCACGGTTGATCCGGAGCAGGCCGCGGTCCTCGCCGCCTACACCCAGTCCTGGCAGGCCCAGACGGAGGCCTACGCCAAGGCGTCCTCCGCAGGCACCGACTTGCGGAAGACCACCACTCTGCGGGCCCTGGGGCTCGTCGAGCAGGACCTGGAGACCATGCGGAAGGCCGGACAGGTGACGACCGGGAAGCCGGTGATCCATCCCAGGGATCCCAAGGTGACCGACGGCGAGATTCCCAAGGCCACCCTCACGGACTGCGTCGACACCACGAACTGGACTCTGATCGACAAGGCCACGAAGAAGCCGGTCCCGCTGCCGTCAACGCGGCTCATCAAGTACGTCAGCACCGCAAAGCTCGAGAAGTGGGGGACGAAGTGGATGGTCACCGAGTTGACCGCTCAAAAGCAGACCTGCTGATAAGGCGCCCCGCCCTGCTCGGTGCCGCTCTCGTCCTGGCCGCCGCGGGCACCGCCCAGGCTGGCGACGACCCCGATGTCGGCGCAGGCAAGTGCCAGGTCGTCAGATTCTGTGTCGACGTGAACGTGCCCGGCAATTCCGGCGGGGAAAACCAGCAGACCGGCTCGCAGGACAGCGGCGGCGACAGCAAGCTGAAGTGCAAGTACACCAAGATCGACCCGGAGCCGCCGGCCAGTGCGAAGGAGCTCTGGAAGGGCGCCGACCCGAAGAAGAGCGACCTGTACTTCTACTCGTGCTCGGACGGTGGCCAGAACAACCCCGACGGGTTCGTCACGGTTGCCAACGGCCAGCAGCCTCAGCAGCAGGCCAATCCGCAGGAGTTGGCGCAGCAGGCCGTCGACTCCATGACGCTGCTGGGCCCCGACATCGACATCAACCCCAAGCCCGGCGGCAAGGGGCTGGTGGGCATGCCGGTGTGGATGGCCGTGGGCCAGTCGCAGACGACATGGGGTCCGAACACGGCGAGCGCCTCGGCCGGCGGGGTCACGGTGACCGCGACGGCGAAGGTGGCGAAGGTCGTGTGGTCGATGGGCGACGGCTCCTCGGTGACCTGCACAACGCCCGGCACGGTCTACCAGAAATCCTTCGGGCTGAAGAAGTCGCCGGACTGCGGTCACGTGTACAACCAGCCGTCGACCGACACGTCGGGCGGCACGTACAAGGTCACCGCGACCTCGACCTGGGTCATCAACTGGAACGGCGGCGGGGCGAACGGCCAGCTGACCGAGGTCCGCAACTCGTCGGTGGCCGTGACCATCGTCGAGTCGCAGGCCGTCAACTCCTAAACGTCGCACGAGATCGAAGGGCCTTCAGGCCGATGGACAGCACACAGACCTCCTTTGCGCCGCGCCGCGACGCGCAGCGACAGCCCGACCTACCCGTCAGCACCGGCACGAAGAAACGATCAGGCCGTACGTGGTCGGTACCCGTTCTGCTGGTCCTGGTCACGCTGATCGGCGCGCTCGGCGGCGCCGTCGTCGTGGCGCGAGCCGGTGACCGCACCGATGTCCTTGCCGTCGCGCGGGATGTCCCGGTCGGCCAGCAGGTCACCGCACAGGATGTGAAGGTCGTGTCGTTCGCCGACGATCCCGGCCTTTCCCCGATCCCGGCCGCCGACCGTGCCTCGATCGTGGGCCAGCGCGCGGCAGTTGACCTGCACCCCGGCGATCTGCTCACCCGCTCGCAGCTGAGCGCGCGCGGCGGGCTGGGAGACACCGAGCAGGTGGTCGGGGTCGAACTCAAGCGGGGCTTCGTGCCGCGCGACGAGCTGCGGCCGGGCGACAAGGTGGCCGCCGTCGTCCTTCCCGCCCAGGGAACGGACACAGGATCCACGGGATCCGGATCCACCGGAAGCGCAGCCCCGGACACGATCTCGGCGACCGTGAAGTCGGTCGGCACGCCGGACTCGACCGGCGCCCTGGTCGTGAACCTGGTGGTGGCGCCCGCGGACGGTCCCCTGCTGGCGACGAAGGCCGCGGCCAAGCAGATCGCGCTCGTACGGCAGCCCCGCCAGAGCGGGAGCTGACCGTGGCTCTGATCGCTTTGGTGTCCGCGAAGTCGGACGGCGCGACCACCTCGGCGGCGGCCCTGGCCCTGGCCAGCCGCAGGCCGGTACTGCTCGCCGAGCTCGACATGGCCGGCGGAACGTTGCGCCACGGCCTGTTGCGCGACGTGCCGCGCGGTGAGCACCACGAACGCCTGGACGGGAACATCGGTCTGCACCGGTTGCCGCAGGCCGACTGGGAACGCGCCAGCGCCGAGCAGGACTTCACCCCGCAGGTCGCCCAGCACCTGTGGCCGCTGGACGACAGCGACTACCGGGTCGCGCTGCCCGGGCTGATCGATCCGAGGCAGGCCGCCTCCCTGACGTCGACGTGGCCGACGCTGCTGAACGTGCTGCAGCTGACGGACCAGCAACTGGGCTGGGACGTCCTGGTCGACGGCGGGCGCATGGTGCTCGAGGGCGGCCGCCTGCACCCGGTGCTCTCCCCCGCGCCCGTACTGCGCGAGGCCGACCTGGTGCTGCTGGTGGTCCGCATGACCGAGGAGTCCCAGGCGCTCGCCTACCCGATGGTGCGCGCGCTGCAGGACGATCTCGCCTCGCAGGGAGCCGGGGCCCGGGCCCTGGGGCTGCTCGTCCTCGGCGAGGGCTACCGGCCCGCCGACGTCGCCCGGGGCCTGGAGGCGCCGGTGCTCGCCACCCTGCCGTGGGACGAGACAGCTGCCGCCTACCTGCGCACCGGCGGACGGATGCCGCGCGGGGTGACCCGCTCCCGGCTGATGCGCGCCGCGCGGGACACGATGGGTCCGCTGCGTGAGCACGCCGACCGGCGGCGTCTGCACCTGCAGATGCGGCAGGTCCAGGCGGCCACCCCGGCGGTCGAGCGGATCGTCCAGCAGCTCGCACAGCGGGGGGTGCGCCATGGCTGACTGGCGCGGCCAGAACGGCACCAACGGACAGAACGTGGCCACCCGGTTGGGAGGCCTGCTGTCCGAGCACGCCGCGACTCACCCCTCCGCACACCCCGCACCGCCCGCCGCCCCTCCAGGACCCGCGCCGGCGCCGACTCCCGTAGCAGCGGCACCTGCCCCCTTGGTCCCGCCGGGGGCCGGACCTTCCGACATCGCCGCGGCGACGGCCCTGCCCGGGGCGCTTCCCGTGCCCTGGGGGGAGATAACGAAGCTGCGGCAGCTGGTCGCCGACGACGTCGACCAGGTCAAGAGGGACCGGCGCCAGGCCGGTGCGCCGCTCGGCGAGAAAGACCTGGAGGAGGCAGTCCGCGCCCGGGTGCGCTCCCGGGTCGCGGAGTGGGCGCAGGCGTGGTCGCTGAACAACCCGCCGCTGTTGGGCGAGGAACTGGAGCGGGTCCGCACCGAGGTCTTCAACCTGATCTTCCTGGCGGGTGCGCTGCAGCGGGTCCTTGACCGGCCGGGCGTGGAGGACGTCCTGGTCGACGGCGAGTGGATGTACATCGACTCCCACGGCAGGCCGCGCGAACGGGTCCGCTCCCCGTTCGCCAGCAGGTCACAGGCCGTCGAGTGGGTCAACCAGATGGCCGCGACGTCCGGGCACGGCGAGCGCCTGCTGTCGTACGCCACCGGCAAGGTCGAGTTCGACCTGCCGGACGGCTCCCGTGTGGCCGCGACGCTGCTGACCGACGACGTGACGATCGCAATCCGCCGGCACGTGGCCGAAGCTGCCACCCTCGCCGACCTGGAGAAGTGGGGCGCCGTCGACACGATCGTCGCCTCGTTCCTGTCGACGGCGGTGAAGGCCGGCCTGTCCATCATCATCGCGGGCGACATGGCCACGGGTAAGACCACGTTGATGCGGGCCCTGGGCCGCGAAGTGCCCGCTCACGAACGGCTGGCGACGCTGGAGAGCGAGCCGGAGCTGAGGCTGAACCACGACGACCCGGACCGGCACGCACACGTGCTGGCCTTCCGTACCCGGGAGGGCAACGGCGAGCGGGACGCCACCGGTCGGGTCACGCTCGCCGACCTGGTGCCCGTCTCCCTGCGCTACAAGGCCACCCGGGTCATGGTCGGCGAGGTCCGCGGTGATGAGGCCGTCGCCATGCTGGAGGCGATGATCGCGGGCGGTTCGGGGTCGATGTGCACCCTGCACGCCAAGGACCCCGAGGCCGTGATCGACCGGCTGATGGTGCCGCTGGCCCGGGCCGGGCTCAGCGATCAGGCCTCCTACCGGCTCATCGCGGCCGCCGTCGACCTCATCGTGTACGTGGACGCGATCGACGAGACCGACCAGGGCGGCCAGGTGCACCGGTTCGTCTCGCACGTGTGGGAGACAGCCGGCCGCAGCGAAGGCGGCGGGGTGGCGTTGTCGCAGCTCTTCGCGCCCCGCGAGGACGACGTCGAGCCGCGGGCCATGCCCACCCGTACGCCGATGAACGAGCGCCGGTTGCGCAAGCTGGAACGCAAGGGCTTCCACCGGCGCTGGCTGGTCGAATACCCGAACGGGCAATGGCGGCCGCTGCGTCGAGCGGGAGGTGCCGCGTGACCTCGTCCTATCTGTCCGCCCTCGGCATGCTCGCCGGCGCGGTGGTGGCCCTGAGCCTGACCGGGGTCGTCGCCGCACTGCGCGGTTGGCGGCCGGCCATGCGGGGCTTGCGGCCCGGACGTGTGCGGGGCCGGCTGGTGCGCGCGGTCGAGGAACTGCCGCCCGGCTGGCGGGACAACTACCGGCTGCTGCTGGCCGGGGCCGCCGGCGCGGGCGTGCTGATGTGGGCGGTCACCGGGTGGCCGGTGCACGGGCTGCTCGCGTTCGCAACGGTGGCCGGGCTGCCGTTCGTGCTCTACCCGGGCGGTTCGGGCCGCACCGAGGTGGCCCGGCTGGAGGCGATCGCGGAATGGCTGCAGCAGCTCGCCAGTGTGCGGGCCGGCGGCAAGCCGCTGGAGTCCACGATCGTGGAACTGGACACGGTTCCGGCGCTGTTGGAGCGGCCGGTGGGCCGGCTGGCCGACCGGCTGAGCTCCGGGATGCCCGCGCGGTGGGCCTACCGGGGACTTGCCGACGACCTCGCCAGCCGCATCGGCGACGACATCTCCCAGCTGTTCATGGACCACGTCACCAGCCGCGGCCCCGGCCTGGCGCGCGCGCTGTCCGCGCAGGCCTCCTTGGTCGCGCGGCAGGCAGCCGATCTGCGGGACATCGACGCCGAGCGCGCGAAGGCCCGCTCCGAGGCCCGAAGGGTGTCCCTGTTCGCAATCGCCGTGGTCGCGGTGATCCTCGTCAACGGCAGCTACTCCGAACCGTTCGCGACCCCGATCGGCCAACTCGGGCTGCTGGTGCTGGGCGTGCTGTTCGTCGCGTCGCTGCTGTGGCTGCGCAAGATGGCCGTGATGGAAGAGGAGCCGCGCACCCTGCTCACTGCCGAGGAACGCGCGAAGGAGCAGGAAAAGGAGAGTGAGGCGGCATGAGCCTGTCCGTCCCCGGAATGCTGCTGGGCGGCCTGACCACGCTCGGCGGCACGCTCGCGGTGCGCAGCCTGCTGCCCAAGCGGACCCCGCTCGACCAGGTCCTGCGCCGTACCCACGCCCCCGCCCCGCGCACCGCGTCCACCCCGGCGGCGGCGAAGGGTCCCACGCAGTGGGCGGACCGGGTCGGTGCCCGGTTGATGGAGACCGACGCGTTCGTGACCCGGCTGCCCGCCCGGGACCTGAACCTGCTGGAGATGGCGCCCGCCTCGCTGCTGGGCCGCTGCGCCCTCTATGCGCTGGGCGGGTTCCTCATCCCGCAGTGGATCATTTTCCTTCTGCGGTTGGGCGGCCTGACGCTGCCGTTCGTCATCCCGGCGGCCGCCGGTTTGGGCGTCGCGCTGTTCATGGTGTTCAAGTGCCTGGACGACGTACGCGACAAGGCCACCGACGCCCGTCTTGAGTACCGCTACTACATCGCCTCGGTCCTGGAGCGCGTCGCCCTGGCCCGTAACTCCGACGCCGGCGCGGCCGAGGCCCTCGCCCGGGCCGTGGAGTCGGGGGACGGACGCGCCGCAGTCCGGATCCGGGACACCGTCGAGCACGCCCGCCTGGCCGGGGTCAGCCCATGGGATGCGCTCGGCGGGCTCGGTGCCGAGCTCAGCGTGCCCGACATCGCCCGCCTGTCGGCCAGCTTGTCTCTCGCGGGCGAGGAGCAGGCGGCCGTCTACGACCAGTTGGAGTCCCAGGCCGAGGTCGTGCGGCGGGGTCTGCTGTCGGACCGCAAGGAGAAGGCGAACGTGGCCACGGAGAAGATGCATGTGCCGTCGCTGGCGATCGTCTTCCTGATGGCCGTCTTCCTTCTGGCTCCGGCCCTCGTCCGCATCCTGTCATTCTGACCTGCCCACACGGCGTGGTCGAGTGAGCGCCGTGAACTTCTGGAGGAAAGTCATGCACACCGTACGAAGCCGCTTCTCTCTCGTGCTGGGCGCACTGCGCCGGCACGGCGCTGTGATCCGCGCTCAGGCGAAGGACCGTGGCGCCTCGGCGATGGAGTGGGGTCTGATCCTGGTCGCCGGGGGCACGATGGTCGGCGTGGTGTACGCGGCGGCCAACACCACGGTCGGCGAGAAAGTCACTCAGATACTGGGCTTTTGAGCATGCCGGCGACACGCGTACGCCCGTGGCGGCACCTGGCCGGCAGGCAGTGGTGGCGGGAGGACCGCGGGGCCACTGCCCTGGACATGTCGATGGTCGTCCCGCTCGCGTTCCTGATGGTGTTCACCCTGATTCAAGGCGGCATCTGGTTCCACGGCCGCTCGGTGGCGCACCACGCTGCCCAGCAGGCCGTGGACGCGCAGCGGGCCTACGACGCCGCGCCAGGTGCGGGAGAGGCAGCGGCCGACGAGTTCCTGGCCCGGCTGGGCGGCTCGCTGAACGGTGCGGCGGTACGGGTCAGCGACGATGGCGAGACGGTCAGCGTCTCCGTGGAAGGCAACGTGATCAACCTGATCCCGGGGTGGAGCGGGCACGTCCGCCAGAGCGTCCAGGCGCCCGTCGAGAAGTTCCGGCCATGAGGTGGCGACTGTGGCCCGGCCGGCTGGAGCGTGACCGCGGCAGCGCCGCCCTGAGCCTCGCGATCTTCGTGCCGGTGGCGCTGGTGCTGATCGGCTTCACGATCGCCTGCGGGCGGGTGGCTCTGGCCGAGGGTGCCGCCGATGCGGCCGCGCGGGACGCTGCGCGTACCGCCTCGCTGGCGAGCGACCCGTCCTCCGGCGAGGCTGACGCCCGCCAGGCCGCGCAGTCCAGTTTGGCCAACTCCGGTATCCACTGCGCCGGTATCAGCGTCGAGTTGGACACCAGTGGGCTGTCCGCGCCGGTGGGGCAGGCCGCCAGCGTGACAGCCACCGTGTCGTGCACGGCACCGCTGAGCGAGCTTGCGCTGCCCGGCGTCGCCGGGTCCAAGACGCTCACCAGCACCAAGACGTCGGTCGTGGACACGTGGGCGACACGGGGCGGCTCATGACCAGGTGGCGTCGACTCCTTCGTATCCCTTCCGGCTGCCGGGACCGGGGCGGCATGGAACTGTTCTACGCGGGCACCGTGCTGATCGCGTTCCTCATCGTCGGCCTGGTCATCGATGGCGGGCTGGCCCTGGACCGGATGTCGGATGCCGATTACGTCGCGCAGGAGGCCGCGCGGGCCGGCGCCCAGCAGATCGACCCGGGCCAGGCCATCACCGGCGAGGCGATCGTGGTCGACCCCGACGCCGCCCAAGCCGCCGCCCGCGCCTTCCTCAGCAGCGAGGGCGTCGACGGTGACGTCGCCATCGCCGAGGACGGGCAGAGCCTCACGGTGACCGTGCGCGACGCCTACCACCCCTACTTCGCGTCCCTGATCGGCGTCGGTGAGATGTCCGTGACGGGACACGGCACCGCCACGTTGCTTCACCAGCCCGGAGGCTGACCCCATGCCCCACTCCCCCACGCCCGTGCGCCGTCGGGACCGCTCTTGGCCACGGACGGTCGTGCGCGGCCTGTTCGCGTTCGTCGCGCTGGCCGCGCTCGTCGTCGGCGTGCCCGCGCTGCTGCTCGCCGTCGGCACGCTGCCCGCGACGGTGCCGACGCTGGACAAGGCACGCGAGGTGCTGCTGAGCCCGGACGACGACGGCTCGGGGCTGCTGGCCACGATGACCGTGGCGGCGTGGATCGCGTGGCTGTGGCTCGTGGTCCCCGTCCTGATCGAGATCGTCGCCGTCCTGGCACGGCGTACGACCCCGCGGCTTCCGGGCATGGCGACCGGTCAGCGTCTGGCCGGGTTCCTGCTGGGCAGCATCGTGCTGGCCTCGCCCGCAGCCGCGGCCAGTGCCGCCACCCCGGCGGTCGCCGCCACCGCAACCCACATGCCGTCGACCGACCAGGCGCCGAGCAGCCAGCCGACCACCCCGGCCCCGGCTGCGGCCGTGGAGAGGACCGCATCTTCGGGGGTCTCCTGGGAGTTCACCGTGGGAGCGGAGGACACCACCTGGTGGGAACTGGCCGAGCAGCTGCTGGGGGACGGCACTCGCTACACCGAACTGCAGCGCCTCAACCCTGAAGTGCCCACCACGGCAACGGTGATTCCGCCGGGCACGACCCTGCGCGTGCCCGGCCACGCCGAGGCGCACAGTGAGGCGGCCGACACGGGCATCAGCACGCAGCTCGTCTCCAGCACACACGACGCTCCCGACGGGGGCGAGGACGTGGTCACCGTGGAGGCCGGCGACTCCCTCTCCGAGATCGCGGCCGCGGAGCTCCACGACGGCAGCAGGTGGCCGCAGCTGTTCGAGGCCAGCCGGGGCACGGCGCAACCCGACGGACTACCGAAGAT
This sequence comes from Streptomyces sp. NPDC048392, assembly GCF_043200575.1. NCBI lineage: Bacteria > Bacillati > Actinomycetota > Actinomycetes > Kitasatosporales > Streptomycetaceae > Streptomyces > Streptomyces sp. NPDC048392. Next base: position 57,438 of record NZ_JBICYB010000014.1, read on the forward strand.
CACAGACCCGGATGTGATCTACCCGGGGCAGCACGTCACGGTGCCCCGGGCAGCATCCGAGCGACCCGAGCATCCCCGCCAGGACACAGAGGACGACTCCGGGACCGAGCCCTCCACTCCCCCGGCCCCGGACGACACCGAGCAGGAGCCGGGTGCCGGCACGGGAGCCAGCGAGTCGACGGCTCCCAGTGGTTCCGCTACGTCGGGTCCGGAGACTCCTGCTCCCAGCGAGTCGAGCGGTCCGGCCGAGCAGCCGAGTCAGGGCCAGGGTGCCGCGACGCCCCCCGGACCCTCGACCGGCGACAGCGGGTCGTCCGCACCCGAGTCGCGCGCACCGTCAGCATCGGAAGCGCCCACGACGCCGGCGTCCGAGACCCCGCAGTCGCAGTCGCCCGCGGCGTCGCCCGAGGGTCAAGTGCTGCAGCCGCGGATGGTGCTGGGCGCCGGTGCGCTGCTTGCCGCCGCCGTGACCGGTGCGCTCGCCACGCGCCGCATGCTGCAGCGCCGTCGCCGCAAGCCCGGTGAGACCATCGCGATCGCCTCCGAGACCTCCTCCGCCGAGGCGCAGTTGGCGGCTGCCGCCGAGCTCGGCGGATCAGCGCGTCTGGATGTGGCGCTGCGGACGATGGCCCGTCAGCTGGAGGACGACGCTGGCCTGCCCGTACTGCGGGCCGCCCGGATCGGGGCCCGCACACTGGAGGTTCTGCCCGAGGACCTTGCGCTGGAGCCGCTGGAGCCGTTCACAGCGGGACGTGACAGTTGGTGGGTACTGCCGACAGCCGCCGAGCTCCTGGACGAAGAGGCCGCCCATGAGGTGCCGGCACCGTATCCGGGGCTGGTGACCCTCGGCAGCACCGCGGACGGTGACCTGCTGCTGGTGAACCTTGCCCAGTTGCCCGCCCTGCTGCTCGACGGCGACCCGACGCGCGTCACGGAAGTGTGCACGTCGCTCGCCGTGGAGATCGGGATGAGCCCCTGGGGCGGCGTGGCCGAGGTCGTCGCCGTCGGATTCGGTGAGGACCTGCCCCGCCTGCTGCCGACCTCTCGGATCATGCACATGCGGGAGGCCGTGCACGCCCTGCGGGATCTCTCCGAGCGTCTGCTGGAGGTGCACCAGATGCCGGAGACCAGCCACCATCCCTATCTGCTGCTGTGCGCGGCCTCTCTCGACGAGGACACGGCTTGGCAGTTCGCCGACGTCATCGACAAGGCCCGGATTCCGGTCACGCTGATCGCACCGGCAGCTGCGGCGGCGCACTTTCCCGATGCCGAGATCCTCAACGCCGAACTCGACGATCCGCAGCAACTGGAGTACGCCGGCATCGAGATCACGGTGCAGCGACTTGAGCGCGCGGCGTACCAGCAGATCGCCACGGCGCTCGCCGTCTCCGGGCAGCCCGCCGCGCCGGCTGAGGGGCCGTGGGAGGATGTCCCGGACGAGCCCGAGCCCGAGATGACGCCCCCGCCGGCCAGGGCAGAGTCCGACGACCAGGGCAGCGGCGCCGACACCTACGCCGCCAACATGGCTTCCGTCGCACCGGTGACGGTGCACACCGGCGATGGCGACAGCGAGGTGTTCCCCGCCCTGCTGGCCGCGTCTGCGGACCCGGCCGGGCTCCGTCTCCTTCCCGCGGCGCCTCACGGGCAGGACAATCCCGACGAGGACCAGGCGCCCGCCGAAGACCCCGTAGAGGATGAAGCACCGGAGGAAGAGGAAGGCGACGTCCAACTCCCGCAGCCGGACAGCGGCGGGGGTGCAGAGGAGTCGGAGGCACACGACCTGCATGCCCCGGAGATCCGTGTCCTGGGCCCGGTCGAGGTGGACGGCGTGGCCGCGTCAGGGCACGGCCCGCGGATCGCTCAGCTCGCGTCGTTGCTGTTCTTCCGGCCCGGCCGCTCCGCCGATGCGCTGTGCACCGACATGGACCCGCTCGCCCCGTGGAGTTCGAGCACCCTCAACGCCCGGCTGCGTGGCCTGCGGAGCGCCCTGGGCAATGACCCGGCCGGCGACGCCTACGTGCCGCGTCGCCGCACTGGTGACGACCCGTACCGCCTCTCCCCCGCCGTGCGCTGCGACTGGACGAGGTTCCTTCAGCTCGCCGAGCGCGCGCTGCCCCAGGGACCGGCAGGCCTCCAGGACCTGGAGAAGGCTCTCGGGCTGGTGCGGGGCCGGCCGTTCGGCACCAGGCCGCTGCCCTGGGCGGGACCGTTCCAGCAGGAGATGATCACGAGGATCATCGACGTCGCCCACACGGTGGCCACGCACCGTACGCCGGCGGGCCCGCACCATGACCTCACCGTGGCCCGGCAGGCCATCGCCACCGGCCTCGACGTCGACAGCAGCGCCGAGCTCCTCTATAGGGATTGGATGCGGGTTGAGCATGCGGCCGGGAACCGCTCCGGCCTGCACACCGCCATCACGCAGGTCCAACAGGTCAACAGGTCACTGGACTGCGATCTTGAGACAGAGACGGAACAGCTGATCAACGATCTTCTCCACGGGACCGGATCGGCGCTGCGCAAGGCTCAGTAGCCGGGTTGCGCACCTGCGCAGTGCCCTCTACCGGTTGGCGGCGACGTCCCGGGCGACGTAGGCGAGCAGTTCTCGCACGCCCGCCTCGTTCGACGCGGGCGGTCGGGTCTGCCAGGCCTCCCGTGTCTCCCGCACAGTCTGCGCAACCGCGTGCACGTGCGCGGCGAGATCGTCGTCCAGCGCGCTCGTCTCCCCGTCCTGCGTACGGCCGGTGACGACGACGGGCCCGTGGAACGGGTACAAGGACATGCCGCGCCAGGCGCTCGCCAGGGCCCAGGCGGTGAGGTTGCCGTCGAGGCCGATCGATTGCCCGCTGCCGTGTACGTGCAGAAGTGCGTGCGGGTGGTAGCGGCCTTGATCGACTGCCCCTGACGACCCGACGTGGTCACGGATCGCGGCGCGTGCGCCGGACTCCGGGAGGTCGAGTTCGGTGACGGTGCCGATGGGTGCGATGAGCAGGGCTCGCATAGATCCTCCCGAGTTCGAGGGTGGGGGTGCTCACTGCGCAGGACGCCGAATGCGCAGGTTGTCGGTGGCCCGGGCTGCGCAATGATCAAAAAAGCTGCGCAATGCACGTCTGACCAGGCATTTCTTACGGTTGCGCAGCCTGTGAGGGCGGGCAGGATCGGCCATTGCGCAGGTGCCAAGCAGGGGTCTCACGGTTGTGCTTGCGCATGGTGGTGCGTGAGGGCCTGCCAGCGCCGTTCGAAGTCCTCGACCTGTTCGGCGAGGTAGGCGGTGGTGATGGGCTTGTTGTGCTGCGCAGTGATCCCCTGGGCTGCGCAGTCCTGCGCAATGGCGTCGAGCGACGGAGTGTCGCTGCGCACTCGCTGCTCGGCCCAGAGGTTGTAGATCCTGAACGGCAGGAGGTAGCGGCGCAGGTTGGAAGCACTGACCGGTTTTCCCCCGCGGCCATTCATCCCCTTCTCTTTCGCGAGGAAGGCCGACAGCTGCTCGGCCTCCTGCGTCGAGGACCGTAGTTCGTCGCCGCGCTGCGTCTGGAACTCCGACCACGCCAGGTAGTACCGGTCGACGGTGGTGAGTTCAGCAGCCGCGGCGGCCGTCTCTTCCTCTTCGTCGGGCGGCGGGGTGTCGATGGGGGCGTTCACGCGGGTCCCGCGCTGGTCCTTGGCCGGCTGCGCGCCCACGCCAGCGGCCACCGCCTCGGGCTCCTCTTCGCGCGGCAGAGACTCGTCCGCCTGGTCCTCTGCGGGCTCGTTGACTTCCTCGTCGGCGGGCTGGTCCGCTTCGTCGAACTCGCGCTGCTGGAAGGCGTCAACGAAGCCCTTCAGGTCCTCGCCTGTGATGGGGTGGCCGCCCGGGCCGGTGATGCTGTCCCGCTCGTAGACGTACGTGGCGAGCGCGGCCGCGTCGGGGTACGCCCCGTGCTCCTGCGCGTACATGAGCCAGGAGTTGTAGAAGTAGTCGTGCCAGGAAACGTCATCGTCCGCCTGCTGCTCTTGGGCAGCAGGTTCGGACGTCGGACCGTAGCGCTGCTTGAGGACCTGGAGCAGAGGCTGCAGCTGTTCGTCGGTGAGCAGACCGCCGGCCGCCGTGGTGATGCCGTGCGCCTGGAGCCAGTCCGCGAACTGGGCGGCGGTGGGCTCGGTCTGGAAGTTCGCGAGCCAGGCCTGGTAGGCCTCGGCGAATCCCTCGGCCGCATTCCCGTCTGTCGGCTCTGCCTCGGGTGACAACTCCGGCTCAGCGGGCGGGGTCTGCATCTCGGGTTGGGCTGCTTCAGCGCGCAGTTGGCCCGGCTCTTCTTCTGAGCCGACCGCCGCCTCGAGCGCGGGATCCTCCGACTGGACAGGAGCGGGCTCCCGTTCGACGGTGAACGTGAACTCGATCGGCAACTCGTCGATGCCGGCGGCAGCAAGGCCTGCGGGTGCCGTCTCGGCGAGAGGGACGCCGTACCGGGCCAGGCGCAGCGGCATCAGTGCCTCGACCGGGGCCTTGCGGCGCCAGCCCCGTCCGAACCGGGAGCGGAGGCTGGTCTGGTAGACCAGGCGCTCCTGTTCGAGCCGGATGGCCTGCTCGTAGGAGCGCAGCTCCCACAGCTTCATCCGCCGCCACAGCAGGAAGGTGGGGACCGGGGAGAGGATCCAGCGGGTGAGGCGGACACCTTCCATGTGCTTGTCGGCGGTGATGTCCGCGATCCGGCCGATAGCGTGCCGCGCTGCCTCGACGGAGACCACGAACAGCACCGGGATCACCGCGTGCATGGCGACGCCGAGCGGATCCCCCCAGCTCGCTGCGCCGTTGAAGGCGATCGTGGCTGCCGTCAACAGCCATGCTGTCTGGCGGAGGAGGGGGAAGGGGATGCGGATCCAGGTGAGCAGCAGGTCCAAGGCGAGGAGTACACAGATGCCCGCATCGATCCCGATGGGGAAGACGTAGGCGAAGCTTCCGAAGCCCTTCTTCAACGCCAGTTCCCGGACGGCCGCGTACGATCCGGCGAACCCGATCCCGGCGATGACGACCGCTCCGAAGACCACCACACCGATCAAGATCCGGTGCACCCGGGTCAGCGTGGGTATGCCGCCCTTCCCCGCGCTCACGAACCACTCCCCTGTTCGAGCCTCACTAATGAGCAGCTCTCACACTCCCACGATGTGCGGCATGTTGTAGCGTCCCGCGGGCGTTGCGTTGGCGATCGTCAGCGAATAGTGATCACTCAGCGCCTCCCCCTCGCGCCGCCTTCATCTTTACGCCGTAAAGACGAGACCCCCGGAGACGTGGGCTCCGGGGGTCGGTGGCGATCTTTACGGCGTAAAGCGCTCATCGGTAGAGCTTCATCTGCCGCCCGATCTTCGTGAAGGCCTGCGCGGCCCGGCAGTGCGGGCTGAAGAGCGTCACGGGCCGGCCCGCCGTGTAGGCCTCGGGGACCTTCACGTCGTCTCCAACCGTCTCGAGGACGATGTCGCCGTAGGCCTCGCGGAGCTGGTTCTCCATGTCCTTGTAGACCTTGCCCTGCGAGTTGTGCTCGACGCCCTCGTTGATGACCACCCAGTTGATACCTGTGGGCATGCCGGTGTGGCCGTACGCCATCGCCACCTCGGCGATCTTGTCCTCAAGTTCGGTGAGGCCGCGGGCTTCCTTCTCCTGGGACTTGGTGCACCCGACGACTTCGTCGCTGGCGATGATCGCTCCTATCGTCGCCTGCTTCACGTCTCCGGGGCAGTCGAAGATGATGAAGTCGAAGCGTCCTCGCAGCTCTCCGATGATCCGGTACAGCCAGAGTTCCCGCGCGGTCTGGTCTGCGAGCTTGAACTCCAGTTTGTCGAGCTTCTTCGATTCGAGGACGACCCAGAGATTCGGGATGAATTCCTTGGTCTTAGTGTCCTTGGCGGGTACGACCGCTTCGGCGAGCGAGCAGATCTTGTCCACCACGTCGAACATGGTGGGCAGGTCTTCGTCTCCGTCCGGGTCGTCGTACCCGAGCAGGCGCGAGATGTCGCGCTGCTTGTCGAGGCCGATGACGCAGACCAGCTTCTTCTTCTTGGCTGCGGCGTAGGCAAGGGCGGCGGCAGTGGTTGACTTCCCGGATCCTGCGGATCCGTTAGTACAGGCCAGAACGCGGGTCTTGCGTCCCGTGTCCTCCGGGAGGGTTGGAGTATCTGTGGTCACGAAAGGTCTCCGTCGTTACGCGGTGAGGGCAGATTCGGCTTCGTCGGCCTGCTGGTAGTCGGTGTGCGTGCCCAGCCAGTCCAAGTAGGCGCTGGCGTGTGCAGCGTCGTCGCCGCCGTTGCGAGCCATGTGGATCTCGCAGTGTGCGAGCGAGAGTGCGAGTGCGGCCCTCGCCTGCCGTCCCTTGCCCTCTTCGCCGGGGAGCGCAGGAAGGCTCAGAGCGGACGCACCGACGCCGGCTTCACTCAGCCACTGAGAGGCGAGCGCGACAGCTTCATCCGGGTCGGTTGAGGCCTGCAGGGCGATGATGTGGAGCCGGGAGGCATCCTCACTGAAGTCCAGGACGGCTTCCTGGCACGCTGCTCGCCGCGCCTTCGTGGCCTCGTCCAGGCCGATACCCCCGGATCCCCCCTGCTTGGGGAGCCCCTTGGGGTCCTTCTTCCCGCTGGCGCCCTGCCCCTTGTCCACGTCCTTCTTCTCGCCAGTGCGCTTCTCCTCAGCGGTCTTCTTCTCGCCGCCGTCGTTCGTCTGACCCTTCGGCGCCTTGGGCTCAGCGTCGCGAGCCGCGGCCAGTACCTTCACTTCTTCCCAGGCATTGAGCTGTTGATCGCGGTCCTTGATCTTCCCAAGGTCGCGGGCCAACTCGATCGTCATGCCGTCGACGCGCTGTTCCAGGGCTGCGCGGATCTCAGGCTGCACGTGATGCAGCCGCCTCCGTTGAGAGACCCATCCGGCGGACTTCCCGAGCACCTTCGCGACGGCGTCGTACGTCCCGAACTCAGCCTTGAGCTCCTCGATCGTCGCAAGCTCCTCGAAGGGCTTGAGCTCTTCACGGGCGAGGTTCTCCGTGGCGGCTGCGACCAGGATGTCCTGGCGTGTCGTCGCCTTCCTGTTCACCAGGACCGGCAACTTCTCCATGCCCGCGAGCCGGGCTGCAGCAAGTCGCCTGTTGCCGCCGATGACCACGAAGCGGGCGCCACCGATCGCATCCGCGTTCTCTGGGAAGGCCGCGGTGAATACTTCGGCAGGAACAGCGGCGACCGACTGGAGCAGGCCGAAGGACTCGTAGGTGCTGGCGAGGCCTTCGAGCCCCTCAAGCTCCTCACGCGCGTTGCGGGGGTTGTGGGCCAGCTCTTCGATCGCGACTTCGAAGCCGTTGCCTGCATCCTGCTGCTCAGATGCGCGCCGCTGCCGCTCTTCCTCGGCAAGCCGCGCCGCTTCTCGCGCCTTCCGTCGCGCCGCTACGGACAGCTCGTTTTGCGCCCCGGCCATTCACGCTCCTGGTGGTACTCGATGGGGGTTCTCGGGCTGGAGCTTAACGAGCGCAGCGGCCCATAGCTCGCACTCCCCCGGTCTTTACGCCGTAAAGAGGGCGCGGCCGAGGTGGTGGCGGGCCCGGCATCCGCCACCGCGACCCTGCCCGTCGCGTCAACTCGCCAATCAGCATGGTCCCCTTGAGTGCTAGCCGGCATCGAAGGAGCTTCACCCGCAAGGGGGCGCCGCGTGCTGCGAGGCGAACGCTGTGGAGGAGGTCCCGCTCGCGGCCAGGTCCAGCAGCCTCTTTACGCCGTAAAGATCAGCCGTGAAACACGAAGAGCCCCGCACCCTGGAGGCTGTCCAGGGTGCGGGGCTCTTCGTGGCGCAGGCCGGCCGGAGGGCTGAGGGTTGGCGGGCCGGACGCGTGGTGGGCTCTCACTCGGAGACGTCCTCGCCGTGCATGGCGTCGTACATGGCGCAGGCCCCGCGCCAGATGGTGCTCGCCCGGTCGTACCCCTCTTGCGCGTGGAGTCGCGCCCAGAGGTCAGGGAAGTCGTGCCCCATCACCCCGCTCGGTGCCTCCTCGTCCAGCATGCCGGCGATCTGGAAGGGGTCCGTCGGGACGGACGGATCCTGGTAGGTGAGGTCCGGCCGGTACGGCTGAACGGTCACGGTAGAGCCGTCCACGTGCTGGGTGCTGTGCATCTGGAGGCGCAGGCTGCTGGCGAACGAGAGCGCCTGGTACGGATACGCGAATGGACCCAGCCGGATGTCGGGGAGACCGGGGCGCGTGATGACCACGGCGAGCGCAGGGCTGCTCTCGCCATGCGGTGTCGTGACCGGGCCCAGCTCGCTCGGCGGCGTCCAATGGACGGGCCTCCGGTTCTTGCTCAACCGGAGCGGATGGTGGGGCTGTCCCAGTCGGGTGACCTCGAGGGCGCCGAGTCGGCGCAAGTGGGGCAGCGCGAGCACTGCGGCGATGCGGTCGGGGCGGGCGTGGGTGCCCCATCCGCCGACGAGCGGGCCACCGGAGTCCTCTGCGGCGGCGGCCGCAGCGTACAGGAAGTCGTCGTTCTCGGGACCCACCGGATCGTCGACCGTCCGTAATTCGATCGGCTTGGTCGCGCGCCAGGCGTACAGGCTGACGATGAGCAGGGCGCCGCAGCCCCAGCTCCTGGCATAGCGGATGCAGTGACGGCTGGTGGGATCGTCGCTGGTCCCGTCAGCGGTACTGGGGTTCAGCAGCACGAACACGGCGGTGGGGCCGGTGTTCTCCCATTGCCGCGCCAGGAGATAGCGGTACTGGCCGCAGTCCGAGATGACCGCGGAGCGCCGCACCTCAGGGGCCGCGGTGGGGGTCTGTTCAAGGGATTCCATGGCTGTCCGTTCGTACGGCGGCTGTTCGCGAAGGGGTCGTTGCTTGAGCGGGGCCGTTATGCCGACATCCGTGATGGGAGTCGAGGGTGGCCGGCGCGAAGGGTTGAGGCGGGAGGGCGGAGCGGGCTGGCTCTGGTGGTGCGCCTGTCTGCATCACGGGGCGGGCACCTCGGTGACCGGCCCGTGTTCTGCGATGAGGACGCGCCACCGAATCCAGTTCGAGCCTGTGCATGTCCAGCGGGTTGGGCCGCGGGTCCAGAGGCGTCCCTCACGGTCCCGTACGGCGCGCACCCCGGCGGGGGCCTGGAACGAGCCGGGTCCGTCCGGCCGCCAGGTGCGGGCGGCTGTGCTGGTCACGGGACGGGCGTAGTGACCTCTTGCTGCGCCGCTCCTCCAGCGGACAGCAACCGGTCGACGGTGGGCTCGTCGACGCACAGGGCGTAGGCGATGTCCCCTCGGGGCCAGTTCCGTGCGGCGTACTCGCGGGCCAGGGCCATCCAGGCGGCGGGGCGGTCGCCGGGTTCGATGTAGTCGGTGCTGTCGAGCATGGTGGCCTCCCTGAAGGCAGGTTGTCGGTGGGTACGGCCGTGGCCTTGTTTCGCCCGGGCCGTCTGCATGTGTGTGCGTCCTGTCCGCCCGCTCCCCCGGCGCGACGGCTCGGAAGTCTTTACGCCGTAAAGACGGAGGGGGGATCGGACTGGTCCACGAGCAGCGCGTAGGAGAAGAAGAGCCGGAGCGGGTGCCGACGCAGAGGAGGGCAAAGCAGGGCGGCGCCCCACAGCCGCTCCGGGTTGAGTGGGCGACCGCGGGGCGCTGCTGCTCGTGCCGCTCACACGGCTGGGTTGGATGCGGCGAGCAGGTCGTGTCCGTACGCCTGCATCCACGCCATGCAGAGGTCATGGTCCGGGTTGGCCGGGGCGGTCGGCCAGATGCGGCGCCAGATCGGCCGCCGGCCTTCCATCGCGACCTGGTCGAGGCGGTCGTGGTCGTCGCAGTTGCCCGCGGGCCAGTGCTCGAAGAGAACCAGTGGGCCGGGGAAACAGTCGGCGAGTTCCGTCCAGATCTCGCCCGCACTGTTGGTCGTGGAGGCTCCGAGTCCGGTCTCCCTGACGATGGCGACGTGGCCTTCGCCTTCGGCCTTCCAGACCCGGAGGTGGGCGATGCCTCCCCCAGCTGCGCACGCCGATCGGAATGGCCAGGCGGGATCGTCACGGACGAGAGCTGCCCGCGCGTCGGGGACCGGGGGCAGCGGAAGGAAGGGGGGAGGTGCTGTCGGGTCCATTTATGTCTCCCGAGGTCGGGGCTGGCGCCCATGCTGTCAACCCGGATGGCCGATGATCTGGCAGGTCTCCGGGGTGGGTATCAACGGTGCCTCCGTAGGAGGTCACGTGAAGAGGGCGGAGGCCTGCGGTCTTTACGGCGTAAAGACCGCAGGGGAGTCAGGCTTCGGGCCCTGTCGCCCTGGCGGTGCTGAGAGGCGGGACGGCGTCGTGCAGTCGGCCGTCCAGGCGGCGTCCGGCCTTCTTCTTGCCGACGCGGACCATCTCGACACGGTGGCCGAGCTCGTCGACCGGGTCGCCCACCAGGGCGTGGCCGCGCTGGTTCCCGCCGATGGCGATACGGCCGGACGGGGCCCATTCTCCCCATTGCTTGAAGAAGTAGGACGTACCCGCCGCGTCGCACTGATCCCGGAGGACGCGGGCCCAGGCCGGGTTCATCGGTCGGGCCTTCGCACCGGATTCGCCGCCGGCGATGACCCAGTGGATGCCTGCGCCGATGGTGACGTCGGCCAGGTAGGGCTGAAGATCGATCTGCTCCACGAGCGGCTCGCACGACAGGAACCGGACAGGCGCGTTGATCTTGAGGAGGTGGGGAATGCGCTCTTCGGCGTAGCGCTGGTTTTCCACGCTGGTGCCGATCCACACGTGGTCCGGCCATGCATCGCCCCACGGGGCCATGGCGGCGATGTTCTCCGGCCGCTTGGTCAGAAGCTGCCAGCGCAGCCAGGGGGTCTGCTCGATGAGGTGCCAGAGCCTGTCGCGTGCTTCGGTGACCTGGGGGTGGTCCTCGAACACGTCGGCCATGGACGCGCAGAAGACGCGGGTGGGGGTGCCTGTCTGCTGCGCCACCCGGTTCCACTTGAGGGGCGTGCGCCAGTACGCGTCGGAGAGCATCCGGCGCTCGCCGCGGAGGTGGAACACGTCGTGCCCCCAGCGCCGGGCGGTGTCGGCCGCGTAGCAGTTCCGGCAGGCGGGTGAAATCCGTGAGCACCCCCACCACGGGTTGAAGGTGGCGTCCGTCCATTCGATGCCGGTGTTGTCACCCACGGGGCTGTTCTCCTGCGTGGCTAGGGGTCTTGGTGGTCTCGGTGTTGGGGGTGTGGCTGAGGTAGGAGGCGTACGCGGCCTCCGCGAAGCGCCAGGCGGCGGGGGTGTGCCTCTTCGGTCGCCACGGCGAGGGCTCGACGAGGGTCTCGGGTTCACCGTCTCCGTGGTCGAGGAAGACGCCGACGCCCCAGTAGTTCGCCTCGGACAGCAGGTACTTGCGGCGGGGCGGTGTGGGGGTGACGACGGCGCGGGTGCAGAACGGCGCGTAGGAGGTTGCGCGGCCGATGCTGTCGCGGGTGCAGGCCGCGTGGACGGTGGCGAGGTCGACACGGCAGGGACGGATTGCGTGCCGGGTGACGATGCCGAGGGTCAGGTCCAGGATCCCTGCCGGGGCGCGCCGTACGTCGTTCCGCTGCCGTTCGGTCAGGTCGTCGTGGTGGACGGGAATGCCGGGCGGGAGGGCCATCAGGGTATCCAGCAGGGCACCGTGCGAGTCGCGTATGCGCCCGAGGCCGGCCGACTGGCGGCGCGTGTGCTCGGCGTGGTCGATCGTCAGGTGCAGGGTGGCGGCGCGGTAGCCGCGCGGCGACGGCACCTGTACGGGGCCGGTCACTTGCTGATCCTCTCGGAGTGGTTGGCCAGTTCCAGGAGCACGGTTGCGTGGCAGTGGTCGGACTCGCCGTCGCCGGGCAGTGGGCACGTGCACGCCAGGTCACGGCTTTCGAGGCGCCACAGGTCCGTGTGGACCCGGCGCCGGTCGAAGGTCCTCTTGCCGACGCGGTAGGTGTCGGGGCCTTCGCCGTGCAGCCAGGCCCGGTAGCGGCTGCTGGCTTCCTTGCGGGCTTCGCTGGGCGAGGCCAGACGCTGAGTGGTGCCGTCCGGCGCAAGGAGAACGACGTCGTCGACGATGCGCCACGGGTTGCCGTAGCGGCTGCTGCGGTCCACACACCTCGCGCTTCCAGCGCGCCAGTTCTTGGTTCGCTTGCGCCGGATGCGAGTTGGCCTCACGGCCTGTTGGGAGAGGAGGGCCATTGCGTCTCATCCTCCTGATTCGGACCCGGTCGGGAGGGGCGGATTGCCAACGCGCACAGACCGGGGCGGGGCGGACTGGCTGGCGCAGCGGAGGGGGCCCTGCGGCGAGGCACGGCGTCTCCGGGAACGGCCCCTGGGGTCTTTACGGCGTAAATAACCGAGCCTCGCGCCGGTCGTCGTCACGAGCGCGAGACCCGGGGACGGGCTGGGGTTCAGCCAGTGAGGCGGACCGGCATGAGGAGATAGCGCAGCGCCTGGTCGTCCGTGTCGTGGCCGCGCAGGAAGGCGGGCTTGGTGGAGCTGACGAAGTTGAAGTCGACGGAGTCGGCGGTGAGGGCGTTGAGACCGTCGAGCAGGAAGCCGGGGTTGAAGGCAACGGAGATTTCACCGCCTTCGAGGGTGGTGTCCACGGTGTCGACAGCCTGGGCCTCGTCGCTGGTGCCGGCGTCCAGCCGGAGGGTGTTGTCGGCGGTGAAGGTGAGCCGCACCGGGGATTCCTTGCTGGCGACCAGGGCGACGCGCTGGACCGCTGCCTTGAGTGCGGTGATCTCCACGGTTGCGGTGTGATTGAACTCGCTGGGGAACAAGTCCTTGAACTTGGGCAGGTCGCCGTCCAGGGCGCGCAGGGTAGTGGTGCTGTGCTCGCCGCGCACGGTGAACAGGCTGTCGGCCCCGGCAACGCCGGCGAGGGTGAGATCGATGGTGGTGTCGGCGGCGGCGGTCTTGGCGGCGTCCAGGAGGGCCTTGCCGGGGGCGAGTGCGGTGCAGTCGGCGGCGAGGTCGCTGTTCTTCCAGGGCACGGTGCGCACTGCGAACCGGTAGCGGTCGGTGGCGGCCAGGGTCAGGGTGCCGTCCTTTTGGTCGTGGCGCAGCTGAATGCCGGTGAGGACGGGAAGGGTGTCGTCCTTGCCGACCGCGCACGCGACCTGGGCGACGGCTTCGGCGAAGGCCGGGCCGGCCAGCGTGCCCGAGGGACGGCCGGGTTCGGGGAGGGCCGGGTACTCGCCGAGGGGCAGGGTGGGCAGCGTGAATCGCGCGGCTCCGGCGAGGAGCACCATGCGGGGGCCGGTGAGTTCGAGGTGCACGTCCCCGTGGACCTTGGCGACGATGTCGGACAACAACCGCCCGCTGACCAGGGCACGCCCTTTCTTGGTGACGGTGGCGGCGACCGAGGTGTCCGCGGAGACCTCGTAGTTGAAGCCGCTGACGCGCAGTTGGCCGTTGCTCGCGTCCAGCCGAAGCCCGGCAAGGACGGGGACGGGAGGCCGGGCGGGGAGGCCGCGGGAGGCGTAGCCGATAGCGGCGGCGAGGGCGGAGTGTTCCACGATGAGCTTCACGAACGGGTTCCTGTCTGTGGTGTTGCGGCCGGGGTCGTCAGGCCTGGAAGGGAGTTGGCCCTGTGTGCGCTCTGGCCTAGGCGGCGAGCCGCATCACGAGGGCCGGGTTGGCGGTGGCGACCTGGTCGAGCAGTGGCCGCTTGGGGGTCCACAAGCCCTGCATCCCGCGGGCCCTGACCGGCTGGAGGCGCTGCACGTTAGTGAGTTCCCAGTGGAAACAGCCTGGCTCCGACCAGGGGGTGCACTGGCCGTCGTCGGCGTGGATGCCGGTGAGGTCGGCGATCGCGACGACGAATCCCTTCACCGGCTGGTAGTCGTCGGGCAGTGCCTCGCGTACGGCGGGCAGTTCCAGTGCCGTCTCGTCGAGGGTGAGTCCGCCATGGATGAGCAGGGTGCCGCGCCAACTCCTGGTCCAGCCGCGGTTCTCGATCCGTTTGGCGAGCACCTCGTCCTCCAGGGCGATCAGGTCGGACCAGGGCGGATGGATGGTCAGTGCGCGGATGGTGATGGGTTCGTCGTGCGGGAACAGGCTGGCCTGACCGGGTGTGCGCCCGTCCGGCATCGCGTTCTCCTTCAGCAAGGTGATGGTCAGCGGCCTCGATGGAGCCGCTGAGTGGGGGCTATGACTGCTGGTTGAGGTACTCGAGAGCGCGCTGCAGCAGCGGGCGGTGCGCGGCGTAGAGGGTGCGTCCGGCTGCGGCGACCGCTGCCTCGAGCTGGTCGAGGGAGCCGAACGGGAACCAGCTCACGTCCGCTGCGTCGTCACCGGCTGTTGCGGTGACCTGTCCAGGCAGCTGGAAGAGCGCGCTGGTGGAGGCAACCCAGGCGTGGTCGGTCGTGCGCCAGTCGTCGACGACCTGGCGGCCGAGGATGATGGGCTGCTGGTCGGTGAGGTCGACACCAGTTTCCTCGCGCAGCTCGCGCACCAGGGCGGCCGGGGCCGTCTCGCCCAAATCGACCATGCCGCCCGGGATGGCCTCCACCCCTATGTCGTCGCGGGTGATCAGCAGCACCCACCGGTGCGCACTGGTCCCGGCGACCACGATCGGGTCGGCGGCAGCGTTCTCGCCCCACCGGCCGAGGTTGCGCCCGGTGCGACCGGTGCGACCGTGCGGGTGCAGCGGCCTCCCCTGCTCATCGAGCTCGAAGGGCACCAGGGCGTCGGTCTGGCGCTGCTCCCAGTCGCGCACCATGTCCGGCGTGGCGTGCGGCTCGGCCCAGCCGGGCACGTGCTGGGTCAGCGCCAGTGGCCTCAGCTCGGGCGGCGTGATCGTCACCGGTGCGTATCCCGGCCAGCTCACCGACCAGCAGCGCCGATCCTCGGGCACGGTCACGCCGGGGTGGTCGACCGGGGCGTAGCGGTCCGCCTCGAGGGCCACGACGTCATCGGTGCAGCGGGTCTTGTTCATGATTCCTCCTGGTACAGGGGTTCAGAAGCAGGCACTTGAGCCGATTGGCTCTGTGCCCGGCGGGGTCATGCGGGCGGGACGGGGGGAGGGCATCCGGGGCGGCCGGGCTCGGAGGTCGACGGCCGCCCCGGGCCGACCGGGGGTTATGCGCGGGCGGGAGTGTTTCGGCGGGCGCGGCGGCCCCCGTGCTGCGGGTGGAGGGTGCGCTCGGCGTCGGCGATCCGCTGCCGGGCCCGCTCCTGGGCCTCGAAGCGGGCCTCGAAGGGGGCGCACTGCGCGCAGGATGCCTCGCGGCGGGCCCAGTGACAGCCGAAGCCTTCGACCGTGCCGTGTGGAGCCGGAACGTTGTGCAGGGCGGCGAGGCGGTAGAGGTCGATGGGCGCGATCTCGGTGCGCAGCCGAATGTCGCCGGCGGAAAAGCCGTCGGCCATGAGATCGAGTGCGAGGGCCTGGGCGGTGGTGAGGGCCAGCGGGGTGGCGGGGTCGGACGGTATAGCCATCGGGCGTCCTTCAGTCACGGGGGCGCGGGGCAGGCCGCAGCGGGCCTGCCCACACGGGGTACGGGGGTTCAGCGGGTGGTCGTTCCGCTGGTGGGGACGAGGCGCAGGGCCGGGCGCTGCGAGGGCGCGGAGGTGGCGAAGGCCTCGTGCTCCAGGTCCTCGCGCTGGACGGTGAGCACGACCAGGCGCAGGGGCGTGGTCGGCTGGTCGGGCAGCGCGAGGTAGCCGGTGACCTTGAGTGGGGCTCCGGGCGAGAGCGCGGCGACCTCCGGTGCGCCGACAGGATCGGACAGATAGCAGGGGAGGACGGCTTCGCGGACGTCGTGTTCCGGCGGGGTGAGCTCTTGGCCATCGTCGCCGTCGGGTGCGAGCAGGAGCCGGAATCGGGCTTCGTCGCCGTCGAGGACGGCGGGTTCGGCCAGCGCGCCGCTGAGGGTGAGCTCAGGAGTCTGCATCGGGGCGCTCCTTCTCATGGGCGAGGGGGTCGTGGGTCTGTGCGTGTTTGTGGCCGACGGCTGCCGTGAGGGCGGCGCGCAGGGCGGCGGCGGTGAGTTGGTAGCCG
Organism: Streptomyces sp. NPDC048392; assembly: GCF_043200575.1. Classification (NCBI taxonomy): domain Bacteria; kingdom Bacillati; phylum Actinomycetota; class Actinomycetes; order Kitasatosporales; family Streptomycetaceae; genus Streptomyces; species Streptomyces sp. NPDC048392. The sequence continues at coordinate 73,399 of NZ_JBICYB010000014.1, forward strand.
GCGATCGGGTAGAGGGCGCAGGCGTACGCGATGTCGATCATGCTGGGCCTCCTGTCTCGCCGGAGGCAGCGGGGCGTTCGTAGGCGTGGATCAGGTCGCTGATCTCCGACGGGTCGTCGGTCATGCCGACCTCCTCGCCGCTCTCGTGCCACACGTGGGTGAGGCCCTCGGGGTCGTAGAGGGTCACGTAGGAGGCGTAGCGCTCGACGAACGGTGTGACCTCTTCGTCGGTGGGATCGGCGAGCAGGGTGAGGTGGAGGACGTCGATCGCGTGGACGTCCAGCCACATGGCGCCGTCCGGGGTCTGGGGGAGGCGGAGGTGGCCGGAGACGCGGAGCAGGTCTCCCCGCTCGCGTTCGGTCAGGACGTAGGCGGCCAGGACCGGGTTCTCCACGACACAGGGCAGCACGGCCTCGTCAACACGGTCCTCGTCCGCAGCCAGATGGATGCGGAAGCGGGCGGTGTCATCCCGCGTGCCGGGCAGCGTCTCCTCGTCGAGGAAGCCCTCCAGAACCACGGCGCCGTCGCCTGCGACCATCGGCTTGCCTCCCTGTGTCGGCTGAAGGCTCACTTCGGCGCCGGGGTCCGTGGTGGCGCTTCGGCGCGGGGCGCGATGGCCTTGCCCGCCTCGCAACTTCTTGACGGCGTACATGGCCTCGTCCGCGCGCTTCAGCGCAGTGGATGCGGACGGCTGCTCCAGGTCGGCGATCGCGACGATGCCGATGGAGGCGGTGACGGCGAGGGGGCCGTCGGGCCACGGCACGGGCTGCGCGAGCTCGTGCGCCAGGCCCTCGGAAAATGCCTCCACATCGTGCTCATTGAGGGTGATGGTGGCGACGAACTCGTCTCCGCCGAGGCGCGCGCACTCGGTGTGCAGTCCGCCGTGTTCGGCGGTGAACTGGTCCAGGCGTGCGCCGACGGCCCGCAGGACGGCGTCACCGGCGGGGTGGCCGAAGGTGTCGTTGACCGGCTTGAAGCCGTCCAGGTCGAGCATGAGCACATGGCTGGCCTGGCGGCGGCGGATCAGCCGGTCGGCGCGGCGCATCCACGGCAGGCGGGTCCACAGACGGCTGACCGGATCGCGGCGCGCGGCGCGCAGCTTGCGGCCCAGGAGTCCGGCGGTCAGGGCCCAGCCCGCGGTGGGGAGGGTGACGGTGATGGCTTCGGCGATCACTCGGTCACCTCGTCCGGGTCGATGGCGCGGACGACGACGAACGAGTCGTCGGTGAGGGAGAAGTGGACGTGGGCGCCGCTCCCGAGGCGTATGGCGGCCATCTTGGCGGCGGCGTCGGAGCGCGGCTGGCCTCCGCCGTAGGAGTCGAGGCGCCGGGCCCGGCGGCCGCCGCACGTCATGCACCCGGGCGCGCTGGAGGTGACAGCGACCTGTCCGGGGTGAGTGGTTGCGGTGTTGGTGTGCGCTGTGGTCATCTCGTGGGACCTCCTTCGTTGGGGGAGCGGGGCGCGCCCAAGTGCTTGCAGGCCAGAGGGTGCGCCCCGCGCATGTGCCGTTCAGGGGCGGCCAGTTCGTGTCCGGTCCGGCGCGGCGGATGCATCTCGCCGGGACGGGTGCCGTCTCGTCTTTACGGCGTAAAGACGAGAGGTTCAGATGCCGGCGGCCGCCGCCAGGAAGGCGTGGTCCGCGGCGACACCGCGATCGTGTCGGGCGTCCATCTCGGCGCGACTGACCGTCGCCAGGTCCTCGCCGCGCGGTTTCACGGCGTACGTCGCCGCGATGGCCTCCTCGGCCAGCCGCAGCAGGGCCGTGTCGCGGGTCAGGACGCGCAGCTCGTACAGGGCGAGCGTCACGTCGCTGCGGGAACTGTCACTGACGCAGTTCGCGGACCACATTTCCGCGGGGCTCGGGTTCTCCTGCCGGGCGAGCTCCCAGCGGGCGTAGAGGTTCCCGCGGTGCACGGCGAGCCGGTGCGCGAACCGGGCCGCCGTGGTGCGCAATTTGTCCTTGCGGGCGGTGTGCCACGGGATGAGGACGGTGAGGACCGAGCCGAGCAGAGCGCCCATCAGCCCGATGCCAGCGGCCAGTACGACGACCATCACCGCTCCCGATCGGCTGCGGCCAGGCCGTGGCTGTGGCAGCCGTCGCACCACGGCTCGTCGGGCTTGCCGTCGAGGTAGACGCTCTGCAAGTCCGCCGCGTGGCTGACCTTGACCCACAGCGGGCCCGGGCAGCCGTAGGTGCAGGCCTCGCTGAGGCGAGCCTGCCAGTGGTGGTCGTACGGGTCGCCGTCGTCCATCCAACGCACCGTGATCTCGCGGCCGGCCACGGCGAAGGTGCCGGTGGCGAAGCCGCGTTCACGCTCGCCGTGCCAGGCGAACACGGCGGCCAGGTCCTCGCCGAAGGTGTGCCGTACGTCGGCGAGCGGGTCGGGTTCGGCGGTGGCCGAGCGGCGCAGCAGCAGGCAGAGCAGGTCGAGTTCGTCGGCGTACAGCGCGTAGTCGAAGCCCTCGTCGATCAGCTGGTCGGGGGTGGGCACGCCAGCCGCCTGGCGGGTGACGGCGTCGGGCGGCACCTGCTTGGCCTTCGTGCGCGTCTCCTGCCGGGCCAGGCACTCCTCCACCGGGACCCGGAAGACGATCGCGACGGTGGGCATCCCCCAGTGCCGGGCACGCCGGAGCAGGTAGAGGCGCACGTCGAGCTCACTGTTCGTGCTGTCCGCCAGGACGGGCAGCTTTCGGGTGAGGCGGGCGTCCAGCAGTTCGCGGAACACCACGCTCGCGATCGGGGTCGCGGTCTGGTCGCCGGGCGACCCGGTGGCCTGCCAGCGGTAGTTGTCCATTTCGAGCCGCCAGTCAGACGGGAACGCCCGGGCGACACGGCTCTTGCCGCTGCCGGCCGCGCCGATCAGTGCGAGCAGGAACGGGCCGTCGGGCAGGGAGCGCGGGGCGAGCACGGACTCGCTCTGGGAGTGCACGCAGTCCTCCAAGAAGGGCGTCGGAGGCGCACGGAGGACTGGCGGCCAAAGCCGCCTGCACCTCGTGCGCAGGATCAGGGGGCGGCAGTCGCGAGGGGATGTGGAGGTGATTCGCCGTCCCAGGGGCCGTCCGGTCTGGCCGGTCCTCCGCACCGCCCCGATCCGGGATGGATCGGGACAGCACGGGGAGCCGTCAGCAGCGGGGGGCGCTGTTGTCGGTGCGGATGTGGCCGCGCAGCAGGTCGACGCGGGTCGCGGTGCGCGCGGTCTGCCCGGCCATCCGGAGCAGTCCCTTCGCGCCGGCCGCGACGGGCTTGCGGTAGATGAGCCGGGCGGTGAACTGGCTGGCCTGCCGGGCCAGTTCCCCCGCCTGTACAGCGAGGTTGCCGAGCTGCTGCTCGGCGGCGTCCAGGTCGCCGGGCTCCCCGTCGTCCGTGAGGGGCGGGACCGACTCGAGTTGGTCGAGCAGGTTCCGCATCAGCTTCTTCATGGCGTGACCGGCGTCGGTGAGGTCTGCGCACGACAGCCAGTGGTCGAGGTCGCGGTGGCCCGCCAGGTCGACCGTGAAGACGGTGGCCGGGGTCACCCAGTCCCAGTCGACCCAGGCCTGCAGGATGATGCGGTTCGCTGCCGGGTCGGGGGTGGCGCCCATGGCGCGACCGGTCCGGGTGCGCAGTACTGCGCTGCAGCCGTCGGCGTCCGGCTCAGGTATCCAGGCTTCCCCGAAGCGCAGGCGCAGCAGGGAGGCGAGGCGTTCGACCGGATCGGGGGCGAGGCTGAGATCGAGTTCCTTCATCGACGGCCTGCCTTGCGGGTGGCGAGCCAGGTGGTGACCGCGGCGGCCCCAACGCCGATGACCCGGTGGAGCGCGGCGTCGAGTTCGATCCACGCGGTGCCGGGCCCGTTGATCTCCTTCTTCGGGGTGCCGTCCTTGTCCAGGCGGACGGCCTGGCAGTGCTCGATGTAGCCGGTCTGGCCCGCCTTCTTCGCGAGCCACAGGAAGAGGGCGCCGCGGTCGATCGCGGCGTGGGTGACTCCGTTGATGGCGGCCCCGGCCAGAAGGGCGGAGGCCGGAACGCGGTAGCCGAATGCCCGGGTGAGGGCGACGGCCGCGCCGGTCTGGATCGCGGTGTACGTCGCGACATGAAGCGCGACGGCCCGACGGCCCCGTGCGCTGGCGGTCATCGTCGGCTCGGCAGCCCGGCCCGCGTCGGCTTCGACGGGCCAGCCGTCGCGGTAGACGAGCTGCGGACCGTAGAGGCGCTTACAGCGGGCTGTTTCACTTCCTTGCGCCCAGTGGTCGCAGAAGGGGTGGATCTCACCGAAGGCGGCGAGAAGGCTACCGAAGAGCGCCAGTCGCTCGATGGCGCGGGCCCGGATCATGGTCGGGTGTGCTCCTTAACTCATGGAGTCGGGTACGAGGGTTGTGGGCAGAGCGAGGCCGTGCAGCAGGCGTGTGCTGGCCGCGCAGACGGGCGGCTGATCAGCTCACGGCTGGCGAGGCTGGGGCAGGGAGGGCGAGTCACTCTGCGGTCAGCGCATCGGTGACCTCGTAGCGGCCCGCACGAGAGGCTCGTGGATCAACTCCGGGGCGGCATCGGTTCTTTACGGCGTAAAGAACCGTCGAGCGTCAACTGTGCGCGCTGGCACCACATCCGCCCTGCCGGGCCTCCGCACCGTCCCGGCCTGCGAGAGCCGGGGCGGCACAGGGGGCCGACAGGGTCAGGCCGCGACCGGCTCTTCCTTCATCTCACGGGTGACGTGCTGCTCCAGGAGGTCACGCACCTGCTCCAGGGACGTGACGGGGACCGGCTCGTTCCCGGTCTCGGGGACGATGAAGGAGTACAGGTGGGTCGGGTGGCCCTCGCTCTCGTCCTTCTCGTAGTACACGTAGGCGCCGTCAGCGAGACGGAACATGGCGCTGGTGCCGTTGACGCCCACCCACAGCTCGGTCTCGTTCAGCAGGGCGCGTGCGGGGTCGATCTTCCCCGAGTACATGGCGGCCTGGTGGGCGGCACCGGCCTCTGCCGCCTCGGTCAGAAGGTCCAGGACATCATCGGTGTCGCCGGGAAGCGTCGCCTTCTCCGTGCTCTGCTCCGGCGTCGGCATGGCCGGGGAAGGTGAGGTCCGGGTGCGGGCGCGCAGCGACGCCATGAACGAGTCGAGGAGGTCGTTGACTCCGGCGGCGAGGCCGAGCCCGAAGACGCCGGCAGACACTCCGGCCCAAGCGGGCGAGAGACCAGGCGCGTTAAAGCCCACCCAGCCGCCGACTCCGGCGACCACCGCCAGGAGGATGAACTCGAGGCCTTCCACTGCGATGACACCGCCACGAGCGGCGCCGGTTCGCGTGAGCTTACTCATGAGATTTGTGCTCCTTCTGGAGTCGGAAAGGGAACGGATACGCAGGTGGGCCACCTGATTTGGGATCAGGTGGCCTGCGATGTGTTGCGGTCTGGAACTCGGACGTCGATCCGTCCGGTGCTGGCATGCGAAAGCGTGCGGGGGTCCATGGAGGTACCGCACCCTGAGCCCCCGACCACGCGGGCGACCATCAGCCCCGACCATCGGTCACAGTGAGGCAACGTGTTCCCTGGACAGCCGTGGTCGGGGGATGGTCGGGCCGACCATGCCGGGCCCGGACACTGGAGTGCGCGGCCCCATGCTGTGGACGCACCCTGTACCGCCGCGCAGGACCGGCTGGCGGCCGGATCCCGGCCAGGTCGACACGCCAGCCTGGTGGTGCCCGGCTCACGGCGTCCAAGCAGCCGCAGGAGTGGCTCATCGCAGCTACTCTCCGCCGGTGCCGGTTTGGACCCGCTCCTGGAGGCGGCCGGTGTCCGCGTCCTCTCCCTGCACACTGCCGGAGACGGAGCGGAGCTTCGCCAACACCCCGTCCAGCTCGTCCTTCTTCACGAGGACGTTGCGCGCCTTGGAGCCCTCGCTGGGCCCGACGATGTCGCGAGACTCCATGAGGTCCATCAGCCGTCCGGCCTTGGCGAAGCCGACCCTGAGCTTGCGCTGGAGCATGGACGTCGAACCGAACTGGGTGGTGACGACCAGTTCGGCCGCCTCGCACAGCAGGTCCAGGTCGTCGCCGATGTCCTCGTCGATCTCCTTCTTCTGCTTGGTGTCCACGACGACGTCGTCCCGGAAGTCGGGCGCCATCTTGTCCTTGCAGTGCCGGACGACGGCCGCGATCTCGTCCTCGTTCACGAAAGCGCCCTGCATGCGGGCAGGCGTGTTCGCCCCCATCGGCAGGAACAGCCCGTCGCCCTTGCCGATCAGTTTCTCGGCGCCGGGCTGGTCGAGGATGACCCGCGAGTCGGTGAGCGAGGCGGTGGCGAAGGCGAGCCGTGAGGGGACGTTCGCCTTGATCAAGCCGGTGACGACGTCCACCGAGGGCCGCTGGGTGGCGAGCACCAGGTGGATGCCGGCCGCGCGAGCGAGCTGGGTGATGCGCACGATCGCGTCTTCGACGTCGCGCGGGGCGACCATCATCAGGTCGGCGAGCTCGTCGACGATCACCAGCAGGTACGGGTACGGCTGGAGCTCCCGCTCGCTGCCCGCCGGCGCCTTCACTTTGCCGCTTCGAACGGCTGCGTTGAAGTCGTCGATGTGCCGGAAGCCGAATGCCGCGAGGTCGTCGTAGCGCAGGTCCATTTCGCGTACGACCCACTGGAGGGCCTCTGCGGCCCGCTTGGGGTTGGTGATGATCGGCGTGATCAGGTGCGGGATGCCCTCGTAGGCGGTCAGTTCGACCCGTTTGGGGTCGATCAGGACCATGCGCACATCCTCGGGGGTCGCGCGCACCATGATGGAAGTGATCAAGCAGTTGATGCACGACGACTTACCGGAACCGGTGGCTCCGGCGACCAGGATGTGCGGCATGTTGGCGAGGTTGGCCATGACGTAGCCGCCCTCGACGTCCTTGCCGAGCGCGACCAGCAGTGGGTGGTCGTCCTCGGCGGCCGCGGCCAGCCGCAGCACGTCGCCGAGGTTGACCATCTCGCGGTCGATGTTGGGGATTTCGATGCCGATCGCGGACTTGCCGGGGATCGGGTTGATGATCCGCACGTCCGGGCTGGCGACGGCGTACGCGATGTTCTTCGTCAGCGCGGTGATCCGTTCGACCTTGACGGCGGGGCCGAGTTCGATCTCGTAGCGCGTGACCGTCGGTCCGCGCGTGAAGCCGGTGACGGCGACGTCGACCTTGAACTCGGTGAAGAGGTTCGAGAGGGAGGCGACGACCGCGTCGTTGGCGGCGCTGCGCGTCTTGCCGGGCCCGCCGCGCGTGAGGAGGTCGAGCGCCGGCAGGGCGTAGGTCATGTCGCCCGACAGTTGGAGCTGCTCCGCGCGCGCGGGAAGATCGCGCGACTGGCCGGCGGGCGGCGTCTTGGTGAGGTCGGGGACGGCGCGGGGGGACGGCGTGATCCGGTGTGGCTGGGCGGTGGCGGGTGCTGGCGTTGCTGTGGCCTTGAGTTTCCCGCGCTGTGGGAGGGCTTCCTGCTGGACGCTGTCGGAGTCGTTCGTCTGCTCGGCAGACCCGTCGCGGCTGGAGCGTGCGGGCATCGCCTCGCGCTTCTGCTCCGCGTGCTCGTCGTCGCCGGGCACGCTGGCCGCTTGCCCCTGGACGACGCCGAGGTGCGTGCCGAGCGCCCGTAGCCGCTGCGGGATGGCATTGACCGGGGTGGCCGTGACGACCAGCAGGCCGAAGACGATGAGCAGCACCAGCAGCGGTACGGCCAGCACGTCGCCCATGCTGTACGCCAGCGGGGTTGCGGCGCCCCAGCCGATCAGGCCGCCGGCGTCCCGTATGGCCTGCATGCTGTCGGTGCGGGCCGGCGAGCCGCAGGCGATGTGGACCAGGCCGAGCACGCCGATGACCAGGACGGACAGGCCGATGACGACACGGCCGTCGCCCTCGGACTTCTCCCTGTGCCGGATGAAGCGCACGGCGATGGCGCCGAGCAGTACCGGCACCAGAAGGTCGAGGCGGCCGAAGGAGCCGGTCACCAGGATCTCGACGAGCTCGCCGACTGGACCTTGCAGGTCGGCCCAGGTGCCCACGGCGACGATCAGCGCGCTGGCGAGCAGGAGCAGCGCGGCGCCGTCCTTGCGGTGCGCTGGATCGAGGTTCTTGGCGCTCCGCCCCATGCTGCGGAAGAGCCAGTACACGATCCTGGTACTGGGCGACGTCTTCGCCGTGGCCCTCTTGGCGGGGGTCCTCTTCGCGGCGGGCCTCTTGGCCGGTGACCTCTTCGCCGCGGCCCTTTTCGCAGGGGGCTTTTTCGCGGCGGTCGTCTTGGCCGGTGACCTCTTCGCGGGGGGCCTTTTCGCGGCCGGCTTCTTGGCGGGGGTCTTCTTCACAGCAGGCTCCAGGGAGGGTGGGCAGGCAGGTGGTGCAGGGTCGGGTGACGGGGCCGGGCGGAGCGGTTGTCTTCCGGCGTCGTGACGTAGCCCGGGGGCGTCTGCCGTCAGGCGAGCGCGGTCACGATGGGCACGAGGACGGCGATGACGATGAGGATGACGGCGGCCAGCGAGAGGCGGATCGCGCGCCCCAGCCCCTGGAATTTGGGCAGCGCGATCTGGGAGAGGACACGAAGGCGGTCCGCTCGGCGGTCGTCGCTCATCTCGGCGAGGATCTGCTGGGTGTCGCACGTGGCCCAGTAGGGGAAGCTCGCGCGGTCCGCGCCATGCAGTCGGGGCAGGACGACGAGCAGCAGCAGGACGGTGGAGACGGCGAGGGTGAGGACCGCGAGTCCGCCCGCGACGAGGCACAGCAAGGGGAGATCCTTGTCGGCCGATCCCAACAGCCCCGCGATGACTGCGCCGTTGAAGGCGAGGAGGAAGGAGGTCTTGTTGTCGGTTCGGCCGATCTCCGAGGCCACGGTGGCGAGCGCGTCTTTGAGGTTCTGGTCGACGAGCGAGTGCTGAGTGCCTGGCTCGGCGGTGGTCGGGGACTGGTTCACCGTGTGGCCTCCTTCGTCTGCCGCGTGGCGGGCGCCGGGGCCGGCACGGGCAGGTCCAGGCGCTGGGCGAGCGCGTGGCGGGCCGCGAAGTCGTGGGCCGAGTCGTGGATGAACTCGGCGACCGTACGGAGACGGCTGCGCAGCAGCTTCAGGTCGTTCTCGGCGGAGCGCAGGTCACGGGAGTGGGGTAACGGAGTGGTGTCCGTGGCCTCGGGGTGGCTGGTCATCAGGATTCCTGTAGGGGATCGGAGTGTGAGCGGGCGGCGGGCGCGGTGTAGCCGCGCCCGCCGCCCGTGGGGTGTTTCCGTCGCCCGTCCCAGTTGTGGACGGGTGTTGGTGGAGTCGGATGCCGGTGCCGCCCTGGGCCCTTCACCGGCGGTCCGGCGCGCTCAGTGCGTGGCCGCCGCCTCGGCTGACGGCATCGTGGCCGTCGAGGAGTAGGGCACGCCGTCGTGAAGTCGGCCGTCGAGCTCGCGGCCGGCGGACTTCCTGCCGACGCGGACGGCGATGGTGTCCTTGTCGAGCATCCAGGTGTGTCGGGTGCGGTCGCCCGGCTCCATCGCGCGCCAGGGGCCCGACCGGAAGGTGCGGCTGGGGCCTCGCTCGCGGAGCGAGGCCGAGCTGCGCCCTCCGTGCAGCGGGTCGTCGTAGGCGCGGCCACCACCGAATGCAGGGTCGTCGACGACGGAAGCCGTGACGTAGTCCCCGTGCTGGGTGAAGTAGAACGGCACGCTGTGCTGCTCGCACGCGTCGCGGATGTCGCGGGCCCACTGCGGGTGCAGGGGGCGGGCGTTGAGCCCGAACCCGCCTCCGGCGATGACCCAGTGCAGGCGTTCGGTGCGGTGCCACTGGTCGCCGTGGCGCACCATGTCGTCGACGACGGCGTCTTGCGGTGCGTCGGCATCCGGGTGGGTGACGTCGCGGCGCTCGGTCAGGAATGGGTCCAGGTCGACGGGACCGGTCAGCGGCTCGCAGACGACGACCCTCGTAGCGGCCGGAGTCTCCAGCAGGGCGGGGATGCGCGTCTTGGCCGTCCATTGGTCGTTGACCGTCACCCCGAGCCAGATGTTCGCCGGGGGCTTCGCGGCGCGGGCCCGCGCGGACTTGGCAGCCGGACTGGCGTGCATGCCGTCGTCCGGGGGGACATCGAACCGGGCGGCTTCCTGCCGCATCTGGGCCTCGCGCTCCTGGACGAAGTCACGCATCCTGGCCGCGTGTTCCGTCGGGGCGACGAACGTGATGTTCGCGTTGGCTTCCATCACGTCGAAGACGCGGGTGATGAAGGACTTCGGCACTAGAGGGTGGAAGAGGTGGGGCACGAGGACGCGTCCGGCCTTCTTCCAGCGGGCGGGCTGGTCGACGCGGTCGTAGTGCCAGATGACGCTGTTGCGGCCGTGCCCGGTGCCGAGGGTGACCGGCTGCCAGGTGCGGTTGGTCGCAGTGGCTGCGGTGTCAGCCATGGATGCCTCCTGTCCAGTTGTGGCGTTGGCTCACGGGGGTTGATCTCCTGACGTCGCGAGCACAAGAGCGCCCTCCCCGGCCGGAGAGGGCGTCGGATGCGTGACGGGCGGACCGTACGTAGTACGCGAAGCTGCCGGCGGCGGCGCGCGAGGCCGCACGGAGGGGCTGGTCAGTTCTCGGTGGGGGGCAGGACGTAGTAGTAGAACGTCGTGTGGTCGTAGGTGCTGAGCTGTACGGCGAAGGCGTCGGGCCGGTCCACGGCCAGCTGCTGGAGTTCGGCTTCGATCCACTCGTTGCTGCGCTGGAGGGCGAGGCGGTGGAGGTCGAAGTTCCGGAGCATGATCTGGACCTTGTCGGCCTTGCTCTTCCAGGCGAGCGTCCACTTGCGTAACTGTTCGCGGGCGGTGGCGTCGTCCGGGCGGTCTGGGATGGCGCGGGACACCGCCCGGCAGCTGGTGGCGTGCTCGGTGGCGATCCGGTTCGCGTCCGTCAGGTTCAGTCCGCCGGCGAGGGGGCGGCGGTCCGGGTCCTGCGCGACGATGAAGTGGCAGCCGAGACAGGCGACGACGTGGTAGCCGCTGTCGTCGGTGGAGTAGACGAGGGCGATCGCGCTCATCGCCTGGTTCCAGTGCCGCTCGACGACCGTGACGCCTTCGGGCATCCAGGTCTCGCCGAGCTCCGGCCACGGGTCTGTGGCCGACGGCTCGACGGGCGCGCGACGGGCGCGGTTGAACAGCGCGAGGACCATGGGCTTGGGCTCCTTGTCGAGGCGGGGTGACAGCACGCGCCGGCCCGGTGAGGCCTGCGGCGGCTGCCCCGGTGGGGTCGTTCAGCGGGTGCGGCGGGCGGCCGTGCAGCGGCTGCAGAGGAAGCGGCACTCCGCGCTGGAGGGATCGGTGGTGCAGGTGCCGAGTTCGGTGAGTGCGCCGCACTCGGCGCAGGTCGGGCCGAGCAGCTTGCGGAGTTCCTCAAGGTGGTCGGCGAGGTCGGCGCGCTCGTCGGGGAGCATCTCGGCGATGATCTGCTGGGCGGCTTCGCGGTTCCCGGTGCGTACGGCGGCCAGGGCCGCGTTCCCCGCGGCCTCCGGTGGGGTGATCGCGGCGTCGACGTCGTGGAGGGTGTCGTCCTGGAGCGTGTCCACTGCCGTGGCCGCCGCGAGCGTGGTGTCGGTGGTGACGGTCATGCGTCGTCCCCGGCCGCGTCCGCGTGCTCCAGGACGAGCGTGGCGTAGGTGGAGTCGCCGCTGCCCAGGAGGCGTACCGCCTTGGAGAGTTCGATCCACCCCTCGGCCCGTCCCAAGTGGTAGGGGCACGGCTGCTCCAAGGGCTCGCAGGCGGGGCACAGTTCGATGTCGGTGTGGTGCTGGGGCAGCCCGTCCTTGAGCTGCTGGACGCGGTCGCGCAGCTCCAGGTACTCGCGGATGAGCGCGTCGACGGCGTCGGCGGCGTCGCCGTTGATGCCGTCGAGGATGCGCTGCCCGTCACGTGCGGAGTCGAGGACATAGGTCTCGTTGTTGGTACCGATGCGCATGGTCGAGGAGTCCTTCCGGACGGTTGCCGGGCGCCCCGCTCCTTGCCTGCCGGTCGTGAGCCGGGCTGGCGACGGCGGCAACCGGCAGGTGGAGTGATGGGAGGAGAGCAGCGGCGCGTTTGCTGTTCCGGCTCCCTGCCCGCCCCCGGCCCCCGTGGCGGGGGTCGAGGGGCGGACAGGCAGACGTCAGTTCGGCGACGGCGGCAGGTACGGGAGGGGGTAGGGCAGGAACTGGGGCGGCTCGGTCCTCGGCATACGGATCTCCGCGTGGACCTGAACGTCGGGAGGGGGCGATGCCTCGTTGTGGACGTCGACGTGGACGAACGCGAGCGGCGGGAGACGCAGTCCGCGGAGCGCCAGGCTGGACAGCGCGGCCCACGTCAGGAGGCCGACCGCAGTGGCGACCGGGCGGCCGGGCCCGGGAGTTCCGATCAGCACCATGATCACGGTGGCGGCGCCCCACATCGTCCAGGTGAGCCGGGCGGGGCCGTTGTGGAGGGCGCCGAGGACGAACGCGATGAGTCCGAGGGCCTTCCAGATGCTGTAGGTGGTGCTGGCGGTGATGGGCAGTTCCTGCGTGTGGGCGACGAGGTAGCGGCGTACGGGGTCGTCGATGGTGGCACCCACCGCGTCCAGGGTCGTGGCCAGGCCGGGCATGTCGGGCAGGAGTTGGCCCAGCAGCCAGGCGCCGAAGACGGTGACGGCGGCGCTGAAGGCCAAGTGGCGGACGGTTTCGTGCCGCCACAGTCGCGTCAGCTTCGTGCGGGACTGGCCGGTCCGGTGGCTGATCCAGCCGCGGGCCCTGTGTAAGGAGGGCCACCGGAGCGTGTGCTCGTGGCCGTTCCCAGCAGCGGAGTTGGTGGTCATGGCGGGTTCGCCTCTCTTCACGAAGGCAGGACGGTGGACAGCACCGCGCCCCGCCAGCGAGGGGGACAGCCGACGGGCGGGAGGGAGTGGGGCTGTTGGAGCGGTGTGGCTGTTCCGGCTCCCTGCCCGCCCCCGGCCCCCGTGGCGGGGTTCGGGAGTGGACAGGCAGACGTCAGCGTGAGCGCATCGTGGGTGGGCGGCGTCCGACGGTCAGTGCGTGCCGTCGGTGATCTGGTTGTTGGTCCGCCCGAACCCGCGGGTTTCGGTGTGCAGTTCGGTGTGCTGCACGTAGACGGTGCCGGTGTACTGGTTGACCGTGTTGTCCGGCAGGGCGGAGGCGCCGTCCCGGAAAGCGCGTCCGATCATCCGGGCGGCGGCGCCGATCGCGATGAACACTCCGGAGGCACCAAGGCCGGCGAAGGTCAGTTGCATCGGGCTGACGCTGGACAGCTGCCACAGCACCAGGGAGATGGCGCCGCCGACCGGCAGCGACCCCCAGGTGTAGACGATCACGAGGGCGGCGTGGTCGGTGGCCTTCTGGGACATGGGAGGCCGTCCCTGAGGATCGAACGGCACGGTGCCCCCGGCGGTGGGCGGGGTCGGCAGGGAAACGGGGGCGACAGCTCTGGTTGTCGTGGGGACGCTGCTGCTGTACCAGTCGGCCAGCATGCGCGCCTCGTCGAACGCTTCCTGAGCCGTCTGTCCCCGCCCACGGCCTGCGAGGTCGTCGGCGGCCATGCGGTGTCACTCCTAACTGGTGGGCCGAGGGTGTGAACGCGGAAGAGGCGGCCCGCTCGGAGCGGGCCGCCTCTCGCGTGAGTGGGGCTACTTGGCGGAGACGTTGTTGACGGTGTCGCTGAAGCCCTTGGCGCCGTTGCCGAACATGTCCTGGACCTTCGCGACGCCGTCCGCGCCGAAGGGCGTCATCATCACGAGGATCCAGAAGATCGAGACGACGGCGACTTCCCGCTTGCGGAAGCTGCTGTCCTTCTTCATCCAGATGCCGATGCCGATGGCGACGAGCAGAGCGAGACCCGAGACGGTGAGTTCCATGGCTGATCTCCAACTTCTGTGAGGGGGATGGGATGGGGGTCAGGCGTCGAGGCGGTCGACGGTGTGCCAGTCGCGGTCGATCTGAGTGAGCTTGCCGAGCCGCTCCAGCCGCTTCGTGGCGTTGGCGACGTTGGGCGGCTTCAGGGCGGTGACCTTGGCGATCTCGCCGTTGCGGCGGGCGCCGCGGTCGACGGCGTGCCAGACGAGCTCGGAACGGCTGGGCGGCACCAGGGCGTCCAGGTCGTCGTCCTCGAGGTCTTCGGCGTCCATGTCCACGCCGGCCGGGATGGCCGGGACGGGGGCGAGGTCGACGACGGTGGTGTTCTTGCCGCGCTTTTCCTGCTCCTGCGCGACCAGGTCGCGCAGGAACTCTTCTTCCTCGCCGGCGTCCATGTGCCGGTACTCGTCCCGCCGCAGGTAGGCGATGCCGGCGGGGCTCATGTCGGCGATGGCGTCTGCCTCGCCCTGAGTGAGGGTCGGGCGGGGCAGTTCGCGGGCAATGCGCACCGGGTTGGGGTGGAACATCATGCGGGACTGGGTGTACTGGTCGGAGCCGTCGGCGATGTAGCCCAGGCCGCCGGTGCCAGCGCCGTTGGGGAACTTCTCCGGGATCGGCTCCAGACGGAACTTGGGTGTCCTGGATCCGAGCGACATCACGTCGACGTCCGCGCGTGCGGTGCGGAACAGGGCGATGTTGCCGGACTGGAGCATGTCGCGGATGGCGTTGGCGTGCTTGTTGGTTCCGATGGAGTCGAGGTTGGGGATCTGCACGTAGATCCGGGCGCCTATGCCGGCGGACCGGGTCTGGCGGCCGAGGTTGGACGCGTAGGCCAGGAGCGGGTTGACGTGGTCCTTGAGCGGGTCCATGACCATCTCGTTGAACTCGTCCCAGGTGACCTGCATCGGGGCGAACGGCTCGCCGGGGACAAAGAAGCTGCGGCCGTCCATGACGTAGCCTTCGGCGTCCTGCCACTGCATCTTCATCTGGGTCGAGAAGCGGAACTTGCCGACGTCGACGGAGGCCTGGCCCATGAGCATGGCGCCGTAGTGGCTCTTGACCATCCAGTCGAGCACGTGGGTCCAGGAGGCGAAGCCGGCGCCCAACTTGCCGTCGGCCAGCCACCCGACGATCCCGTTGATCATCTGGGCGATCAGGAGGGTTTCCTCCAGCGAGCTCTTGCCCGAACCGGTGGTGCCGGAAGAGAAGGAGTGCACGGCGGACATGCCCTGGCGGCCGGTGAGCCCGAACTTCCCCGCGTTGGGGATCATCAGGCGCCACGCGGCGGGATCGCCGTAGATGTCCTTGCCGACCGTGACGTAGCCCTGTTCGTCCATCACGAGCGCGTCCAGGTCGAGAGGGACGCCGTCCTGGAGCGGGTTGATGGACATCTCGTTGACCTCGATGCGGCGGGCGTCGATCACCCGCAGGTGCAGGTGAGAGACCGCGTCCTCGCCGTCCATGTCGAGGGCCTGGGCGATGGCGAGGGGCTGCACGTCGGCGACCGAAGAGCCACGGCGCGGCATGAGCAGCTTGAAGCGCCGGCCGAACTCGGTCTCCTCCGCGTCGTACAGCTCACTACCGTGGTAGGGGCCGTACTCCTCCCACACGGCCGACAGGTCGTCCATGTCCAGCTCGCCGGTCCTGTTGCGCAGTTTGACGGTGAGCTTGGCGCGGGAGGCGGCCATGTCGTCGGGACGGTAGATGTTGACCGCCCGCGGAGGGACCTCGAACGCGATCGAGACGGAGTCCTGGGCCACGCCGAGGGCGGGCCGGGCGGTGGTGGAGACGATGATCGCGGTCAGCCGGTCATCGTCCAGCCGGACGTCGGTGAGCTTGGAAGCGGGCAGCGGGCCCTGGTCGCAGGCGATCCATTCGTCCCACCGGGCTAGGTACCAGTCGATGCCGCCCGGGTGTTCGGCGGCCGCGGGGGTCGCCGAGTCCGGCAGGGCCCACATCCGCGATCCCCAGGTCGCCGCGGTGGAGGCAATGAGGAGGCGGGCCCACCAGGGCACGTCGATGTAGCTGCTGGCGGGTATCGCCGCGAGAGGGCCAGCACGCAGCACCATCTCCGTCGCGCTGTAGCGGCGCCACCAGCCGCGCTCCCAGTCGGGAAGGCCCTTGGCCCAGATGGCGCGCAGCGTCGCGGACCGCTTGCGGTAGGCGTCGGCTTTCGCCGCGCGGACCAGGGCGGCACGGTCGTCCCGGTGGCGCCAGCCGTCGGCGATGCTGATGGTCGGCACGAGCAGGCCGTCGGAGCCGACGGCGGGACCGTACGCGTGGTCGAGGTCGAGGCGGCGGCGCATCCGACGGACCCGGCGCCGGTAGCCGCGCCGGCTGCTGCGGGCCATCCACTCCCACGGCTCGCCCTGCCCGGGCAGCCAGCGCCACGGGCCCGGGTGCATGCCGAGCGCGGCCCAGCTGGCGGCGACGCCGGTGGTGCCGAGGGTGGTGAGCAGCAGCGGGTCACCGGACAGCCAGCCGGAGGCGATGCCGAGCCCGGAGCCGACGTAGAGGCCCGGGTTGTGCATCCGGGCGACCTGCGCGCGCAGTCCGGTCAGCTCCTGGGGAGCGGTCTCTTCGGTCTCTTCCTGAGTCGGTGTGGTCGTGGCCATCCGGTTCTTCTCCGTTTTCAGCGAAGACGAAGGGCGGGACCGCGGATTGCGGTCCCGCCCTTCGAGGTGGGGGTGGTGTCTGGTGCCTAGCGGGGCTGGATGAACTGCCGGTCTGCCATCTTCACGGTGTGGGTGCGGTTGGCTTCCCTCATCCGGCCGTGTTCCGCTTCGGTCGCTTCGGCCAGCCCCTGGGCGTTGGCCTGCAGGGAGTCGGCGCGGCCGACGATGCCTGCGACGTTGGCCGCCATGGCCTCCGACAGCGTGGAGACCTCCATGTAGGCGGTTGTGGTCGGCTCGTCGACCTCCAGCTTGCCCATCGCCTCGGACAGGTACCGGGCCGAGTCGGCGCGGTCGTGGTAGCGCTTCTCCAGCCGCTCGACGGCCCGCTTGGTCATGGCGGCTCGGACTCCGTATGCCGTCGCCCTGGCCAGGATGGCGGCGACGGTGACGAACGAGCCAACAGCCTTGGCTACGCTCATGGTCAGGCTCCCTTCGTCTCGTAGACCTCGGTGTGGGCGGAGGTGTCCTCGGAGTCGACGGCGTCGCTGATGTACGCCTCGCGTTCGGCGACCTGCTCCATGTCCAGGGCGATGTCGTAGTAGACGCCCTGGCCCGCGATCAGGTGACCCTTGGCCCTGACCACGGCCTCGTCCTGGGCGATCGTGTTCGTCTTGAGCTGGTCGAGATGGGTGCCCATCCCCTGGTAGTCATCCCGGCAGCGGGTGACCCAGGCCTGGAGAGACTGCCCGAAGCCCGTGGCCTCCATCTGCGCGAGCAGGGTGTCACCGCGCCCGACTTCCCTTTCGGCGCGGTTCTTGATCCGGTCGCAGCTCTGCGAGTCCTCCTTGCACATCAGGGAGAGCTCGTCGCTCTCGTCCGCGACGGACTCGTACGTCACCTCTGCTGCCATACGCCCAACTCCTTCACCGGCGGCAGCCGGTTCACTGTCTCGGGTCGGTCCCGGCGTGGTGCCCTCGGGCGCCGTCGCGGGGCTTTCGGGTTCGGTGGCCGGGGTTTCGGGCGCGGCCGCCGAGTTTTCGGGCGCCGCCGGGGTGGCTTCCGGCTCGGCCGGGGCCGGGTCGGGTTCCGTTTCGGCGGCGGCGGAGGGCTCCTCGGGGCTCTTCGGCTCCGCGGTGTCCTTGGTTTCGGCGGCGGCGGGCTCGGGTTCGGCCGCCGCGTCGGTGGTTTCGGGCCCGGCCGGAGCCGCTTCGGGACCTGGTGACGCCTCCGAGGCGGGAGTCGCGGGTTCCTTCGTCGGCGCCTCTGCGGCCCCATCTGGCGGCGTTTCAGGGCCTGTTGAGGCCTCCGGGGCGCCCGGGGAGCCATCGCCGCCTGCGGGAGGCTCTGCGGCCTTCTCAGGCGGCTTCACGGCGCCTTCCGGCTCCGGGGGCTCGGTCGCCTCCTTGGGCCTCTCCAGGGAGACGCCCTTGCCGTCACCGCCGTCACCGCTGTCGGCGCCGGCCGTCGGCGGTGCCGCTGGCATCGGCGGCACGTCCGGCGGTCGGGTAGGCGGCAGCGGCACAAGCACCGGGGCCGGGTCGTCATGGCCGGCGGCCTTGCGGCGCTTGCGGTACTCCCGCAGGGCACCGCGGCCGGTGTCCTGGCCCCACGCCACGCCCCGCGCGGCCCACCCGCCGGCGCGGCGCCCCATCGGGGTGGCCACGCGCTCGACGCGGGTGTGTCCGCGGTAGCCCGAGCGGAACGCCTCCGGCAGCGTGAGCACCGGATCGCGCTCCGAGGCCGGCGGTTCCTTCCAGGGCGAGACGCCCGCCTTGCGGTCGGCCGGCGCAGCGGCCCCGTGCTTGTCGGCGATCTTCTGCACGGCCTTCTCGTGCCGCGTCCGCTCCCTCAGGATGTCCCGCTGCGCCGGGGACAGTCCGACCTTTGCCTGCTCGCTCTGCGCGCCCGCCGTGTACACGAGCCATGCGCACGCGAGAAGCAGCAATTCCATCGCTTTCCCCTCACGGTCTGCGACCGGGGGAGTGAACTCGTGCCCTCGTGCGCGTACGTACGCGTGTAGGGCCGGATCGAGTTCATCTCTCCCCCGGGTGAATGAATGGGTGAACGATCACCGTGTGTGACGAACAGTGATCTGCTGGAGGGTGTCGCTCACGTCGCGCCAGGCGCGGTTGGCGACCACCGGATCGACCCTCTGCAGCACGCCGCGCAGCCGGTCCAGACGCTTGGTCGCGCCCTCCTTGGGCGACCGTCTGTCGGCCCGTTTGATCTCGCTGGTCCAGTACGCGGAGCCGCGTGTCGAGTGGCTGTCGGTGGTCCGCTGGAGGAGGTCGACGACCTCGCGCCAGACACGATCGGCGACGGCCGGCTCGGCGTCCTTCAGCAGCCCGCGCAGCCGGTCCACCCGTCGAGTGGCGCCCGCTTTGGGCGATCTCCCGTCCGCCCGTCTTATCTGTTTTGTCCAGTACGCGGTTCCGCCCACGTTTCCGTGATCCTCCGTTCGGTCGGCGGGTCAAAAAGGGTCAAAACGGCCGGGTCGGCTCGCGGTCTGCGATCCCGATCACCCGGCCGCTGTTTGTGCTGGTCACCAGCCGATTCACCTTCCTGACGGGCAGGTTGGGTGAGAGGGTGGGACCCGGCGCTTCGGCGCCTTCACCGTGTCCCCGAGGTGTTGACGTCATCTCGGGGGCCGGTGGAACCGCCGAAGGTGCTCATTTCCGCTGGTCAGGCGGCCTGCTGCTCGTCTCCTTCCTGCTGCTCCTGCTGCTCCTGGAGGTACTCCAGCGCCCGGGTCTTGCGCTCGTGGGCGGTGGTCTGGGAGACGCCCAGCTCGAGCTCGATCTGCTTGAGAGTGACGGCCTTCGGGTCGCCTCCAGCCGCGACGATCATCCGGGCGACCTTGCGGGCGTCCCGCTCCGGCAGCGTGAGCCGGGCCTCCGCCTCGGCAGCGGCAGCGGCCTGGTCGTCCTCGGCCGCACGACGGCGGGCTTCGGCAGCCGCTTGCCGGTCCTCCGCCGCGCGGCGCTCGGCAGCAGAACGCTCGGCCTCCGCTTCGACGGCCGCCCGCTCGGTTTCGACAGCGTCGCGGGTGGTTTCGGCGGCCCCCTTGCGCTCTTCGGCTGCCTCCCGATCGGCCTTCGCGGCCGCCAGTGCCGCCTCGTTGGCCTCCTGGTCGGCGCGCGCCGCGCGAGCTCGCGCCTCAGCCGCCTCAGCCGACTCGAGCGTCTCGGTCTCCTGCTGCAACTGCCGCTGCCGCACGGACCACTTGACCTGCTCTTCCTTCAGCTCACGCTCGGCGCGCAGGCGATCGGCCTCGGTCTGGCTCTCCAGCCGCTGGATCTCGGCGTCGGCCTCCGCACGCTGCACCCGAAGGCGCTCTTCGGATCGCCGAATCTCAAGATCGGCGGCATTCTCGGCCTCCGCCTCAGCAGCCTTCAACCGGCCCTCGGCGGCGACCCGCTCGACCTTGGCGGCGATCTTCGCGGTCTCGATCCGAGACTCCGTTTCGACTTGCCGAAGCTCCGCCTCAGCCGCCCGAAGCGCCCGGGCGTCGTCGGCTTCGCGTTCCCGAAGCTCCGCCTCCTCCTCACGGCGACGGGCGGATTCCGCTTCGCGTGCCGGAATCTCCAGCGCCTCATCGACCGTCAACCCGAAACGGGCCATCTTGATCGGAAGGAGCTCATCGGCCGGCGTCTTCCGGCGCCAGCTGCGCCCGTAGCGCTTCTTCAGCAGCTGCCGGTAGATCGTGATGCCCTTCAGCCGCGACACCACGTCGTCGTACGGGAGACTCCACAGCTTCATCCGCCGGAAGATCAGCCACGTGGGCAGCGGCGCGAGCAGCCACCGCGACAGCGGCGGGCTGCCGAGGTCGTGACCGGCGATCAGCGCGGCCATCCGGCCGATGTAGTGGCGCGCGGCCTCCACCGCGGCGATGAACAGCACCGGGATGACGCCGTGCATCGACGCGGCGAGCGGGTCCGCGGACAGCGGCCCGTCGGCGGCAGCAGCGTTGAACGCGACCGTCGCGGCGGTCAGCCCGTGGGCCAGCCACCGCAGCAGCGGCAGCGACGCGCGCTTCCGCGTCAGGTAGAGGTCCATGGCCAGCAGGACCAGGATCCCGGCGTCGATACCGATCGGGAACGCGTACGAGAACACGCCGAAGCCCTTGGCCTCGGCCAGGTGCCGCAGCGAGTTGTACGAGCCGGTGAACCCGATCGCCGCCAGGATCGCGCCGCCGGTGCCGGCCACGATCGCGAGCGCCTTCATCGTGCGCGGGTCCGACTCGGGCTCGCCGGTCGGCGCGGCCGGGACGACTCGGCTCACGAGGGTGTCCGGCTGACCGGGCAGCCCTGCGCGGACCGGCGGCTTGTCGAGGTCGACGCGTTCGTCGACCTGCGGGGGGCTGGTCATAGCAGCTCCTTGGATACGGAGGAACAAGAACAAGGAGCCGGGTCCGGTACGGGGGGATGGTCGTACCGGACCCGGCAGCATGAAGGCCGGCCTCCCACGGGGGAGGCCGGCCATGGAGCGCGGGATCGGGGGAACGTCCCTGCTGCTCCCTGCCGCTCCCGGCGACTCGCAACGCCGGGAGCGACAGGCAACTCAGGGGAGGAACTCGGCGGGCAGTCAACCGGCCCGCCACAGGCCGTCCTTGCCGCGGATGTAGCGCACCATCGAGAAGGTCGGGCCGAGCTCGTTCTCGCCCTCCACTTCGATCGTGGTGACGTCGCCGCTGGCACCTCGGCCCAGGGTGCCGCCGAGCAGCATGGCCCGGCGGCGCAGTTGGTCGTTGGTGAGTCCTTGGTGGCTGTTGGCTTCGGCCCAGTACTGCTGCTCGGGTGTGGGGGTGCGCCCGGCGGACCGCAGGCTGCCGAAGAGCTGCTGGAAGAACGGCTGCTTCGGGTTGGCGGCCAGGACGAGCGCGGTGCCGCCGAACAGCACCAGGACGAGAAGAAGCACGATCGGCATCAAAGATGTCCTTCCGTGGTCGGATCTCCGTGGAGTCGCGATCAGAGGAGGGCCGCCCAGGTCGAGGCGTACTCGTCGATCTCGGCCTCGGTGACCGAGAGCTTCACCGCGGCGGCCCTGAGGTTCGAGCAGAGCTGGAGGAAGTCCTCGGGCGGCTCGACCTTCTTACGGCGCATCGCCGCGCACCGTCCGGTCGCCATGGCCGCGAGCAGCCGGGCGTGATGCCGGCGTGCGTCCTTGGTGTCCAGGCCGTGCTCATCCGGGGCGGCCGTCGGGTACAACTGGCTGTCCGCGATCGGCTGGCTGACGACCGTGATGAGGGCGGGCTCGGTGGCGGCCATGCTCGTGATGACGCAGTCGCGGTGGGCGGCCTGCTCGGTTCCGAACGCCGCGATCGGCCGGTCCCGGTGGAGCAGCAGGTGCACCTGGCTGCGGTCCGGCCACGGCACCTGCACGGGCAGCGGGTAGAGCGAGTACGGCATCGGCCCGGGCATCTCGGAGCAGCTGCGGTCCTGGCACCAGCCCTCCGGGGGAGCGCCGTCGGCATGGGCTTGGCGCACGGCGGCCTCGCCCCAGCGGAGCACGGACCGGATCTTCCCCTGGTGGACGTAGACGTGCACGTACGGTTCCGTGCCGTCCCCGCTCTCGGCACCGGCCGGCTGTGACTCCGGTTCGACGGAGGCGGTGGGGGACGTGCTGTAGGGATCGCCGCTGTGCAGCCGCTTCACATCGAGACCGAGGCCCTCGGCGTGGCGGACGAGCGAGGCGGCGATGTCGAGGATGGCTTCCCGCTGCCGGGCGTCCGGCTGGGTGAGCGTCGCCGCGATCTCCGCCCCGGCCTCCCGGGCGTCCGCCAGATCCTCGGCCGTGCACGCGGCGTCCTTCTTCTCGTTCCGCGCGATCTCCAACCTCCTGCGGAGATCAGCGAGTTCGGTTTCGAGACCGGGAATCCTCTCGGCCTCGGTCACCGCCTCCTGGAACCGGCGGTGGGTGCTGCTCGTGATGACACGGAGCATGTGCTCCCCCTTATACCTGTGGCCGTGCCGTCCGGGCTGTCCGGCTCTCTTCGACCCCGTCCGTGCCGGCGCCGGGCCGGGACGGACGGGGGAGGCAGCCGTCAGACCGACGGGTGGTCGGCGGGAGCGTCGGCGCGGTCGGGGTCCGGGGCCAGGGCGAACCGGTGCATCGCCGCGGCCGCGCTGGTCTTCCCGCCGCCGGCCGTGCCACCGAGGAGGCGCTGGGTGTCCACGAAGTGGATGGGGAGCGACGCCAGTTTGCTACGGACCGAGCCCTGGAGGGCGGGCGTGTCGGTGGGCCGGTGCGGGGCGATGACCCGTCCGTCGGGGAGCAGCTCGCCGGTGTCCTCGAAGACGAGGGACCCGTTGCACAGCAGGCTCCATCCCTGCTCCGGGTGGCTGGAGATGACGCGGGCAGCGTCGCGGGCGGGGCTGCTGGCGGGCGGGCAGGACGGGGTGTGGTTGCAGGGGGTGTTCGCGACCATCGGGATCTCCCTGGGGATGTCGGAGGAGTACGGGTTCGGGAGCGGCCGCGCCAAGGTCTGGCGCGGCCTGGTCCCTGCGTTCTCCGCCGCCACCGGGCCAACGAGGGGCTGGTCCGGAGGCGCCCGGGCAGCGCAGGGCTGCAGGTGGCGGGACGGTCAGGCGCTGGCCTGCCGGGCGCGGTTGCGGGCGGCGCGCCGCTTCATGGAGCGGCGCTCGTCCTCGCTGAGCCCGCCCCAGACGCCGTGGTCCTGGCCGGACTCGAACGCTTCCTAATGCTGTTGTCAAACGGCTGTAGTCACTGGGGGTGTGACTTGATAGCACCGTCGGTCACGAATCAGGGCCCACAGGACGTTGACGCGTCGGCGGGAGAGGGCGAGCACGGCTTGGACGTGCTTCTTCCCCTCGGCGCGTTTGCGGTCGTAGAACTGCCGCGAGTTCGGGTCGTAGCGGACGCTGACCAGTGCGGAGGTGTAGAAGACGCGCTGGAGTCTTCGGTGGTAGTTGAGCGGCCGGTGGAGGTTGCCACTGACCTTGCCCGAGTCTCGAGGGGCGGGAGCGACTCCGGCGAAGGCCGCCAGGGCATCTGGCGAGTTGAATTCCTCCAGCCCGCCGCCGACAGCGGCGAGGAACTCCGCGCCGAGCACGGCGCCGATGCCGGGGACGCTCAGGAGGATGTCGGCGAGTTCGTGCTCGCGAAACCGGCCCTCGATGAGCTTGTCCATCTCGGAAACCTGCTGATTGAGGGCCATCACCTCCTCGGCCAGGGTGTGGACCAGCTTCGCGATGGTCTTCTCCCCGGGGACGGCGGTGTGCTGACGCTCGGCGGCCTCCACCGCGGCCTCGGCCAGCGATCTCGCGTTGCGGACCTTGCGGTTGGCCAGCCAGGTGGTCAGCCGCGAGATCCCGGCGCGGCGGATCGCGGCCGGGGTCTGGTAGCCCGTCAGCAGCCTGAGAGGCCCGGTGTTGGTGACTTCCAGGGCCCGCTCCAGGGCGGGGAACATACTCAGCAGGGTGCCCCGCAGGCGGTTGACTGCGCGGGTGCGGTCCTCGACCAGGTCGGCGCGGCGTCCGGTCAGCAGCTTGAGCTCGATGGCGGCCTCGTCGCCGGGGCGGATGGGCCGCAGGTCGCGGCGCATCCTGGCCTGGTCGGCGATGACGTAGGCGTCGCGGGCGTCGGTCTTGCCCTCGCCGCGGTAGCCGTCGGACGCCCGGTTGACCAGCCGGCCGGGCATGTAGAGGACTTCCTGGCCGTGGTTGGTCAGCAGGGCCAGCAGCAGCGCGGGCTCCCCGCCCGTCATGTCGATGGCCCAGGTGACCGGGCGGCCGTCGGCCAGGTCGAGGACGTCGCCGATCAGTTTCAGCAGCTCGGGCTCGTCGTTGGCGACCCGCCGCGACAACAAGGTCTTGCCCTCGGTGTCCAGGGCGAGGCCGTGATGGTGGCCCTTGCCGCTGTCGATCCCCACCCATATCCGGCTCATCGTGCTCCTGACGTCCTTGTTTGTGTTGTTCGTGCCACGGACGACCTCGCCGGCATTGCTCTACTCAGCGACTTGTTCGCACTTCCTAATCGGCGGCCGAGTCGTCGTGAGGTGCCGGGAGGCGAAGCGTTGGAAGCCACGAAGCGGCAGCCCACTGATAGCCACACCCAGCACCCCTGGGCGACCCAACCCTACGAATGGCTCGATCAACCCGATCAAGACGGTAGAGCCCACTGAAGGCACTGGTCCATGACCGGGCAGCGACGGCACACGGCCTTCGCCTCCTCGATCTGCAGCAGCGACGGGCCGGTGTTGCCGATCGGAAAGAACAAATCGGGGTCTTCCTCGCGGCAGACCGCGTTGTGCCGCCAGTCGACGCCGGCCTCGGAGGCGGGCATGTGGGCAGCGGACAGACCGACGAGGTCCTGGACGTTCTTCATGGGGCCCTCCGTTGAAATCGCAGACTCAGGCAGCCCCAGGAACGAGGAGTCCCTGAGGCTGTTGGGGGTGGGGAGCGGGCGGGCGGTGATCTCCGGCGCAGTCGGACGCGAGGGGCTGCGCCCGAAGGAGCTGACCTTCCGCGCGCCCGCCCTCCCGTACGGCGGCGGTGCTACTCAGCTCGGCTGACGCGGCACCTGATCATCTTTTCGAAGGACGGCTCCGTCGACGGCTCGACGGACCAGCCGTCCGTGACCGCGGCGAGGATGCCCAGGCCCCGGCCCGACTCCGCCTCGTCACTGTCCAGCGCGGCCTCACCGCGGTTCGGCTGCCCCGGGACGGTGTCGTGGACGATCACCTCAATGCCCGGCGAGCCAGCCAGAGCGGCGTACACCTCGACGACCAGGGGGACATCCGCGTTCGGGGCGCTCGCCCGCACCGCGTTGCCCACCAGCTCGGAGACCACGAGCTCCGCGGACTCCGCGAGGCTCAGATCCGCGCCGTACGACGCCGGCATCGACCGGGTCAGCCTGCGCACACTACTGACAGCCTCGCGGGACGCCGTCAGGTCAGCGCGGAACCCGCGCTCGCGCTCGCTCACCATCAGCCCCGGCACCGGGGCGGGCAGCAACGGCATCTCGTCCACGGCCACAGCATGCAGAGTGCCCGTGCCGTAGACGGTGGCGGTCACCGCGTCCCACCCCTCTGGTCCAACTCCTTGGCGCGGCGCAGCGCCTCGTCCTCCTGGCTCGGGTTCCCGTCCCCCTGCGCACTGATCGGCCTGGGGGATGTCATCATGTTCTCCAACAAGGTCGTGTTCCTCTCGCGATGAACGACAAGCGACCGACAACGGCCCCGGGATGCACCCCGGGGCCGTTCTCGTTATTCGGTTGTTCTCGGGCTGGGTTGGCCTTCCCTGGCGGAGGCCAACCCAGCGGGGGCTGCTGACCTGACGAGGCCCTGCTGCCCCCTGCCATCGCCGCACGTCACACGGGCGGCGATCACAGGTAACGCAGGTCTCACGACGCTCGGCAGACGAGGAGGCTCTCGCGCCGCTCGTAGCGGTCCAACGCCAACTCGAAGTGGTACAGGATCGGCTCGCCCGCCTCGCAGTACTGCGCGTTCTGGCAGGCCAGGCAGGAATCCACGTGCTTGGCGGCGAACCGGACGCAGTCCATGTAGTCGAGGACCGCCTGTTCCGCGACCGTCGGCCCCGACGTGGGCGTCAGCTCCAGCCGCGTGACCGTGAGGACCTTGCCGGCCAGGCCCGTGAGGGTCTCAGCGGCGAGCCGCTCGGCCAGCACGTCCTTCTCCACCGAGTCCTTGACCGTGATCCTGCCGCTCGACCCACGGTAGGTGCTCGTCTTCATCGCGGCCGGGAAAGTGACGTCGAGGTCGAAGTCGTACGTGCCGGGTTCGACGATTTCCATGGAGCCCCTCCGTGTCAGCGCGAGACGTGGACCGGTTCCAGCGGGACGCTGGTGTGATCGTTCGGAGCGGCGGTGCCCGCCGGGCGCCGTACGCGCTCCTGGTCGGTACGCCGCACCGCGGGCCCCACCCGGCGCCAGTCCGACGCCCGCCGACCGGCGAGACGACGATCACGGCGACGCTCCCAGGCCTGCTCTTCCTGCTGCTCACGGACCTGCTGACGAACCACGTCCTCGCGAGCCTGCGTCGTCCACGCCCTCCGCTCCGCCAACTCGAAGCCCATCGGGCAGAACTCGCCCCGCCCGCAGTCGGCACAGGCGACACGATGACGGGCGACCGCCTGCAGCGCACGATCCAACGCCGCCAATCCCGCACGGCCGGCCTCGGCCTGGGCCAGGATCCGCGGCATCCGGCACCGCCTCCCGCCACTGCAGATCTTGCACTTGGCCTGGTGCTCGGCAATCGCCTGCCGAGCCCTTTCGAGCGGCGTCAACTGGCCGGTGTAGGGCAAACGGTGAACTGCCTGCCCCGCCGGAGTCGCCGGCTTGTGGAACTGCTGCTTACTCCGCCGCGAACCCGCCTCAAGAGCACCGTCGACCAGAGCGGCACCCCACTCCTCGACGGTCATGTCGAAGACGATGCGCCGCGCGCTTCCCAAGCACCGCTTCCCGGGCTCCGGGTAGTGCGGAGTCAGGAGACTGCGCTTGATCGAGTGCCAGGCCTCGCACTCCGGGCAACGCAGAGACGGAACCTCGCCTTCACGGAGGTTGACGTTCTGGGGCCGGAAGTCGCTGAGCCGGTACGGGGGCAACTGGCTGACACGCAAGACGGGCTCCTTGGCGGGGGGAGTGACATGGGCTGCGTTCCCTGCCAACCAGGAGCCGTACAGCGGAACTTCGCTGGTCAGATCGTGGAGGACAGGCAGCGCAACTGCTGTCTGGCTGCCCTGCTCAAACCCGTCGGGGGACATCGTGTCGACTCGGTGGTCGGTCACCCCGGCGCCGCATGTAAGCGATGGCGAGCAGGCTGCGCTATTTGGTTGGTCGAAGGCGTCACGCGGTGTTCCGGAGGATCACCATCGCCTTACCTACATCAGGTTGCCTCAGGTACCCTCAGGTGTCAAGCGGTATAGTGAGGCATCTGACAGAGAGAGGGAGGCGATATGCCCGGGGCACCCCGAGCCGACAACCGGCCGCCGTACGCGCGCATCGCGGAGCATTACCGCGCGCTCATCAGCTCCGGGGCTCTGTCGCCGGGCGAGCTGCTGCCTAGCATTAGGGCCCTGGCAGAGCAGTGGAACGTCAGCACTGCCACGGCAGACCGGGCCATGAAGCTGCTGCGTGATGAGCAGCTCGTCCAAGGCATTCCGGGCGTAGGCACGGAAGTCATGGGCCGCCCCGTGTCGATCTCCTCCGGCGCAGAGCGTCACGATCGCAGCGGCAAAACGAAGTCGTCCTGGGGCGCGGGCGAGGAGTCGAGCGGCCACACAGCAGGCATAGTCGCCGCCCCCGAGGACGTTGCGGATGTGCTCGGCATCGCTGCTGGCGACGACGTCATCCGCCGGAGTCGCGTTTACCGTGATGCTCATGGGATCGTCGCCCACTCGACGTCCTGGATCCCAGCGGAATTCGCCCGGGTCCTCCCTGAGCTGGTGGAGAGCGAGCGGCTCAAGGGCGGCCTGTCACTTGACCTGATTGCGCAGGCCACCGGTCGAGAAGTCGTCAAGCGCGTAGATGAAGAGACCGCCCGCATTGCCACCAAGCAAGACTTGAAGCTCCTGGAGCTGGAGCGCGACGTGGTCGCAGCGATCCTGGTACTCACCGCGAGATTCCTGGACGCCGACGGCGAACTCCTTGAATACGGAGTGGACTTGGGTGCTCCTGGCAGAACACGACGGACCACATCGGACTTGGCGCAGTGATAGCCCACAGGGTCGAGGTTCTCGACGACACGCTTGTTTGCTGCCTCGACGCACGACTTGATGGTCTGATGCGGGCCGAGCGCACTGGATCCCTCAGCGCGGAAGGACGAACCGAGATCACGCGCATAACTGACGCCCTCGCAGGCCGGCTGAAGCGGGGTCCCGTCGCTGTCCTCATGACAGGCATGCCGGGCGCAGGCAAAACGACCTTGGCCCGCGCCCTTGAGGAGGCTGGCTACCAGAGGCTTTGCCCGGACGAGGAGATGTTCCGCCGCTACGGCCACTACGGCCGTGACTTCCCCCGCGGCGAGTTCCGCGTCCGGGAGGCGCCGGTCCTCAAGGACATCTCCATCGAGCTCAGGAACCACTTGAAGGCTGGTCACGATGTCGTGGTTGACCATGGCTTCTGGACCCCAGAGGAGCGTGCCGAATGGAGCGCGATCGTCACGGAGGCTGGCGGCGTGCCCGTGCTCGTTTACCTGTCTGTACCGCACGAGGTGCGGTGGTCGCGGATCAAGGAGCGCAACCATCTGGCGACGGTCGACGCGAACTCGATCGAGTTCAGCGAGGAAGACCTGAAGAGGTTCGCGGGCCGCTTCTTCCCGCCAACCGCCGAGGAAGCACACTTGGTGTACGACGGGCAGCCGGAAGGGCTGCTGGCCTTCCTTGACCAGGAAGCCCGAAATGACGAGGTGCAGAGCAGTAGGACGAGCACCCAAATGCCGGGGGACGACGTTGAGTCGGCCTGATAGGCGCGTCCTCGTCATGAGGTCCTCCGACCGATTGCTGAATGGCTGGTTCCGTCACACAACAGCTTCCGGGTCATGGACCGTGAGCGAGATGCCCCCACGTAGCAGTGGCGTGGACTCAGCGTGGCAATACGGCCCCGTCTGCCTGGTCAAGGACCGCCCAGGAGGTGTGTAGTGATCGCCGTGGAACAGTGGACAGGTGAAGAGGGGCTGCTACTGCGGTCGGTCAAGCGCCAGTCCGTCCGCGATTTCGCCGACGACCTCGGCATCAGCCCTCGGACGGTTTCTCACTGGAAAGAGGACCCGACTCGGGAATGCCGTCCCCACATGGCGCAGATCCTCGACGCAGCGCTCGCCCGGTGCACGCCGGAAGAGCAGGAAGCGTTCCGGTTCCGGCTGGCGACGCAACGGGGGGAACCCGTCGGTTCTTCAGGAGTCGAGGTAGCCCAGCCGGCGCCCTGCGCGGTTGTCTCGTACAAGTTTCTGCCGGTGTATCTGGGGGAGCGACTTGGCTCTCTCTACGCTGCGGGCGCGCCCCGACCGTCGGGCCCTGGGGGCCTCGAGCAGCGAGTTCTACCTGGTGAGCATCGGACTGCCCACGGTTCCACGATCCACGTCTTCGCATGTGGGATCGCGTTGGTGCTCCTGGAAGAGCATCAACGCGTTGACTCCCTTACGGATTTGGCGGTGTGGCGTTACCGGTCGTACCTGACGGATCGGGCCTGGGCAGGCCAGCGCATGACGCGCCTGTTGGAGCAGTGCACCCCTGGGGCCGTTGATCCGTCACCGGATCCGGAGTACGTCCTGTCCGTGTACGAGTTGCGGGATCACTCGTGGACGAAAGCAGGGCTCGACCCCGCCTTGCAGTTGCTGACGACGCCGTCGGTCCTGGTCAACCGCCAGGATCCGCAGAACATCCGGCCGCTTGGATCAGGTGTTGAGGACGCGAAGTTCCGCGACGGGTGGGAGCACCCGGAAGCGGTGGCGTTCGACGGCGGCGCTTCGCGGGGCGTGGCCGGCTGGTCTGGGGTCTCCTATCACCCGCAGCCGGACGAGCGTGCCCTGACGACGAGCCAGATCGTTGCCCTGGAGTTGGACGTCCAGGCGCTGTGGGCGCTGTCGTCACACATCCTGCGCGTGATCGAGGAAGGCCGGGACCCCGTTATGCCCCCGGCGTACGGGTGGCGTTTCCTGCGAGGTGCGTACGTACGGCTGACCACCGCCCGGCCGACAGAGACCGCCCAGCATCGGGTGATGCGCGAGGCGATCCTGGCCACGAGTGAACTCCCTGATCGGCTCCGGGCCGCCCAGGATGCACTGCGAGACAGCAACCCATAACAGACATATGGAAGGCGGAATGGGTGGAACCTCGTTCGACAGCGCTGCTGGTCATCGACGTTCAGCAGGGCTTCGTCAACCGGCACAGCCGTGGCGTTCTCCCCGCGATCGTGCAACTCGTTGAGGGCTGGCGCGCAGTGGGCGCACCCGTCGTGTACACCCGGTTCCACAACACACCAGGTTCTCCGTACGAAACAATCACTGGATGGACTCGGCTGCGCTCTCCCGAGGAGCAGGCCCTCGCCGCCGACCTTGTCCCGTTCACCGATTCCGCGGCCGCCGTCATCGACAAGGACCAGGCATCCGTTTTCACGCCCGAGGGATCCCAACTCATTCGGGACGCGGGATGGACTGACCTGGTGCTGTGCGGCATTGACACGGACGCGTGCGTGTACGACTCGGCCCGAGACGCCTATCACCATGGGCTCCGGCCGTGGCTCGTCACTGACGCCTGCGCCTCCACCGGAGGGCCGCAGTACCACGACGCAGCGCTGCTGATGGCCGCCCGAAACATCGGTGCGGACCACCTGGTCACCAGCGACGTCGTCTTGTCACGGATCAGCGAAACACCGGGGGCACAGTCGTGAAAACACGGTCATGCGACACAGACGTCCTCGTGGTCGGCGCCGGCCCGGCAGGGATGGCGGCCGCGGTCATGGCAGCCAGCCTCAACCTGCGGACCATGGTCGTCGAGGCCAGCTCGGGCGGCGGCAAGCTGCACCGGATCGGCGCCCTGGAGAACGTCCCCGGCAACTGGTCGACCGGCCCCCAACTCGCCGAGGCCCTGGCCGCGGACCTTGCACGCCTGGAGAAAGCCGGGCGATGCACAGTGGTCCAGGCCCTCGCCTCGAAGGTGAGCGGGCACGAAGACCGTGCCGAACTCGCCCTCGGCGACGGACGTGTCCTCACCGCGGAGTTCATCGTCGTCGCCACAGGCGTGACCGACCTGGCCCCGGCAGACGCAGGGTGGATTACCGCTTCCGCCGAGTTCTCCGCTCCACCGCTCTGGCGCGCCACTCCGCAGGATCTCACCGCGCGAACCTACGTCCTCGGCGCTGATCGTCCGCTCGGAACCTGGCTGCGAGCGCACCCGGATGTGACGACGACACTGCACGTGCTGTGCCCACCGGCCGACGCATACAAGGCGGCCGAAGTCGAGGCCGACGGCCGCATACGGATCGTGCCCATCTCACACGCCGCGATTACCAAGCCCACGTACGGAGGCGGCTGGACGGTCGAGGTGGAAGGCAGCGATGGGACCAAGACCACCTACGCCGCCACGTCAGTGCTCAACAACCTCGGCAACAAACCGGCAGCTGTGGCTGGGCTCGTGTCCGGAGATGACGGCTACTGCCCGCCCAACAAGCAGCACCGGCGCATCCGGATCGCCGGCGACCTCCGGTCTGCGCGCTACCAGCGCATCACCACCGCACAGGGATCGGGCGCCGAGGCCGTGCTCGCCTACTACTACGACATCACGCTGTCGCACGCAGGTGGGATTCGATGACCCTCCCGAAGTGCTGGGCACCACGATCCCGCCATCAGCGGTCAGTTCGCCCCAGCGGCGAACGGAGCCACCAGGTGCGCCTGCACGCGTTCGCGCAGTTCAGGCTCCTGCCCGGCGGTACCGAGTGGGCGAAGGGCGTCCAGAGCAGCGTGGAGCGTGGCCGAGTCACGGCTCCAACGTTTCGGAGCAACCAGCTTGAGCCGCGGCGCCTCGGACGGGGCCATAACCTGACTCATACAGTCGATCGCCGGCACCAACCCGAGGTTGTGGGTGAAGAGCAAAACGGGCTTACTCGCGATGAGCGAGCGGAGCTCAAGGCGCGCTACGGGGCCGAGGACGTGCACGCGGCTGCCGAGACGTTTGGCCCGGCCGATGACGACGAGGCCGTCGAGCTGGCCGGCAAGCGTGTCCCAGTCGTAGGAGTCATCCTCGAACGCCGTGCGGTAGTGGAGAAGTTCAACGCCGTCCGGCAGGTCCTCGGTGATGCGCTCCAGCAAGCGCGGCCAGTTCGAGTCATTGACCGTCTTGGGGCCGGCACTGACATAAACGCGGACCGGAGTGCCAGGACAGCGCTCCGCAGCGATGCGGTTCATGGCCGCAACGAAGCGGCGCTGCTGCGCAGGGTGAGCGAAGGTCTCCACGTCAAGAGGATCGTCCTGCCGGGGCTTCTTCGTCGCATGCATACCGTTCATCATGCCCGCACGATGCCACTGGTGTGGAGCGGGGCAGGTCATCGGCTGGTTCTGGCGCTCCGTCAGGAGACGCAATCCTATTGGCGACACGAGCGGTACCGGGGTGTCGCCGTGGGATCTCAGAGGGGTACCGTGTCGGTGCATAAGATCGTGAACATGGTTAAGCCCCGCGAGGCTGCACTCCGGGGCCCGGCCGCAGACCTATCCAGGGAAGGTCTCGACATGGAGCAGGGTACCCGTACCCTCCGACAGACACACTCCAAGGCACCCGCCGTGGCAGCGATGACGCGTACGTCGCTCCGGCAGGGTGCCTTCTCTGTCTTCCCGCGCCTGTCCGGCTGCGGGTGCACCTCCGCCCCGGAAGGGGGCGAGATGTCGTAGTCGTCTGTGGCGGCGCCCGTTAAACGGGTCTTCGAGCCGCCGGGACGCCCGGCCACCCAGGTGATTTGCGGTCACCTCGGCTACGGCGTCCCATCTGCCACCGGGCGGGCTAGCGGGCCCTCCCGAAGGTTCTGCTCTTCCGGTTAGCGGCCGGTCGAACAGTTCGATCTTGGTTCTAGCCGAACCAGCGCCAAAGGCGCCTTTTTCATGCCCTCCTCCCTGAAGAAGAGAGCACGACTATGTTGCAGCATCGCGCTGCCCTTTGTCAGCCCATCCATGCCCGGTTGGCGCATTTTGCGCCGTCTTTCGCATCACAGTTTCCCCATCGCCCGCGCACTTCGCCATGCGAGCGCACTGGGACGCCGTCTTGTGCGCGGTTTCCCTCGGGTGCCCAGGTGAGGACCGTAACCGTCTCCGTCGGACAGCAGCCCTCAAGGGGTTACTGGGTGCATCCGGTTGCGGAGACTGCCAGTCCGATTGTGGAGCGTGGTTCAGAGCATCTGCTCGCGCTCGACGGGGCTGAAGATGCTGGCTTGAGGATCGGCGTGCGGACCTTGCTGGACAGCTCAGGTCTTGAGGGGGTGGCGCCCCCGGTGCGTCTGGCCATGCGTGTTGTGGAGGCCGGGGTATGAGCAGCATTGCGGCGTCGGCCGCGGTGCCGCCGGCATTCATCAACTCTTCCGTGGTCGACGCTCCGGAGGTTCCCGCGCGGCCGGATGGGCTGCGGTCGCTGCCGGGCGGGGGCCAGCCGGGTGATGGCGGCTTGGACGACGCGCTGCGCCTCGGTCGCAAAATGCGGCTTCGACTGCTGGCCGCGATCCGGGCGCTACTGGCGGACCCGTCGATCGCCGGGTTGAAGGATGCGCCGAAGCTGGCGGCGGTGGTGCTGTACGCGAAGTCGCGGGCGCCGCAGGGCCGCGAGGACGACAACCAGTCGTCGATCTGGGGGGCGGAGCTCGGCCGGTGGCTGGGTGTGAAGGAGTCCACGGTCCACCACAAGGTGCTGCCCCCGATGCGCGGCTCGGACGCGCTGCACACCCAGGTGGTGACGGACGCGAAGGGGCACCCGACCGGGTTGGACTGCCTGGTCATGCCACTGTGGACCGCCCGCAAGAGCGGCGGGGCCGCGCACCCGCTGGCCTTGTCAAAGGTGGAGCTGGCGACGCTGTTGCGCCTGATCGAGGCGCTGTTCGGGCCGGGCTGGTCGCCAAAGGACAAGGAGCCGACGCCGCCGGGGCTGCTGGCCGGCCGCACGGGCAAGGGTGCGGCGACCGACCGGCTCGGGCTGCTGCTGATGGTGCTGAACACGCGGGCGTCGGGCTGGCTGCAGCTGTGCGGCGGCTCGGTGAAGAAGCGGGAGGGGCGCGGGGCGGCCACGCTGGCGCGGCTGCTGGGCTGCTCGCCGTCAGGGGCGAGGAAGGTCCTGGCGCGGCTGGCGGAGGCCGGGGTCGTCTCCCGGGGGCGCAAAGCGACGGCGACGCGGATGAACGGCCGTGGCCGAGTCATGCTGCTGCCGATCGCCCGTGCGTACGGCCGTGTCATGGCCCCTGTGGAGGGTGTTCAGGGCTCCGAGACCGTGTTTTCGGAGCGTCCCGATGGTGCATTCAGAGATCTTGTTCCGGGCGAGGGTGCCGGTGCCCTTGGTACATCTGGGATCGGCGGTGCTGAGGAGACCGGGAAGGCGGCAGATCAGGAGCGTCCCGATGGTGCAGAGCTCCACACAGGCCACGCTTCTGGGGTTACTCCGGTAGTTCCTCTGCAGCTCTCTGGTGGTTTTTCCGGCGAAGGCCGTGGGGGTGAAGGCCGTCGGCCGGAGCGCGCGTGCATGCGTGAGGACCAGGCCGTCGGCAGCGACGTCGCCGCTGCCGAGCCTGCGTCGCCTGTGGCGGAGCTCGGCCCGCTCCGCGGGGAAAAGCCTGGCAAGTCCGCGGTCGATGAGCAGGGTGGGCAGCGTGCTGCTGGGACCCAGGCCGGTGGCTGGCCGAAGGCCGTGGCAGGTGGAAAGACGCGGCAGCAGGGGAGGGTGGACCTTCCCGAGGATCTTGGTCTGCGGGTGGCTCTGGGGCCGGTCGCGTGGCTGTGGGCGGGGCTGAACCGCTGGCAGCAGGACCAGGTCGTGGCGGTCGCGAATGCGGAGCTGGAGCGGCTGAAGGACCTGCTGATGCAGCCGGAGGGCGCGCCGCGGCTGCTGGCCGACCGGCTCACCGACCGGCTTGAGGAGACCGGGGGCGAGGCCCGGGTCAGCAGCCCGTTCGGCTGGATCACCCGGCGGGGCCTGGTGCAGCGGCCGGCCTGCTCGGACGTGCGCTGCGACGACGGGATCCGGCTGGACACCGGCGGCGACTGCGCCAGCTGCGGCAACGTAATCCACATCCGCCGTGCCCGCCGGGTGCGGATCGCGGCCGACATCGACCGGGAGCTGCCCGGCATCGGTGAGGCGGAGCGCCGCCAGGTCCTCGAGGAGCGTCTGCGCGAGTACGCCGCAGCGGAGGCAGAGGACTTCGTGGCGCGCCGTGAGCAGGCCCGAGCGGCGCAGGCCCGGCGCGATGAGGCCCGTACGGCTGCCCGGGAGCGGGGGGAGCGCGAGCGCCAGGAGGCGGCGGCCGCCGAAGCGGTGCGGCAGGCGCTGGCGTGCGCGGACTGCGGGCAGCGGCGGTCGGCTGGGCTGTGCGAGGCGTGCGGGTTGCGGCGTCGGACCGAGGCGGCGATCGGGGAGGCCGGTCTGGTCGCGGCGACCTGGGCGGCCGACCTGGACGACGCCGCCGACGTTGCTGCGGTGGCCGCGCATGTCCGGGCGACGCTGGAGGCCGACATCGAGGCCGCCCTGGAGCAGTTCCTGGAGCTGATGGAGCCGGGTGAGCTGGAGGCGGACCCGGTCGCGGCGGCGTCCGTGCTGGCCTTCAACGCCCTCCAGGTGGTGCAGCAGGCCCTGCCGGAGTACCGCAGCAGCGCGCTCGGGCGGCTGGGCCGTACTCCCGAGGCTGAGGCGGAAGCCCGCCGCGCGTACAGGACCGAGCAGAATCGCAGGTGGTTCCGTGCGAACCCGAACGGTGCGGACGCGGTCGCCGCCGCGACAACGGCAGCCGACACGGCCCGGCAACGCACTGCCGAGTACCTGCTCACGGCGCGGCTGGAGCAGCTGCGCGAGCGGGTGGCTGAGCGCACCGAGACGGCTGCGCCCGCGCCGTGGTCGGCCCGGCTGACCGAGTTGGCCGCGCGGGCGCTGGACGGTGAGATGGCCGGGGTGGTGATCGCGTGACCGGAGAGGTGAGCGGGGTCGATCTCGCGCGCCAGGCCCTGGCCGCGGCCCGCGAGGCGGCGAAGA
Organism: Streptomyces sp. NPDC048392; assembly: GCF_043200575.1. Lineage (NCBI taxonomy): Bacteria > Bacillati > Actinomycetota > Actinomycetes > Kitasatosporales > Streptomycetaceae > Streptomyces > Streptomyces sp. NPDC048392. The sequence continues at coordinate 109,507 of NZ_JBICYB010000014.1, forward strand.
AGAACGGCGGCAGCACCCAGAAGACGACGCCGAAGCGGTCCCGGACCCAGGCGGTGCGGCGCGACGGCCGCGAGCCGCTCGGGCTCGGCACCGCGATCACCATGATGATGACCGAGCGCGGCATGGTCGCCCCGGCCGCCGGCGGCAGCGTCCTCGCCGACTTCGGTGACATCCTCGCCGCGGCCGCGCCCGAACTCGCCGGTCACGTCCAGGCCGTGGGGTTCGACGCGGACACCGGCCGCCTGGACGTCGCCCCCGACGCCCCCGCGTACGGCACGAAGCTCCGCTGGAGTGCGCCGAAGCTGATCGCGGCGGTCAACACGAAGGTGCCGGACGCGAACGTGCGCACCCTCAACGTCCTGGCGCCCACCAGCAAGGCCGGCCCCGCCACGGCGGCCGCCGACCCGGACCCGCGCCCGGCCGAGCCCGCCGGACCGGTGCACACCCGGGAGACCGCCTCGGACGGCTACCACCAGGCGCTCGCCGCACACCAGGAAGCCCGGCCCGAGCGACGTGTCGACCCGGCCATCGCAGAAGCCATCGAGTCACAAACCCGCGCCCTCCGCGAAAAGAGCCGACGCGCGTTCCCCGACCCGGACCCGGCCGAGATCACCCAGGCCGAGCGCCGCCGCGAAGCCAAGATTAGGGACGCCCAGGTACTCCGTCGCGCCCGCGCCGAGCGTGCCCAACGAGCCGAGCCGACGCCCAGCGCTCAGGCACCTCCTGGCCGTCGTACGGCGTGAACGCGCAGGCCAGTGCTGGTAGGGCAGGGGGCTTGAGGGCGACCTGCTGAGCTCGGTGGCCGACATGGTGGTCTCCGTGAACACCTCCGTGATCCCGGTACGGTAATTCCGGCTTCGGATCACAACCTGCTGGCCTGTGTTCTGTCGGAGGCGAAACGTTGCCGCTTTCGCGGCCACAAAGGAGGAACCCGGGTGGGACGTCAGAAGGCGCGCAGGAACAAGCGTTCACGCAACGAGATGTCCTCAGAGCAGGTCATCGAGCTCTACATGAGTGCCGTCCAGCAGGCGGTGCTGGTCAGCAATCAGATCGAGCGGTTGCAGGCCGACTCGGTTATGGCCATCGTCGACCAGCTCACCCCGTACAGCAACGGGGGACTGGCGGTGTACGGCGGCTTTATCGACCGCGAGAGGCTCTCCCGCATCGCCGCGGAGTACGGCACGGGGTACGCCAGGTTCGTCCTGCTCGCAGCCCTGTTCTTCACTCACGATCGCGGTGGTTTTACCGCCCAGGTCAGGGCGATTCACGACATCGCCGGAAGTCCCCGCCATGCCGGCGAACCCCCGCAGCTCTCGTCCGACTTGGACAAGCTGGTGGACAGCACAAGGGGCCCCGAGGGCGCTGGCCTTGCCGAGGTGTTCATTCCACAGGTCGGTGCTGCTTTCCGCGTAGGAAACGACTGACGCGTCACTCAGTGGCGCGGGCGCCAGCGGGTGAATGTGCACTGGTCGGCTCCTGCGCCGAGGCGGAAGGGCAGGGCTATGCGGTCGAGGGGGAACGTCTCGCCGGGGGCGTGGACGGTGTAGCCGCAGCGGGTGTAGAAGGTGCCAAGGTCCCGGTGGGCCTCGTACGAGCCGTACAGCAGGGAGTAGCCGAGCTGCTGGTGGACTTGCCAGGTCCGTTTGAGTAGGGCGGTGGCGATGCCCTGGCCACGGGCGTTCTCGGTAACTGCCAGGCCATGGATCTTGGCGATGAATAGGCTCAGGGCCAGGGCCTTTTCGGCGGTGTAGCCGTTGTTCATGGCCATGTCGATGACGGTTCCGGGGGCGGTGGCGGACAGTACGCCGACGGTCTGGTCCTGCTCGTCAACGGCGACCAGCGTCAGGCAGACGGTGGTCATGGCCTCGTTCCTGGGCTGGGACGTGAAGGCGTGGGAGGCGGCTTCGTGGTACGCCTTCGGGCTAGCCAGTCCGGCGAGCATCGTGGAGGCTGCGGAGCCGTCCTCGATGGCGGTGCGCAGGACGGGGATGATCCTGACTCCGTCGCCGGTGGTGGCCATCAAGGCGTCGGCGGCGTCGATGTCCTGGCCCTGGGCCAGACGGATGCGGGTCCCGGCCGGGCCCTGCCAGCCTGCGCGGACGCGGTCGGCGGACAGGGGCGGTGCCTGCTTTGTCTTCTTGGCCGGGCGCTTACCCATGAACGCATCCCCCTGATTGGTGTGCCGTCAACGGCCGTGATCTCACCGGCCCTTGGGTTGATCTTGTCCCGGCGGGCGTGCGGCATAGCGCTGATTATCGGCCGAACGATCGGCGGGAGTTGTGGTGCTACGTGTCGTCGGTGAACCGGATCTGGCCGAACCAGGCCCGGAAGGCGTATGTGAGGGCGACCATGCCGGGCGAGAAGGCGCCGGCCCACACCAGAGCCATCAGGACCGGGTTGACGTCCACCTCGTGCAGGTCGCTGAACATCATCCCCATGCCCACGGCCATGAAGAGGAACAGGGGCGGGGCAAGGAGGGTGGCGAAGGCGGCGGGTAACTGCCGGTGGCCGTAGAAGGAGCCGATGAACAGGTGGGCGCAGATGATCAGGGGTGGCAGGAACCAGAAGGACGGATCGCTGGAGTAGTCGGAGAAGTAGGCGACGCTGCCGGTCACGAAGGCCACGAAGGCCAAGTGCATGACAGCAGCGGCCGTAAGGGCACCGCGTGCAGTGCGGCTCTTGATCGTGTGAACGACAACGGTGGGCCGGGGCTTGGGAACCTCGGTCTCGGCCGGACCATCGGGTATGTCGGCAGAGCAGTCCCCGTCCACGGCTTCCCGGGTTTCCTCCTCGCTGGCCTCGTCGTACGGATCCCAGTCCGGCTCCTCTTCACCCAGGTCGTCGTCCTCGTCCTCCAGGTCGTCGTCGACTTCCGGCGCCTCTTCGGGTCCGTCCTGTGGCGGCTGCTGCTCTGAGGCGTTGAAGTAGTCGCCCAGGCCGGTTTCGACATGGGTGAGGGATGTGCTGACCAGGTTGTTGGCCCAGGTGTAGAGGTCGGGGTCGGCGTCCGGCTGCTGGGCCCGCTCGTCGAGGGCGTCCTGCAGACCGTGCAGCCAGTTGCGGGCAGTGTCGGTGTCGAGTTCGGCGGCGACAGTTCTGGCCGCGAGGGGCAGGAGCTTGCCGGGTGCGGCGGCGACCGCGCGGGCCGCGCCGACGGCGAGTACGGGCTGAGTGGAGGTGGCGCGGGCGACGACGGTCAGGGCACGGTGCTGTTGGTGTTCTTCGAGGTAGGGGTGGGGCAGCAGGCGTTCGATGAACTGTCCGCCGCTGTTGTCCTCGACGTCGGCGACGAGGGCCGCGCCGAGGAGGTCGGGGCCCATGGAGCCCCAATGGGCTCCGTCGCCGGAGGGGTAGGCGGCGGTGAGGATGTCCTCGTACGCGGCCAGCAGACGCCGGTCGTTGGGTGCGGCGTCGGGAAAGCCGGCGTGGTGGACGTCGAAGCCAGCGGTGACCGCGGCCTGCGCGTTGTGGAGTTTCGTGGCGCCGGTGACGGTCTGGACGGCGACGAGGGTGCGCATCAGCTTCTCGTCGAAGTGCTCGCCGCGTGCTTCGACGATCCGTTTCCAGTAGCTGACCTCGTGGGCGATCAGGACGTCCATGGGGTTGTCGTAGCGGGCGAAGTCGTCGTTGAGGGAGGCGAGGACGTCGGCGAGGGCGGCCATGTGCAGGGAGATCACCGTGTCGTCGGCCGGTTTGACGGCCGCAGTGAACATGGGGCCGGTGCTGGTGTCCGGGGTGTCCGGGAGCAGGGGAGAGGTGGCCCAGTCGTCGCCGAGGCCGGCACTTCGCAGCGTGTGGATCCGTTCGGCGAAGGCGTGCTTGGCGGTGTCGAAGGCGTGCTCGGTGGTGGTCTCGGCGAGCGCGTCGGCCGGGTCGACGTCGACGGTGGCGCCGGTGCTCATCACGGCTTTGCCCTGGCGGGCGCGGCGCAGGGAGGGCCACCAGTTGTCGCGGCCGCGGGCCAGAAGAAGGACCCGTACGGGCTGGCTGGTATGGCGGGCGGCGAGGACGTCGAGGACCTGGTCGACCTGGTCGCGGCGGGTCTCCGCGTAGTCGACGGCGAGGAGCAGCGGGTATTTGCTGGTGGCGAGCATCCGGTAGTGGGGTGGCTGCTGGAGGGGGTTGTCGGCGAGGAAGCCGCCGGTCCATCCGCGGGCCGTGGGGCTGCCGGGACGGGGCTGCCCCAGGCGGTGTATCAGTTCGGTGATCAGCCGGGTCTTGCCGATGCCGGCGATCCCGGTGACGGCGGTGACGTCGGTGGGGCGGCTCGTACGGCACCAGGCTTCGAGGGCGTCGAGCTGCGCCGTCATGCCGCTCAGCGGTACGACGGCGGAGCGCGCGTCGAGCAGGTAGGAGGTGGACAGCCGGGGGTCGGGAACGTCGTCGAGCAGGAGTCTCAGGTCGGCCGGCTGCAGCTGCGGGGTCATGCCGGTCACCGCGGTGACCGTGTCGGTGAACCCGGGGGAGGCGAACAGGCGGGCGGCGGGCATCAGGTGGAGCAGGCCGCCGTGCCGGAAGTCGGAGGCGAACGTGGCCACCCCGACGAGCCGCTCGTTGCAGAAGGCTCCGGCGCCGGACATGCCCTGCCACAACTCAGCTGATTCCAAGGACGTGCTGGTCAGCTCGAAACCGTAGTAGCCGCGCCGGGAGGAGGTGGCCGGCTTGATGTTCCCGTCGACCGCCAGGAGCTCGTCCACGAACACGTCCGGGATAGTGGGGTGCGGCCTGCGCAGGGCCCGGGGGAAGCCGGTCATGGAGCACACCGGCCGCACATCCGGATAGTCGCAGGTCAACTCGCCCCAGCGGACGACGGGGAGGCCGGCCCCGAGCACGGTGCGGTCCGTCTGCAGCAGGACAGCGTCCAGGTCCGCGTCCGCCCACGCGATCGTGGCTTCGGCTGCCCAGCCGCTTTTGTCCCGGACCGTGACGGGCTCACGGTCCCCGCCCGGACAGGCGACGTGGTAAGCGGTCAGGACCAGCCCCGGCGCGACCAGGACGCCCGAACCGAACATCGGGACACGGGGGTTGACGACTTCGACGGTTCGTACTTCCACCAGACTGCCCCTGCTCCGGGACTACATGCCGGCCGGGGGAGCGGGCACCGGGCCGAGGCCGCGGCCCGCGTCGCCGATGAGTACGTCCCGGCCTGCCGGGCCCGTCTCGACCTGGAGGGTGACGGTCATCCGGTGCGTCGCGGTACTCGCGCGTTCCCCGCGGGCATCTGCGGAGACGACGAACGCCTTCACCCCGCCGCCGGCCGAGGCGCTCTGCCGCAGTTCGATGCCAAGATCCAGCACGATGTCCTTGACGGTGAACCGGATCGGGGAGCCGTCCCCGTCCTGCTGCGCCGCGGCCAGTCCGGCGCGAACCGCCTTGATGGCATCCGACAGCTCGGTGGGCTGTAACTCCATGCGTCCCCCCTGATCACTACGCCTGCGGCCAGTGTGACGGGCGGTTCTCGGTCACGGAAGACGGTTTGTCGCCGAAGATCACCACGCTGAACAGCAGGCCGACGCGGATCAGGACTCTGACGCGGGTTGGCGAGGGTCATGGACGGCCCCGCCCGTGAGGTGAACCCCGGGGCGGGGCTGTCGGTGTTCGGGGCGGGCGCCTACCGCATCGCGGCGTAATCCTGCGGTGCCTTGCTGAGGATCTCGACCATCTGGGCTTCGGTCAGTTTCCGGTAGGCCGGCGCGGAGGAGTTCGCGATCTTCCGGAACAGGATGTCGGCGGGGATCGGCGGCAGGCCGGCGAAGAGAGGGTGGTGTTCTGCCCCGGCGCCTTCGCTGAATTCGCGGTGCAGCAGCCACACCGCCTCGGCGAACATGGGGTAGTTCGTCTCGTGCTTGCTCCACAGGCACCGCAGTGCGTCGCCGCCGAAGTCCCGGTTGATGAATCCCCAGACGTACGCCATCTCGGCCGTCTTGTCCGGGTGCTTGTCGTCGTTCAGGTACCGGACCCACTCGTTCAGGATGTCCCAGCGCAGCGCGCTGACGATCACCCCGGTCGGTGCCTCGCTCGGGCGTAAGTCGGTGGCGAACTCATCGTCGAAGGTCATCTGGTGACGGTAGCGAGAAGCACCGCCGCCCCGCCATGGCGCCCGCTCGCCACCACGATCTGCCGTATGCGCCTGGGCAGGACTCGATCTCGCAGAGGTGTGGTCACTTATGGCGTGACGGCGGACGCTGTGAGCACGGTGCCGTCGTCCCAGAGCACCGAGCCGCGCGCGACGAAGTCGTCCTTGCGCGCGTGGCGGTACTGCAGAGGTCCGGTGGCGTCGAAGAGCGCGGTAAGGGCGTCGTCCAGGGACCCCTTGGATGTCAGGACGACGTGTACGCAGGGAGTGCCGTTCTCGTCGTACACGTGGACGCTCTCGGCCCACTGTGTCCAGCCCTGCAGTGCCCACGGGATGAGGGCGCGTACCCGGTCGCCGAGTTCGGAGGCCGGCTGGGTGCACGGTTTCTCCAGAGGCCGGTCGGAGTAGAGGTGGCTGCCGTAGACCCGCATGCCGTTCCATGTTCCGTGCACGTGGGCGTGGCCCAGGGACCCGGTACGGTCATGGACGATCGGCGCGTTGAGGGCTGCGCCGATCCGGTCCAGGGGCCCCACCTCGTCGGTGTAGGGGAGCCCGGTTTTGACCAGCAGGCGGACTCCCTCCGGCTGGGTGGTGTGGAGCCCGGTGTCTAATCCGGCGACGGCTCCGAGGTGATCCAAGAGGCTGGCCGCTGCGTCGAGCAGTTCGGGGAGCTGGTGCACGTGCGGCTTGTCGTTCACAGTTTGTTCTCCTCTTCGGTGTGCAGGGCGCTGGCGGTCAGAACCAGTGGGGGCGGTAGGCGCCGCCGATGCGGGTGGGGCAGTCATCGCCGGGCCGCAGTGGCAGCTGACCTGCCTTGTACGCTGCGTCGATCTCCCCAGGTTGCAGCTCCCGCTCGCCGACGGCGCCGAACTGCCACAGTCGCGGCTCGACTTCGTGCCAGCTTTCCGGGGCGATCTTGTAGACGCGCCGGACGGTGCCGTCGACAGCAATGACCGCGTACCTCGCCTCGGCGCGGACCTGCTTGCCGACGGGCCAGATGCCCCGGTCGCTGTCGTACTGTTCGGTGCCGCCGACCTCTCCGACCCGGCCGCGGGGGTCGTCGGCGTACTCGCGCACCCGATCGCGGCGGGAGATCACCACGGCGACGTTCTCGCCCTGCCGGACGTGCCCCCACCTCTTGGTGACGGCCTGGCGCGTGACGCCCAAGGCATCGGCGACTTCGTCGACGTCTGCCCCGTGGTCCAGGGCGGACAGTGCGTCCTGCTCCGTCAGCAGGTCGACGTGCCCGGCAAGGTGCTTGAGGATCCTGAGCCGGGCCAGCCGGACGACCTGCGTGCGCTCGTCGCCGTGATCGGGGTCGTACGGGGTGAGTGGCGGCTCCGTCTCGCCGAGTCCTGCGAGGGTACGGGCCCAGGACCATGTCAGTTCGTCGACTGCCAGATTTAGGCGGCCTCGGTCTTCGCCGTCCATCGGGCGGCGCTTCACCTCTTCACTCATGGGGCAACCCTAGTAATCCCCTCGCTTGATCGCAATGGGGTTACTAGGGTTGCCTCTCCTCATTCTGTCAACCGAGCGAGATCAGAAAGTGGCGGCCCTCACCGGCGGGAAGCCGCTCAACTATCGGACGCGGGGGCGACGCAGTACCCGTGCATGCCCGCCGGGAGTGAAACGTCCGCGAGGAAGGCCAGATCGTGGCCGCCGCCACGGGAGTTGTCAGGCCACGCGTCCGGGCTTCGCCGCGGTGTCGGCGCTGGCATCGGCCGCGGCCGCGATCTCAGCACGGACGTAGTCGGCCAGGGATCGTACGGTGGCCGCGTCCGGGGGGAGTGAGCCGTGGCAGAAGCGCAGGTCCATCCCGTCGGCCTTCAGGTCACGCAGGGTGGTGAGGATCTCGATGTGGCTGATCACCGTCGTGCAGGCCTCGTCCGAGAGGACGGCCTCCACCGCGATCCCCGCGAGCTGGTCGGCTGTCTCCTCCAGTTCAGCCGGGCCGAGAGGCAGGCACTGACCGGCGCGCAGGTCAGCGAACCACGAAGGTTCGGGAGCAGCGCCGAGGTCCTTGAAATCGACGCCGGCGGCAAGGAGGGCTGCTCGTACGCGGTCGATGCGGGCGAGCATGGCAGCGTCGGCCACTGCCGGAGGGGCCGCGACCGGAGGCGGAACGGGGGCTGCTGCGGTACGAGGACGGCGGCGTCGGAGCTTGTCGAACATTTCTCCGATGATGCCGGTGCGCTCGCGCATCGGCATCATCGCGAGGCTCTGATCTGGCGTGATGATGCCCACTGATGGGCTGGAGGTCGACCGTCGTCCGCTCTGGTCGGCATCTGCCAGGATGGGGGCATGGTGGGAGAGACGAAGACGCACGACGAGCGGCTGCGGGACCTGGAGGCGTCGGCGTTCCGTACGGGGCGCACCCTGGCCGAGCACGGTGAGCAGCTCGGAGAGATCCGCGAGCAGCAGACCATGGCGTTCGGCAACATCGACTCACTCGCCAACGCCGTCGGCGCTCCGGGGGAGCGCACGATCACGCAGCGGTTGGATGGCATCGAGCAGCGGTTGGGTGGCATGGAGCGCGTTTTGTTCGCTCTGGCCCGGGCCCAGGGCATCGACCCCGACGCTCTGAACTGAGCCCGACACTCCCTCTCCGGCTTTGGGCGTGTCGCCGCTGACGGGGCATCTGGAGCGGTCAGGCCCTGGCCAGCTTGCGCGTGCTGGCAGCAAGATCTGGATCCCAGTAGGACAAGGCCCGGTTGCAGCCGGCCACCCACATACGGCCCCCTGGGTGACGGAATGCGTGTTCGTGGCCGTCAGCACGGTGGTCGCAGTTCGGGCGTGCGAGGCTCGCTGGCTGTGGCAGAGGTATTCACGGTGACGCTTGAAGTGGGACCACGAGCCCCCGTTCCCGTCGTGGCTGGATTGGTCGCAGACCTCAACGTGGTTGCTCAGGGCGCGCTCGAAGTCGCGACTCATGTGGCGGCGGCAGAAGCCGACGCTCACATGGCGCGGCTCGTGCGGGAAGGCGGAGTCACTGCTCTTGTGGAGGAAGCTCGCCGACGAGAGCTCCCACTCGCGGTAGAGGAAGAGGGGCGCGAACTCGAGCTCCTTGAGCGTGATCTAGAAGAGTGGCTGTACTTTCCTCCTGGCCGTCGCTCGCGTTCGCTGTACTGGCTCCTGCTCGGCTCGAGCCAGCGCTTCGATCCGCTGTCAAGTCTCACGGCGCAGTTGCGTTCAGGCGAGATGGTGCGGCGTCTCCCCGACGTGCCGTACCGATTCGGCTCCATCAGGTACAGCAACCCGTTCGTGGTGGAGATCCTCACTGCTCTCGGCGGCGCGGCGGGTCTGACGGCAATTCTCGGAATCATTCGAGATTGGGGCCCGCGGCGTCGTCGGCAGCAGCTAGAGAACGAAGATCTGCAAGACGCGAACTGGTTCAAGTCACAGCTGCGTCGCGCCTACCTGAAAGCGGTCGAACGGGGGGAGGCGCCTCCTTTGCCCCCTGGTGACCTGGAAAGGCTCAGTTCTGCCGATTTGGCCCTGGCCGTCGATCGTCTAGCAAATCGGGAATTGGAGGTACAGCGCTCCAGCACCCCCGAGGAGTGATGATCCGGACACCCCACCCCGGGATGCCGTCAGCCGAAAAATCGCTTACGCGACCACGGGACCTCCACGGAGAGAACCAGGTAATCATGCAGGTCGCGGAGTGTCGTCGGTGACGAAACGTGAGCAGTGTCATCGAACTGTGCGGGCCGATGGGCGACCCGTCGGTGGGTTCGACGGCTTCGGCCCCCACCTGCCGTACCGCAAACTCGCCGTGCTGCCTTACGGGGTGGCCCGTAGCCGGTCGCGGCGTGCATTGACCAGGGCACGCCACCGTTCGCGGGTGGCCTGCTCGCCGTCGAGCCACCGTATGGCGGGCCCGGCGGGCTGGGGCAGGTCGCCCATGGCAGCCGTGATGTGGACGTAGTAGGCGAAGTCGCCGTTCGCGGTTTCCTCGCGCAGGCGGTCGATGGTGGCCGTCAGGTCGTCCTGTGCGCCGCGTACGGCGTGGTGGAAGGCGAGGGCGGTTTCCAGGAGCGGGGTGAGCCAGGCGAGGCCGGCGACGTTGATCTCGGTGCGCAGTACGGTGGCACGGCCGGTGACATCCCGGTCGGTGCCGGCGTCGCGTACGAGGGCGACGACATGGGCGAGGAGGGTCGTGGCGCGTTGGTCGAGCCGGTCGAGGAGCTGGTGGGCGAGGGCGAGTTCGTCGTCGGCGCGGACCGGGTCGGCGAAGGCGGTGACCAGGGCGATGTGGGTCTGGGCGATGGCCTGCTCGCCCAGGGCGTCGTGCTGTTCGGCTTCGGTCCGTGCGGCTTCGAAGGCGGCGACGGCGCGGTCGATGTCGCCGTGGGGCCATCGGATGTGGCCCAGGACGCGGTGTTGGCGGCCCTCCCAGCCCAGGGTGGGGATGGCGGCGAGGGCGGTGGGGAAGTCGCCGCGGATGCGGGCGAGGTTGGCCAGGCCGCGGCGTGCGCGCGGGGCGAGCCGGCCGTTGGCGTCGGCGACCTGGCGCATGCCGCCCAGGGCGGCGTCGGTGCGGCCGAGGTCTTTGTGGGCTTTGGCCCGGTAGTACAGGGCGAGTTCGGAGAGCTCGCCGGAGAGCAGGCCGGTGTCCAGGACGGCGGTGAGGCGCTCAGCGGTGCGCTCGCGGTGCTCGTGCTGGCGGCGTGCGATGGCGACGAGGAGTTCGGCCAGGGCATCGGCGGGCGTCTCCGGGCCCGGGTGCGAGCCGGTGCCGGACGGTTCGGGTGATGTGGGCGGGGCCAGGGGCTCCCACACGGAGTCGTCGGTGTAGGCGAAGGCAGCATTGGTGAGCCAACTGAGGTCGTCCAGGCGGTGATCGCGGGCCAAGCGAAGACCCTGGCGCAGGCACGCGACGAGGAGGGCCCGGCCGGGGACGACGGAGCGGGCGTCCTGCCACTGCCGGCCGAGGGCAGCGAGGGCCCGTTCGGCGGCCCGGTGCCAGTCGGTAGGGGTCCAGCGGTCCTCGGTGTGGTCATCGGCAGTACGCAGCGCGGTGCGGATGGCGCCGTGGAGGTGGTAGGGCCAGATCGCGTACGGGTCTTCGGCGACCATGGGCCGTTCGATGAGCCTGCGGGCCGCCGCTTGGTGGGTGAGGCCTGCGGCGTGGGTGGCCAGGTCCAGGTCGAAGGCGTCCAGCAGGCTGGCGCTGCGCAGGACGTGTCGCTCGTCGGCGGTGAGGTCGGACAGGGTGCGGGCGATGAGGGCGGGGAAGGTGTGGTCGAAGTCGGCTGGGGTGGGGGTGCGGCCGGTTCGGCGGATCTCCAGGAAGCGGGCGACGGCCAGGTCGAGGTGGAGCGGCAGGCCGTGCGAGCGCTGAGTGATGACGGCGCGGATGTCAGGGCCGATCAGCGCCTGGCCGTCCTGGGTGAGCCGTTGGGCGAGGTAGGTGTCGCAGTCCTGCTCGGAGAAGTCCCCGACCAGATGCTGGCGGGCGCCGCCCTGCCCGGCGGCCCGTGCCGGCTGCCCCACCTGCGCGGCGAGACCGGGCCAGGCGGCGGGGCCGGTGTAGTCGAGCTCGCCCTGAAGGGCGGCATCGGCCCAGGTGAGACGGTTGCGGCCGCTGATGACGAAGAAGCAGTTCGGCATGAGCCACACGAGGCGTTGCAGGAGTCGCTCGGCGTCGCGGTGGCGGTCGCTGGTGTCCTCGAAGGTATCCAGGAGGATGACCGGCACGGTCGTCTTCTTCGCGGGCAGTTGGCTGATCTCCCACGCCAGCAGGTGCGGGTAGAAGGAGAGCGCCTCCAGATCGGGTTCGGCCTCCAGCAGGGCGGCGGTGCGGGCGCAGCCGGCGAGGGCTCGCGCCCGTTCGCGGCGCTCGCGCAGGGCCTGCACGAGCGCGGTGGTGACCTGCCCGGCCGCCGAGCCCACCAGGCCGGGCAACTGCAGGGCGCCGATGGCCTCGCTGACCGCGCCCTGCAGCTGCCCAGGCAGCATCTGCCCGAACTTCCCCACCAGGCCGGTGCGGCGGACGTACTCCTCCAGCGGCTCACCGGGGTGCTGGGCATCCCAGTAGCGGCGCAGTGCCAGGTCGAAGCTGGGCAGGGGACGGCCGACGGTCGCGGCCAGGGCGAGCCGGATCGTCAGCACGACGCGCTCGTAGTCTGAACCGGTCGATGCCGAGCGGGCCAGGTCGATACGGACGGGCAGGATCTTCTCGCCCGGCCAGGCGGGGGCACCCCAATGCACGGGACGCTGTTCAGCTGCGGTGAGTGAGGCCTCGAGTTTGCGCATCAGGGTCGACTTGCCGACGCCGCCCACCCCGTGAAACACGATCAGGTTGTTGCGCGGGGCTTCGAGGTCCTCAACGTCGAAGGCCGGATCGGCGATGTGCCGCAGGTGCTCCTCGACGGCGGTGGCGACGAGGTCCCACTGGATCTGGCGGTTGGTGAACGCCTCGTTGCTGCCCACGGGGTCATTGGAGCTGAACAGCGCACGAAGGTCGGTCATGTGATGGGTCCCCCCGAAGTGATCATCTACGGTCCCAATCTATGCCGCGGATGGTGGCCAGCGGCAGACCCAGCGGGGGATGCAGGCCGAGAGGAGTCGGTGGTGGACTGGTTCCAGCCCACGCCCGACAATGATCTTTTCTCCGTCCGGCTCCCAAGGCCCCGAGGTGGTTCTCCGTGCATGACCCCGCATCGTCCTCACCGTCCTCGCCGGACCCGCCACCCCGTTCACCATTGTCGGGACCAGCCCCAGACTCGGACGGCGATGACGTCGGGTATGAGGAGGCCTTCGACATCGTGGGGACCGTCATCGCCTGGTACAGCCGGCAGGTCATCCTCGCGCGGCGTGCCGGCGAGCAGGAGCGTCTGGACGAACTCATGGCGCAGCGTCGGAAGTGCGTGGAGGACCAGCACCGGCTGAGGGACGCCGGGCGCGAGGAGATCGCACGTATCGCCGCCGGATACACCGAGCGTCTGAGCGAGCTGGAAGCCGCCGAGCGGCAAGACGAGTCGTAGGCCCCGGCGATCGCCGTGCCGCGCACCCCGGTGTCCGGTGCGGGTTCCGGGGCGCGGCGGCAGGTCTAGGCGGGCAGGGGTAACGCGGCTGCGGGGGCGGGCATGCCGAGCTGGCGCGGCCGCTGGGCGGGCATCAGCGGGCATGCGAGCCCGGCGATCGCGATGAGGTCATCGCGGTACTGCGGCATCGCTGCATGCAGCCAGCGCTGGTTGGCCCAGAACCGGGCGGCTTCCTCGGTGGTGTAGGGGCGGTAATGCTCCGCGATCAGGGCAAGGTCGGCGGCGGGCCGCCGGGACCAACGCCCCTGATCGGTCTGATGGTTGCGGTAGAGGGGGTGGGTGTCGCGTCGCATCACCAGTACGTCGTCGACCACGGCCATCTGCTCGGCCAGTGCCACTGCCTCGGGCAGGACAGCGAAGCGGGTGACGTGCCCGGCGGAGGTAGTGAACCTCGCGGGCAGGTCCTGCTGGCTCGCCCGGGCGTAGCGGGTGGCCGTGCCCTGGCGGGAATCAGCCTCGCGGACTGCCAGGACCGCAAGACCCACCCAGTAGCCGGCCTGCCGGTGCACGGCCGCGCCAGCGACGAACTTGGCGGCACTGTCCGGGGTGATCTCGATGACCATGTCTCCGCGCTGCTGGCGCACATGAGCCTCGGCCCGGGCCTGCCAGGCCCGGTAGTCGGCGCGGATTCGTGAGGAGGCGGTGCGCGGTTCCTCACGCAGCAGCTGCAGGTAGTCAGGGTGCGCGGTTTTGAAGATCTCGCCCGTGATGTGGACCGGATTGCGCAGGCTGCGCAGGATCATCTGAGCAGCCCGCGTCTTCCCGGCGCCCGGTTGTCCCATGACATAGACGACGACCGGCTGTTCCTGCGGGGTGATGGGCCCGAGGGACGGCAGGATCAACTCGTCGTAAATCCACTGGTGTTCCTCTGCGGAGAGCCGGTGGTAGTCCACTCCGGGCGCCTCCCTGAGGGGCTGGGCGATGCGTCGGACCGGCTCGGCCAGGGCGGCGGCGCGCTCGGAGTTGCGGCGCACCGCGAGCGTCCAGTCCTCCGGCAGCGCAGGATCGGCCAGGCGCTGATCGGCGGCTGTGAGCTGACGACGGATCCGTCCGGTCTCCCTGGCGTCCCACGGCCGGTGCTGCTCGGCGCGTACCGCGCCGGGCGCGTTCGCCGGGCGGAGCCAGTGCCCGGCCGGGCCGAGTTCGTTGTCGTAGACGACCTCCAGCGCCGTCTCGGCGGCGCGCCGGATGACGAACACCCGGTTCGCCAGGTGCGAGGCCTCTACCGCGCCGAGGGTCGGGATCAGTGCGTCGGCGCACGTGTCGTGGTTGTCCCAGGAGACGTAGCGGGGGGCCAGGCCTTCCTGGGCCAGGCGCAGGTCCCGCTCGAGGGTGCTGAGCTGGCTGACCGCCAAGGGCACGGCCAGGACCACGATCTCCACCCAGAAGCCCGCCTGCCGGTCCGCGATCAAACCGGCGAGGAAGTCGTCTGGACGGGCCAGCGGTTCCTCCACCACCGCGTCGTAGCGGCACTCGCGCACCCGGGCCTGTACGGCGGCCAGCCACCGGTACGTCTCCGGCCGGACTCGCACCCCGGCGGTGCGCACGTCCTCACTGACGTACCGGTTGTAGTGGGGGTGCAGGGCCTTGAAGGTGTCGCGGTCCACCCGCACCGCGCCGCCGCGGGCCGCCAGCGCGGCGTGCACGACGTCGATGACCGTGCTTTTGCCGCTCCCGGCCTGCCCCAAGACGTACACCACCACCGGCTGAGGCTGAGGAACCGCACCTGCCAGGACGTTGGGCAGCACGGTGCCCGTCAGGACCTCCTCGGCCCAGTCAATGGCCGGAGCTGCTGCAGGAGATGCAGCCGGGCCCGCAATTGGCGGCTGCGACAGTGGCAAGGCGGGACGGGGACGGTTCGGCGTGCTCACGTGCTCCTCCACGAACGAACTGTGCAAGCGGTGCGGTCGAGAACCCAGCTCCAGGCCAAGGCCGGATGTGGTGGCTAGTCCTGCTGCAGCTGCTGGCGCAGCGCATCGAGGGTGCGGCCGTCGGCGGTCCGCCACAGCACCCACCCGTTCGACGATGTGCCGGTGACGGCGGAGGCCGCCTTCGACGGCGAGGCGTACGGCACCGCTTGGCCTTCGACGATCAGCCGCCCGTCTGCGGTCACCGTCGCCACCGCCTCCCGGCCCGCCCGCCGCTGCTGGAACGACAGGGTGTCCCCGGCCTCCAGCAGCCCCTTCAGCAGCAACTCAGCCAGCGGGCCCTGCGGAACGACCGTGCGTCCTGGACCAGAAGCACCATCCGGGGCGCTGCCGGGTCCGATGTCGACAGACAAGGTGATATGGACCGTCTCGTCCGGCCCGGCGGCGGCCAGGCGGGCGATCAGGGACGAGTCGAAGTGCAGGCTCACGGTGGGCAACACGGATCTCCTCTAAACGGCGCGCCACGTCCAATGATCACTCTACCTCAGAGCGCTCAGCAGTACTCACCCATAGAGTGGTCAGGAGTAGACATCGGCCCACAACGCGAACTGCCTGCGGTGCCGGTGCCGCAGGCGCCGCGAAGCTGATGCCGCTCCGCGGTCACGGAAGACGGTTTGACGCCGGAGATCGCCACGGGCTGAGACACGCCTGCCGAGCACCCATGGGATGATCTTGCCCTGTGAGTGATCAGCAGAATTCTGGTGTGCGTGGTGGCTGGCTGGCCCGATTCCTTGAGCGTCGACGGGAGGCTCGCCGCAGGCGGGGGCCGCGACGGCTGTCGTGGGAGGAGGCCGCCGAACGTGCTGCCGCCGATCTGGAGGGGCGATAGGTCACTGTCTTTGGCCATGTACTTCTGAGCTGCACGGGGATGATCACCGTAGGCGCACGGCCCTCTTGCCCCGGCCGGACTCTTGCCCGGGCCTGCAGGAGGGGAGTCTGCGATCGAGTAGGGCCGCGCCAACGGCGGCCGGGAGCAAAGGAGGGGACGCGGACGTGACAAGGCCATGCCTTGACGAGGCCCTGCAGGTGGGCGACTACCTTCCGGTGGCCAGTTACCGGGTGACGCCCGAGCCTCGTCGGCCGGGGGAGGGGTACGCGCGCATCGAGTGGCTGGAGCACATCGACGCCCCCTCGTTCCTCGACCCTGATTCCACGGACGTGTACACCAACATGGCGGACACTCTCGTTGCCGTGTACTGCCAAGGGGTTCCCGGACCGGTGCTGCTTCGGCCGGGCGACCACCAGGTGCTCACCGAGGTGGACCCCGAGCGCCTCGTCTGGGACGCCGCACACCCGAGCTGGCCGACCAGCAAGCCGGTGTTCGTCGGCGGGCAGGTCCCGCACGAAGTTCACTGGAGCCGTGGCGACCTTGCCGGCCCGGTCGGCGTCGCTCCCAAGAAGGCCGGTGTGCCGCCGACCCGCCGGGCGGCCTCCTTCACCAAGCCGGCCAGCGCCCTGCAGATCGGGGACTACCTGCAGACGCACGTGCGGTTCCCGGAGCGCGACATGGGGATCGACGAGGGCTACCAGCGTGTCGAGTGGATCGGCCATCTCTCCGGCGAGGCGATCGCCGGGCTGCTCGCCGATCCCGCGTGGGCGAACGGCGCCATCACCCTGGTCACCGTCCATGGACTGAGCGGCATGCTCGTTCTGCCGGAGAAGGATGTCCGGGTCCTCGTCGAGCCCAACGTCGAACGCGTCAGCTGCGACAAGGAAGAGATCTGGCACGACGGACCCCACCTCGAGCTGACCGGCGTTGTCGACCCCGACCCCGACGTTCAGCACGCCAAGGACACCGTCTGCCGGCCGGCCGCACCCGACGACGAAGCCGACCTGTATCCCACCGTCTTCTCCACCTCCGAGAGCCGGACCCTCCACCTCGAAGGTGTCACGGCCGTGCGCCCGGTGCCGGCCGCCGCGCTGCCCTGGCCGCACGGCCTTTTCATGTGCGAGTACGCCGAGCGCGGCAAGCGCCTCGCGCGTACCTATCCCGGAGGACGCCGCGAGGCCCAGACGGCCCACGCCGAGCTGTTTGCCGGACTCACCGAGGAGGAGTTCGCCGCCTGCCCCTACCACCAGGGGGACTGGAAGGCCATCGCCGAGGCCGCGCTGGCGTTCGCCGAGGTGAACGAGGACGAAGAATCCGACCGGGCTGGCGAGCTCTACGACATGGAGCACCTCAGTCCTCATGACCGCGAATGGGCCCAGGCCATGGTCGGCGACCACATCTGGTGGGACGAGGGGGACACCTCGCTCACCAACGGCCAGCACCGCCTGTGCGCGATGCGAGCGGCCGGGGTTGCACGCGTGCCGGTCTACGGCCGCCACCTCCCCGGCCAGCAGCTCGACGACGCCACGGACGCACAGGAACACGCCCGCAAAACCGTCGAGAACTACTGGACTGGACGTCTCACCGAGCTGTGGGGAGCAGGCCCGTGGCCGGAGCGCCTCGGACCGCTCTTCGCTCGCCGCCGCCTTCTGCGATGGGCGCTGCCGCGCCCGGACCGGCGGCCGGAGTGAACGGCGAGGAGTGATCTCAGCCGGGCATCGCGGTGCCGTGCCGGGCGGCCAGTTTCAGCGTCTGCGCCCACGCCCGCTTCACCTCGGGCTCGGTCTTCCAGTACTTGCGGATGGCGCCGGGTCCCCGCGGCGCCTCGCTCGCGGTCAGCAGGGCGGCCATCTCGTCTCCGGTGGTGAAGGTGATGTGCTCCTCGACGCCGCCGTAGTGGAACCACACCGCGTGCGGCGGTTCCTGGGTCATCGCGATCTGCACGGCGGCGAAGCCGAGCAGGGCCGCCGTGGCGCCACGGGGCGTGCCCTTGGCGGTTTCGCGAGACTCGTAGGTGCGCCGGGCTCCGGCGGTCGCGAAGAAGGGACAGGTGGCACCGGAGAAGATCATGCAGTCGCGGTGTCCGGGCCCGTCCGCGCGCTTGCAGGCATCCTGCTTCACGGTCTGCTCGGCCTCGTCGTGGGAGAACAGCCGGTAGAGGGTCTCCCCAGGAGTGAGGGGCAGTCCGCAGACCGCGCAGGCCCCGTGGGCGTACAGCGCGCCGCACCGCCGGAAGTCCTGCACGGCCAGCTGGGGTTTGCCTTGCTGCCAGAGGTTTTCTGCGGGGACGGGGTAGCCGCGGGGATCACGGGGGAGGCCGGCGATACGGCCGGGCACGGGCGGGAGTTCGATCATCAGGTCATCTTCTCGGGCCGGAGTGGGCCGCGTACAGGGCGCCTTTCGCCACGGCCGGCCACGGTCTGAGAGTGTCTGCGGCGCTACCACCGGGTGCCGTCACCCGATCGACGGATCCGGCGTCACCCGGTTGGCTCAACTCAGGGCGAAGGCACGGAGTCGGCTGGACCTGGCGTCACTCCGGTGCGGGTTCGCCAGTCGGAGTTCAGCTCGAAGACCATCCGGGCGATGTTCAGCCCGGTCTCGAACGGCATGTCGCAGAAGCGCCACGAGGCCAGCTTGTCGCAGGGGTCTGGCAGTGCTGCGCCGTTGTCCGGGGAGAAAGCCGGTCAGTTCGTGGGGGCATCGTCTGTCTCGTCGCCTTCGGCCGACGGAGAGGTGGCCTTTCGCGGTCGGCCGCGTGGCTTTTCGGCAGGCCAGTGCTCCCTGAGCTGTTCCAGGAAGCCGTCCGGGTCGGCGACCAGTGCGTTGAGGCAAGCCACGAGGAAGCCCTGCATCTCTTGGTTTCGTGCGCTCAGCGCCTGCGTGGCCTGCGCTTTGAGGGTGGCATCGGGACGGACGTTCAGGACTGGGTCTCTGTGCCGGTCGCGTCGCTGAGGGGGCATACAAAGAACCTTTCCATAAGTGGCTTGCCACTTTCAAGGTGCGGCGCTACCTTAGAAAGTGGCAAGCCACTTATGGGATGTGGAGGAACCTGCCCGTGAAGATCAGTGAACGCAGCAACCCCGCCCGCTACCAGGCCGCCCTCGTCAGCGCGGCGCTCCGCTCGGGCGTCGGCCACGACGCGTCCGACGCCGACCTCGATCAGGCCGCCACCATGGCGGGCCTGCGGCCCCCGGCGCTCGCCGAATCGCGCGAGGCCGTCCGGGGCGCCCTTCAGTGCCCGGTTGACTTCATGGACGTCACCGACAGTCCGGACGCCGTCGTCGGCGGCAACGACATCGGGCAGGCCGTGTTCGACGCCGCCAGCGAACTCCGTCCGCTGGTCGTCTTCGACCACGACGGCCGCCCGGTCGTGATGGTGCCGCAGCCCGTTGAGGAGTCGGTGTGAGCGCCGGCATCGGCCTGGCCGCCGGTGAGCGCGAGATCGAGTTCGCCCCGGCGTTCCCGGACGACCTGAAGGTGGAGATGGGCATCGGCTACCTCCAGCCGGGCGGCCTGGTCGTGCACACCGGCTGGTCCCGCCCG
The DNA here is from genome assembly GCF_043200575.1 of Streptomyces sp. NPDC048392. Taxonomy (NCBI): domain Bacteria; kingdom Bacillati; phylum Actinomycetota; class Actinomycetes; order Kitasatosporales; family Streptomycetaceae; genus Streptomyces; species Streptomyces sp. NPDC048392. Next base: position 128,929 of record NZ_JBICYB010000014.1, read on the forward strand.
CTGGACGGCGCACCGAACGAGCGGAGCCAGCACCCCGCCTACGAAGGCACCAGCGTCCAGTGCTGGAACATCTCCACGCCCGACGGGCACCGCGCGAGCCGCTTTCCGTACCTGACCCGCCCGGACGCGGCCTCGGCCGCGGCGCGGATCGTGGCCAGCCTGCCCGGCGGACTGTGGCCGTCCGACGCCGACACCGCGGCGCTGCTGCCACTCGCCCTGGAGGCCTCCGGCACCCCGGCGATGCTGCCCCTGACCCACAAGGACAAGCCCAACTGGGGCTCCGGGCTCGGGAGCAACCTCGCCGACTTCTGGATGCCCGACACCCGGGCCGCGTACGAGCGGATGATCGAGGCCCACGGCCGGATCCCCAAGAACTGCCAGGCGTGCGCAAAGAGGGTGCGGGCGCAAAAGCGCCTCGGCTGGCTGTCCCGGACCAGTCACTGGCCCCTGTGGTCGGTGCAGGGCCACCGCGGACAGCTCGTCCGTCCGCACTGCTACTGCACCGCCTGCATGCGCATCGACGTGACCATGGGGACGTTCGGCCCGGGCGTCGACCAGGAGGGCGAGACCGTCCCAGGCGCTATGGCCATCTACCCCTACAGCGCCATCCCGGGCGTGGTCGACCCGGACATGGACCGCGGCGAGCGGCCCTTCGCCTGGTTCACCTACTTCCTCAGCGAGGGCGGGTGCGTCGTCATCGATGAGCGCCCGAGCGTGGGGCTGTGGCCGACAGGGGTACGGCACGACGACGCGCTGTTCTGCGAGACCGGAGTCACCGGAGAGTTCGACGTCGACGACGTCGCTTCCGGCTCCTAGCACGGATCACCGAAGTTCGAGCGACGACGCGGGCAGACGCCGGATCCCCTCCCGAGGGCGATCCGGCGCCAACTGCCCCGCTGCGCAAGGGCTCCGATTCCTTCCCCTTCACGGAGGCACTCTGATGAGCACCGGAACCTCGTCGACCATGACCGGCCAGCCGGCCGTACTCACCCCGGCGGGAAGCAGCGAGCCCGCGTCGTACCGTCTGCCCCCGTGGTACGACGAGCAGCACGCCCGGGAGAACGCGACCCGCTACCTGCCCCGCACCGAGGTGGAGGAGACGATCCGCCGCTACCTGGAGGTGAAGCAGACCAGCAAGCTCCTGGGGAGCATCCCGGGCAACGAGCTCAGCACCGCGCAGTGGCACTCCTTGTGGGCCGCGGACGGCGAACTCAACGACCTGTACGCCCGGCTCGACCAGGCCTGCGCCCTGCTCTACCTGCCCGACGGATACCGGCCGTCGAACCTCGACCACCTGGCCGAGGCCTACAGGACGGGCGAGATCGTGCCCGTCCGTACGCTGCCGATGGTCGGGAACCTGCCCGTCGAGCACCACGCCTACCTCGGCGTCTCGCAGAAGCCGCTGTCGCAGGTGCCGGAGGGAGAACGCGTCGAGGCCACCGTGTCGATCGCCTCGATCCGACAGGCCGGCGGGTACGTGCGCCTGCTGCTGCAGGACGAGGCGGGGCAGACGGCGCACGCCCGGATCCGCGACGACCGCTGCGCCGTGGCCGACCAGGTCCTCGGGCGCCCGCTCCAGGCCGGCGACACGGTGCTGGTGCGCGGCTACGCGGAGCAGGAGCCGGTGCTGCCCGCCGGGACCAGGACCATCGACGTCGTCACCGTCCAGGCCGCGGCATGAGCACGGCCGCCGCCCTGAACGGGCGGGCCGTCGGCGTCAAAGAGACGATGCGCGGCAGGCTCGCCGGGCGGCGGGACGCCTGCCAGCGGCGGCGTACCGAGGCCCGGGCCTGGTATCAGGCCCGGGGCATAGGGGAGTTGGCGGCGTTAACGGCCCGGTGGCTGAGGGGCGAGATGCTGTGGACTCCCAACGGCCATGTCGGTGGACCGGACCCTGAGACGCTGCCCCTGGTCGACGTCCTCGCAGACCTCAACCTCGCCGGGATCCTCACCGAGACCAGCCAGCCCGGCGAACTGGCCGCATTCCACGGCCGGCCCTGGCGGCAGCGAGCGTACGTCACCGCGTTCGTCGCGGACCCGGCGCTCGCCCAGATGCTGGCCGCGCAGGCCGCCGCGGCCGGGCTGGTCGTACGTGCGTACCGGCCCGGCCGCCGTGTCGACGAGAACGGTGAACGCGCCGCCGTCGACGTGACGACCTGGGAGGGCCACGGTGTCATGACCGGGATGGGGGACCGGATATCGCCGCGAGCGGTACGCCGGACCTTCCCCGGCTGCGACCGCCAGGCCGTACGCGAGGTCACCCGCGCCTGGCAGGTCACGCTCATCGACCCGGAATGGGGCCGCGACACGCTGCTGTGGCCCTTCCTGGGACTGTTCATCAACTCCCGTACGGCACAGACCGGATGAACCGAAGGGACAACCCTGCTGTGGATGTCACCCCCGAGCTCCTCGACCGGGCGCGCACGGAGACCGACCGCTGCAGCCGGGATGTTCGGCTCACGCTCCTCCAACGGCGCCTGAAGGTGACGTGGTTGGTGGCGGTTGCCCTCGCCGAACACCTCGAAGCTGAGGGCAGCGTCGCCCCGGAATGGCGCGCACGGGAGAAGGAAACGGTCCTGCACCACTACGGTGATGCCGCCCTCGCCCATCAGCGCATGACCGGGCACGGCACGGTCGAAGAGGGCTGGTCCGGTCCCGCCGACATCCAGTACGGACTCGACAACTGGCTCCGGTGCGCCGCCCGGCTGGGGGCTACTGCGCAAGACCTCGACGATGCCGTCGAGGCCGTCCGCACAGCACGCCGGGCAGCACTGGCCGAGCGGGAGAACGAAGTCCGCGTCCGAGACGCCGTCCGTACGAACGTCCTCGACCAGGTCGCCGAGGCCATCGACTACGACCCCGACAGCGCCCCCTGGTAGGCGCTCCCGGCACGTCCAGACCCGGCCCCCGTCCGTGCGCCAGCCCGCGGCCGCGGGCTGAGAGCTCGGCCCGGCCGTCAGGCCGTGCGCACATCCGATCCGGAAACCGGCGAGTCACACACCGATGAGGGACGCTCCGTGGACCAGCTCACACCCGCACCTGACCTCTGCTCCACCGAAGCTGACGCCTGGACCACCTACAACGACGGCACCGAGAAGCCGCTGCTGAAGGTGGAGTTGCCGTACGAGATCGTCCGCCGGGCGGCCGCCTTCCACGAGGCCGGGCACGCCGTCGTCGCCGCGGCGTACGGGGCGCACATCACGGTGACCGGCGTCATCGACGTGCCCGCCGAGGGAGTCGAGTGGTCGCTGACCGGGCGCACCGGGGTCGACGGGCCGCCGATCCCGTTCTGGCGGTTCGCCGCCCAGTGCGCCGCCGGCGAGCGCGCGCAGGCCCGCTACCTGAAGTCCGAGGGCCTGTGGTCTGCGGACAGCGAGGCCGCGTGCGCGCACCACGACGACTTCGAGTACACCGCCGCCTCGTTCGAGAACGGCGGCCACGTCCTCACCCGTGACGGGGACCTTCCGGACGACGCCCCCTCTGGCATGTCGTGGACCACGGCGTGCCGGATGGCCGACCTGATGCTGTCGATGCTGTGGCCCCAGGTGGAAGCCGTGGCCGCCGGAATCGACGCCCACGGTCTGCTGACCGGGGACCAGGCCGCCGACCTCGCCGGCGCCACCAACCCGCCGCCCTACACCGGCGGCACCGACTGACCACATCCCGCACCACGAACCTCAGCCCGGCCGCGGCGCCGGGCCGAGAACTACACCGACGAGGAAGGGGACACCGAAGTGAGCAGCCACATCGACACGACGGCCACCGACAGCGAGGACGCCGAATGGATAGCCCGTCAGATCGGGCCCCAGCAGGTCGGCGGCCGGTACTACAACGCGTACTGGGGCCAGGAGTACGAGGTTCTCAGGATCGATGACCAGCCGGACAGCTGGGGGCCTTGGGAGATCTCAATCCGGTGGGCCGACGGCCGCGAGGACACCCACTGCACGGCGTGGGACGACGAGCGCGACCGCGTCATCGCCCAGCCGCCGGCCCCCGACGTGACGATCGTGTCCACGGGGCGTCTGCACGACGCGAAGGAGTCCGAGTACGCCGACATCCTGTCGCGCGCCACGATCGCGGTGGACCTCCGCTTCCACTTCCGGGACCCGCACATCAGTGCGGACCTGCGGGAGCTGACCGCGCACGACCAGGTGGTGCGCGACACGGTGATGGGCACCCCGGGCGTGCGCGAGCTCCTCGCGGCGACCGCGCTGCAGATCCTGGCGTACCTGGCCGGACCGTCGAAGGCTCCGGTCACCGTGGTCACCCAGTGCGCCGGCGGACGTCATCGTGCCGCGGTCACGGCCATGGCGCTGCACGCCGTCGTTGCCGGTGACGTCGAGGAGGCCGCCGCGTACGGGCTGACCGACGCGGCGAAGGCGTTCACCGAGCGGGGACTGATCGTGCAACTGGCCCACCGTGACATCGGCCGGGACGTCGTCCATCGCTGACCAGCAGCCATGCCAGGTTCGGCGCCGCTGACCTCGCCCGGTGCCGCTCAGCCGGCCTGGAGGACCTCGTTGCGCAGAGCGTGCAGCACGGTCAGGGCGTCCTGATTGTCGGCGTCGGTGAATGCGTGGATCGCCAGGAGGATGGATCCGGCGATCAGCTTCGCGGCAGCGGGGTCGTCGCCGGCGAGCGCGGCCTGATTGTGCAGGGCGTCAGTCAGGACGAAGACGATGCGGGCCGTCGGATCACTGTTGATCTCCGCGACCAGCCGGCCCGTTTCGTCGTAGTCCATGGTGGCGTCGGTGCCGAAGGCGGCGATCAGGATGCGGTGGAGCGTGTGCTGACCGTAGGCGGCCAGCAGTGCCGGCAGCGGCCGCTCTCCAGGCGCGCTCGCCAGGACCGCCAGGGCATTGTCGTCGTTTCCGACAGTGGCCTCCAGCGCAGCCAGTGCCCGCAGGTGCTCATCGCCAGTCAGCTCGATGTCCATGGCACCGCAGGGTAGGCCAACACCTCCAAGACACGGCGGTGCTCACCCCGAAACCACCCACCAGGGTCTGTAACCGGCAGCTACCGGTCAAAGTCCATTCACATGTCACGGCACGTCGGCGCGTGGCGCGGATTGATGCGCGGCGGGCGAGAGCATGCTCCGCAGCCGCTACTGTGACGACCCGTCTGATCTCCGCCAGATTTGGAGCAGCTCCAGATGAACAGCGCCCCTTTCCGTCTTGTCGTCACGGGCGGCGGGACTGGTGGCCACACGTATCCCGCGCTGACCGCCGTGCGTACTCTGCAGGCTCGGCTCTCCACCGAAGGCAGGGCGCTCGAGACTCTGTGGATCGGGACGGCTGACGGCCTGGAGGCGCGCGTGGCGCCGGCCGAGGGCATCCCGTTCACCAGTGTGGTGACCGGCAAGATCCGGCGTTCGAAGAACCCCCTCAAGCTGGCGTCGCCGGCGAACGTGCGGGATATGGCGCGGGTACCGCTTGGGGTGCTGCAGGCCCGGAAGGCGATCGAGGCTTTCCGGCCGGATGTGGTCCTCGCGACGGGCGGCTATGTGGCGGTCCCGGCCGGGCTAGCGGCGCGGATGGGCCGCCATCCCCTGGTGCTGCACGAGCAGACGGTCCGGCTGGGGCTGGCGAACCGGAAGTTGGCGGCGTCGGCGACTCGGATCTGTGTGTCTTCGGAGTCGACGCTTGAGCTGCTGTCGGAGTCGGCGCGGCAGCTCACCGTGGTGACCGGGAACCCGGTGCGGCCCGAAGTGCTGTCCGGAGACGCGGACAGGGCCGTTCAGGCACTGCAAGTGGGAGGCTTCGACCGGCAGTTGCCTAGCGTGTACGTTACTGGCGGCGCGCAGGGCTCGCAGCAGATCAATGAGCTGATCGGCGAGGTGCTGCCGTGGCTGCTCCAGCAGGCGAACGTGGTGCACCAGTGTGGCCCGACCCACGTCGACAGCCTGCAGGCGCGGGCGGCCGGGCTGCCCGCCGAGCTCGCGGGCCGCTACCACCTGGCCGGGTTCGTCGGCCCAGAGCTGCCGGATGTGCTGGCGCTCGCGGATGTGGTGATCTCCCGCAGCGGTGCGGGGACGTTGGCGGAGCTGACCGCGCTGGGCAAGCCGGCCGTGTTCGTGCCGCTGGCGTCGGCGGCGGGCAACGAGCAGGCGCACAACGCGCGGCATCTGCAGGAGGCCGGGGCTGCGGTCGCGCTCGAAGGTGCGGTGACGGCAGACCAGGTGCGGAACGCGTTGGGCCCACTCCTGGCCGATGCCCAGCTTCGGTGGGCGATGGCGGAGCGGGCCCGCGCGTACGGCCGTCCGGACGCGGCCGACAGGCTGGTGGACGAGATCCTTTCCGCAGCGTCCGGCCAGCCGCTTACTGGGCTGGCCGGCCGACGTGGAGAGCCGTCCCTGCCTCAATGAGGACGGCACACTCGTTGAACGCGGCGTCGTCCTTGCCCATCGGGTCGGGGACGTCGCGGTCGCCGAGATACAGGGCGAGTTTCGACTCGTTGGGCTGACTGCAGATCGCCCGCAGTGTGTCGAGGACCACGGCGCATCGGCTTTGACCAGTGACCGGTTCCAGGAAGGGGACTTTGTGGCAGAGGTATGGATACTCCGGAGACGGCCGAAGACCCGTGAGCGCGAGGCGTTGTCGCGGCTGGTGCGGGCCGACACCATCCGGAACCTGCTCGCGACCGAGCGCCAGGTGACGACGAGCGAGCTCGGCGCCGACGAGGCGTTCACGCTGGCAATGTCGGCGCGGGACGAGAAGCCGCTCCCGTTCGACTTCCACCTGGAGCTGCTCGCGGAGATCGCCCGCGCCCGCAAGGCCGCCGAGGACGGCGAGGACCAGGTCGTCATCGCGGAGCGCGACGAGGATGGCGCGAGCGAGTGGGTGTGGAAGACCTACATGCTGTCCGAGCTGACCTGATCCGCTGCCGGCACGACGTGCCGCAACTGTCAGCTCACACTTGAACACCGTGGTGAGCTGCGGTTGTTCACGGTGGCCGAAGAGCCCCCCCGCCCCTGACCGGCCCTGCAGTACGAGGCTCCCGGACCATCGAGGTCCGGGAGCTTCCTTGTGTGCCCGGGCACCGGTTCAACAACCGGCCCCCACCCCCGTCACCAGCCAGTGGGGCGCCGAGAAGCCACTCAAGACGATGTCCGTCCCACACCTCTTCGCCCCCGCGAGGGGCTGGTGCTTGTGCCCGTCCTCGGGCGAAAGCCCGGCCGATGGCACAGCGATGCGCCAAGTTCATGCGTAAATCGGCCAGTTGACTCCCGAACCCTTCCGTGGGTCAAAATTAGAGGTTGTCTCACGTGGTGTGATGCTCGTGCGGCATGATGTCGGTCGTGAGTGCTGATCTGTCGAAGCGGTTGGTTCCTGACGAACTCTGGTCCCTGACAGCTCCGTTGTTGCCTTCGTTCACTGCTCGCCCACAGGGCGGAGGGACGGCGCCGTGTGACGAGCGGGCCGTGTTTACGGCGGTGGTGTACGTACTGACCAGCGGATGCGCCTGGCGGCACCTGCCGCCCGGTTTCGGCACGTCACCCGCTACGGCTCATCGCCGGTTCGCCGCATGGACCAAGGCCGGCTTGTGGCGTCGGCTGCACCGGGCCGTGCTGGACGAGCTGGGAGCCAGGGGCGAGGTTGGCAGTCACTTCCTCGCCTTCCTCGGCCTGGCCGCAGCCCTCACCTGCTACAAGAAGCTCGCGAAACTCACCACGTGAGACAACCTCTTAGCCCGGTACATTTTTGTCCCATGGAAGCACGTTCCCCTAAAGAGGCGGCCCTCGCTGCGTTGCGCACCTGGCGCAGCTTCATGGACGACCGGGACCCGCTGGTCATCGCAGCCGCCAGGGCAGGCGCATCACAGGCCGAGATCATCGAAGCGAGCGCCCTGGCCAAGGGGACCGTCCGGACGATCCTCAACTTTCGCCAGGAGGACACACAGGTGACCACCATGACCACCGACCCGCTCGCCGGCCTGCATCACCCGCACTACCTGCGGACCGACCGCGAAGGCGTCTTCCGCAAGTTCGTCTTCCGGCCGTTCACCGGCGAGGAGCTGGAGCCGACCAGCGGCGACGACATCTACGCCACCCACCGCACGACCCTCGGTCCCGACCTTGCCCAGGAGCTGACCGACGAGTACCGCAACGCCCGCCGGCAGTGGCAGATCGCGCGCTTCAAGACCGCGCTGCGCCCGCTCGCCAAAGAGGCGCCGCCGCTGTGGAACGCCTACGTGACGGCCAAGACCGCCATGGAGGAGACCTTCGCGGCCTTCGACACCACGCCGGACACCATGTGGAAGTCGCAGCTCCTGAAGCTGTCCCGCGCGCACGACGCCGCCTGGGAAGCCGCGGTGAACTGGGACAGCCACGCCGAGCGCATGGCCGCCCTGGCCGACGAGCACCTCAAGGGAGTCTCGGTCACCATCGCCCTCATCCAGGAGGCCGCCGCCGAGGCCGGGGTCGACTCCAGCGACTGGAAGATCGAGTACTCCGCCGAGGTGTACCGCGACTCGTCCATGGCCGGTGTCCACGACGGTGTACGCCGCCTCATCGACCGCCACAAGACGGAGCTGAAGGCCGGCGGCATGATCCGCGCCGACTGACCCGCTCCCGTACGCAACCGCCCCATCTCTCAAGGAGGACAACGCACATGACGCACGAGGTCTTAACGGTTCCGGAGGTCACGGTCGCTCGCTACGCGGCACCGCGAGTTCGTTCCGTACCGGTGACCGAAGTGATCACGGCGAAGCCGCCGGGCGGCCGGCGCCCGGGTCACTACCAGCAGGTGCTGCTGGACACCCGCAGCGGTGAGCTGCGCTTCCACGAGATCCCGGAGGACTGGGAGCCGTGGAACCCGGCCTGGAAGTCGATCAGTGACGTACCGCGCGAGACGTACAAGCGGTGGCACCCCGGAACGTACTTCTCCGGCGTCGGACCGCACCAGTGGTTCGAGCCGGTGCCCGAGCTGCTGTCCTGGACCATCGACTCCGGCGTGGAGGAACTCCCGTACCTCGACGTCGACGCCGCCAACGCGCTGCTCCAGGAGCTGACGCCGACCGCGCAGGCCCTGCTGGACGGCCTGTTCGACGCGGGCGGTGACCTCGACTGGTCTGCCGACTCCGGCCACGCCGGCCGCAACATCACGCGCCTGTGCAGGCGGGACCGGAAGGCCGCCGGCCCCGAGGCGGACGCCCACCTGGTCGACTACGGCACGATCGTGGCCCTCTTCCCGCAGGTGTACCGGCCGAACTTGCTGCGCAGGTCGCTGGGTGAACTCTCCGAGGACTGCGAGTACATCACCCGGTACCTCGGTTCCAATGAGCACTGGCACCCGGAGGTCAACGAGGAATTCGGCGTCGCCTACCACGACGGCAGCGGCAAGGGCCACGACGTCCTGGGCGTACGCGCCTGGTACCGAAGCGTCCTCATGGCCGGTGACCCCCGCCCGCTCAAGGAGTTCCCGGACTGGGACAACGAGCACGGCCGCCTGGCCGCCGGTGACATCACGTCCACCTCCACGGACGCCGAACTCGACCGCTGGGCCGACCGCGAGGAGGAGAACGCTGCACGACAGGGCTGGCGCCTGCTGGGAGTACGGGAGGCCGCCTCCGCGCACCGGGACCACCTTCGCGACCGAGGCTGGGACCGGCTGGCGATCCTCGGTGCCGACATCGCCGAGTTGGAGAACTCGGACTCGATGGACACCGTGGAGAAGGAGCTGGAGTCGACCCGCCAGGAGCGCCGGCAGCTGGTTTCCGCCGCGATCGGCTGGGGCCGCACGGACAGCGAGATCGCCATCCGCGCCAGGGTGCCCCGGCTGACGGTGAACGAGCTCCGCGACACCGTGGACGCAGGGCAGCAGAAGTAGAGCGTGCCCGGGACTGCCGTTAACAGCCCCGGACACTGGATCATCGTCCCATCCGGAGCCCCGCCTTGTGCGGGGCTCCGGCCGTTGCCCGGATTCGTCCCCGCCCACCAGGAACAACCCGGCAGCCAGCGAACGCCCCGTCGCAGCGTGCCGTCCTTGAGCACTCGGGAGTTGAGCAGGCATGAAGGACGTCACCACCACGACCGGCACCACGGTGACCGGGAGCGCGATCGAGCAGCTGCTGTTCACCGAGAACTCCCGGACCGATGCGCGGCGCCTAGCGCACACCACGATCGCCGACCAGGCCACCTACGCGTACGACTTGGCCCACGGCCTGTCCGGCGGGGGAGAGGTTCACGCCGAGGCGCACGCGGCTGGACTGACGAACCTCTTGCACACCACGGCCCCGGCCGTCGTCGCGTTCGCCCTGCATCACCTTGGAGAACTGCTGCCGGACCTCACCGACGAGCAGTGGGCCCGCATCGACGCGGCCGCCGTCGCCCTCAGCCTCAGGGTGTGCGAGGACCTCAGCGGCGCCAACGGCACCGAACCCGTCGACGAGCAACTCCCGACAGCCTCCAGCGCCCCGGCCCTCCCTACCGGCCAACTCGGTCTATGGCCAACCGAGAGAGTTCGCTGACCACTCCTGACACGGCCCGCCGCGAGCAGCCGGGCTCAGTGAGAAGCCGTGGGAGAGATGGATCCGAGATCTTCGTAAGATCGGGGCATGTCCCTGGACCTGACGACGATCGATGCCGAGGCCTTCCCGCTGTTCACACGGCTGGGACCAAGCCTCATGCTCATGCTGCCCGTTGACCGCGATGCCGTACCCGGCCTGGACGAGGCCTACACGGAAGCATCGCTGGACTCCACCACCGGCATCCAGGACACCGGCACCGCGATCGACGCCTACTGGAAGGTGGAAGCAGACCACCTCCATGTGCTGCTCGTGCTCAAGGGGCGGACACCCAAGCCGTTTGAGCTGGCCGTACGTTTCCCCAGTAGCGCAGAGGATGAGCGGCAGTTCTTCACCGGCCTGGCCGCGCACGCCGAGACAGGCCCCGTGAGCCTGTCGATCTACCCGGACAAGGAAGATGTCGGCCGCGCGGTGCAGGCGCTCGCTGATCAGGAAGCAACCTTGTTCACCAGCCTCGGGATCGGAGTCGAATCCGAGATGCATTGCCGCACCCTGCTCCGTCTCAGCCGCTCGCCCCGGTAGCCACGCTCGACCAGTGCGCGACGCGAAGGTCTCCCGGATCGACGCGGACGCCGAAACCGAGGATCCGTTCGACCTTGTCGTCCGCCGACGCGGGCGCACCACCGGGCCCGACAGCTGGATCGAGTACGACGCGAACGTGCTCACGGTCCTCCCCAACAGGAAAGGCTGACTCACGCCTCGTAGCTAGGCCGAACCTCCGCCCGCCGTGCCCCATCCTCCGAGGAAGCCGGACAAGGCCCGGCGTTGCCGCTGCTCGCGGGACAACTGCTCGGCGAGCACCTCGCGGTCGACGTACGGCTCGACAGCGGCGAGGACCAGGCGCTGCAGTTCCTCTGGCTCCAGCGCCTCGACCTCCCACTGCACGGGATCGGCCGGGTCGAAGCCGTAGCGATCGGCGAAGGCCGGCCAGCGTGGATCGCCTTGTTTGCCCTCAGTCGCGGGCAGGGCGTACGCGAGGACCTGGTCGTAGGTGAGCAGGACCCGGGTAATGCGGCTCCAGCAGCCGGTGCGCTGAACCCAGTCGCGCTCGATGTCCTCGCCTGAGCAGTCGAAATCACCAACTACCAGGAGAACCGCGTCTCTTGGGTCGGCGGCTACGCGATCGCGTACGACATCGGCGTAGGACTGGGATCCGAAGCCGCGGACCACCAGGACGGGGATGCCGGCCTCGTCGAGCCATTCGGTCAGCTGCTGGCGCAGGGTGTCTTTCTCGGCAGCGACGTACAGGGCGTGCTCCTGGCCCTCGGTGCGGTCCAGGCGGAACCATTCGGGCATCTGCTCAACGAACGCGTCGACGTGCTGCCAGGCAGGCGGTACGTGGACGGTTCGGACGGTGTCGATGAGGTCGGGGAAGCGGCCCTCGCGGCGTGCCCGGGCCAGTTGTGCGGACAGGCGGCGGTACATGGGTGCTGTGTGCGGCAGGATTCCCTCGGAGACGAGCCGGTACATCACCTGCCTCAGCGTGACTTTCAGCGGCGCGTATCCCTCCACGATCTGTCGCGCCCGGTCCACCACGGCCGGCCACCGCACCCGCTCGCTCTTCATGCGGTACATGTACCCCACCCGCCGGCCGAGGCCTGCGGACCCGTCTGATCAGGCGCTCGCCTCAGCGACAGCTGCACGGAACTCCTGCGTCATCAGGGCCGCCGAGCCGCGCTGGACGGGAACCTCGCCCGACTCTGCCGACACCCTGGCCACCGCGGCGCTCATCCGCTCGTACCTCGCCGCGTCGACCACGGTCCGATACGCCTCGGGGACCTCGCGCCTGTCCCGAATGGCGATCATCGTGCCGAAGCGAGTGCCGATCCATCCGATCGATTCGACCTGCCAGTCGAGCTGCCGGGCCGCCCTGCGCATCGCGGCCCTGATCAGCTCGACTCCGCCGAGCCCGACGGCTTCCTCGTCGTCCAGGTTCACCTGGTAGGAGCCGCCATAACCGCCGGCCCCCTCGGGGCAGGAACGGCGCAGCAACGGGACCAGGGCCTCGGCCATGGCCATGCAGCGCGGGTCCTTCGCATAGGAAGCCATCGGCGTCATCGTAGAACCACCCCGGGCGTCACCAGACGCCGTTCTGCGGGGCGCTCACTCGAAAGCGACCACTCCGAGCGCGTCACCGGCAGGCGACGGCGATTTCGTACCCAGCTCGCGCCTGCTACCACCCTGCTACCATCAGGTGTGGCTACGAATAAGCAGACGCAGGTCCGGCTGGACGAGGGCGTACTGGAGGCCGGCAAGGCTGCCGCACGCTCCCGACGGCTCGACTTCAACAAGTACGTGGAGCGGCTCATCATCGAGGACACCACCGGCGCCCGCGCCGCCGGCATCGCGGCCGCCCAGCGGCTCATCGATGAGCACGGCACGTTCCTCGACGACCTGGAGCATCAGCTCGACGCCCCATACGCCCAGCAGCAGCCGGGCGCCGCCGCGTGATCCTGCACGTCGACGAATCCTGGATCCTCGAAGTAGCAGAACGGGCCGGGCACCGAGACCCGGCCGCCGACGACTACGGCGTACCCATCGCCGCCGTCGCCCGCCACCGCGGCGAACTCCTCGACACACCCGTCTACGACGGCACCTTCTCCCGCGCCGCCGCCCTGGTGCACACCCTGGGCCGCTGCCGCTGGCTGGAGCGCTCCAACCTCACCGTCGCCTGCGCTGTCGCCGTCATGTATCTCGAGGCCAGCAACATTCCCGTCAACCCCACCCGCGAACAGCTCACCGCGCTCGCCCACGAGCTGAACAACCCCCGCTGCACCGTCGACCGGATCGCCTCCTTCCTGCGCACCTGGAAACCCTGACCCCGACCGGGCGTTGATCGATTTCTGGACGCGCCAGGTAAGTGGGCCGGGGGTGTCGACGATCACCTGGTACGTTCGCTGAAGACTTGAAGGGGCACCCGCCGTCCAACGGCCGCTGCCCCTCTCTTCTTGCCCGAACGCCTTCGGCGGGAGCCGGACCCGCTGGTACCGTCGCTCGTATGGACCAGAACGGATCCCCGGTGCCGCCCTTCGAGCCGGAGGAGTACGCGCGCGTCGCGGCGGCCGCCGACATCGTCGGCAAGTCCCCCCAGGACTTCGTCCGCGACGCGGCGCTCAAGGCTGCCGACGACCCGTTCCTCAAGGCCCTCGGCCGGACCCGCGACCGCGTCCCGCAGCTCGCCGAGATCTTCGCCACCCAGGACACCCGCCAAGCCGACACCAGTACGGCCGCGTGGCCTGACCCCGCGCCCATGGGCAGCCGCGAACTGCACGAGTCCCAGCGGCACGGTCACGCCGCGTGACCCGGTTCCTCACCCCGCAAGAGCTCCTTCAGATCGCGCAGACTCTCCCGGGCGACCCGGCCTGTCTCGACCTGGGCGTGCTGGACGCCGCCTGCGCCCGGGTCCAGGCCCACTACATGGACCGCGACGTGTACGCGAGCGACTGGCTCAAGGCCGCCGCCCTGATGGAGTCCATAGCGCTGTTCGAACCGTTGGAGGCGAAGAACGAGTTCTTCGCCTGGCTGGTCGCCGAGACATTCCTCAACACCAACGGCGTCACGCTTGACTACGAGCCGGAGGAAGCCCTCGCACTCGTCATGCGCGCCAAGCACAAGGGCGCCCGCGTCCAGGAGCTCGCCGCACAGCTGCGCGCCTGGTCCACCGGTTGACGCGCCGGTCGGCCCCGGGGTTATCCGTCCCCGTCGGCAGGCACCTCGAAGGTGATGGCCTGCTCGTTGGCCGCCTTCTCCGCCGCGCTCAGCCGCTCGATCTTGTACTTCTCGTCCAGAACCTTGGCCTTCAGCCCCCAGGACAGCGCGCGAGCCCGCATCCCGTTGTCCCCGGTGACCACTGTGACCGGGGCCGGCGCGATGGCCTGCTGTAGATAGCAGGCGCGCGCGACGATCTCATCGTCGTTGTTCGGCAGCCGCACGTGCCCGGGCTCGTCCAGGAGGACGTCAACGACGGTGTCCTCGTTCACCACCGCGTGGCCTTCGGCCTCGATCTGGGCCAGAGTCTGCTCCAGGAGCGCGAAGACGGCGCGCGCCCGTTTCCGGACGCCGGTGTCGCGGGTGTCGTACGACTTCTTGTCGATCTCGTCGATCACAACGTGTGGGATCATCACGGACGTGCCGGGGCCGAAGAGCCGCTGCCACGGAATCTTGTCGAAGCGCATGTAGTGCAGCAGGTCGTTGGTGTCCAACACCACCGTCCGCACCCCGTGGCGGGTGAACCGCTCCTGCATCCGGCGCAGTTCATTGGCCAGCTCCATGAAGTACGTACGCACTTCCTGCAGTTCGGTGTTGAGTAGGAACGTCCACCGGTCCGGTGTGAACTGGCCGTGCACGATCGCGTTGTAGCGCTCGCCCCGCAGCCGGGCGGCCACCGACCGGTCGACGAAGGCCTCCAGCAGATCGGTCACGGCCTGGAGCGTCCACCGGTCGTACTGGCCCACCACCCTGTTGGCGGCCTGCTCCCAGTTCTCGGTCACGCCGTCCGCGGTGCGGGCGATGAAATGGTGGGGTGCGGCGTTCTGGAGGTCGGTGAGCCCCTGGTCGGTCAGGCGGTCCAGCAGCGCGATTGCATCAGAGCAGGTCGTTCCGGGCCTCAACAGCATGCACGTGCTCCTTACGGTACGGGCTGTCCGGAACACCGGACGGAGCTGAGCCTAGGCTTCGTCCGGTGGAGACGTTCTGGATCACCGCGGCCGCGGTCCTATGGGGTGCTGGCACGGGCCTGCTCATACCGCGCGCTGCGTACCGGCTCTCCGTGCCGCCCGAAGAGCCGCGGCGGACAGCCTGTCCTGCGGGACACTCCTTCGCCGGTGTCGGCAACGGATGGATCGGGCGGGCCCGCTGCCGTGACGGCGACTCGTACGGTCCCAGCACGCCACTCCTCTCCGCCCTCACGGCCACGGTCAGCGCTGTCCTGGCGGCCGCCACCGGCGCTCGCCCCGAACTCGTCGTCTGGCTGCTGCTCGCCCCGATCGGCCTGTTGCTCGCCACCGTGGACTTCACGGTGGAGCGGCTGCCCGACATCGTCACCCTGCCGCTCGCCGTGATCACGCTGACCGGGCTGGGCGTGGCGGCGCTGCTAACCGGTGCCGACGGCAGCTGGAAGACCGCGCTGCTCGGCTCCCTCGCGCTCAGCGCTTTCTATCTCGTACTTTTCTTGATCAACCCACCGAGCTTCGGCTTCGGCGACGTGAAACTCGGCCTCACCGTCGGGGCCGTGACCGGCTGGTACGGGTGGGGCATCGTCATCGCCGGCACCTTTGCGGGGTTCCTGCTCTTCGCGCTGTACGGCCTCAGCCTCATCGTCGCGCGCCGTGCCGACCGCAAGACGGCCCAGCCGCTCGGACCTTTTCTCCTCGCAGGAGCCTGCGTCGGCGTGCTGCTCGGCTCCGTCGTCTGACCGAGGCGACGTCACATTTGGTCAGGCGCCGTTGCGGACGAGCTTGACCAACAGTTCGGCATCCCGCAGATCGGGGAGGACTACCTCTGCGCCGGCGTCGCGGAGCGCGGCTTCGTCGCTTCGGCCGGTGGCTACGGCGATCACGCGCACCCCGTTGGCGTGGGCGCCCTCGATGTCCGCCGGGGTGTCACCGATCAGCACGGCGGCGTCCGCGGTCGTGTGCGCGCGTTGGAGGGACAGCCGGACGAGGGCGGCGCGCACGTCGTGGTCCTCCCCGTAGGCGCCCAACTCCCACAAGATCGGGGTGTCGAGACCGAAGACCTGCAGCTTGAGTTCGGCGACGGCTCGGATGTTCCCCGAGACCACGGTCTGCCGTACGCCCGCAGTGGCGAGCGCGTCGAGGGCCGCGGCCGCGCCCGGCAGCGCATGGCCGCGTTCCCGGAGCTCGGCGGCGCGGTCCAGGTGCGCGGCGGTGAGGGCGCGAGCGAACCGCTCGAAGTCCGCACGGTCCGTGGCCAGGTCGTGGAGTTTCGCCGTCTCACGGAAGATCACCGGCTCGGTGATGCCGTCGATCCGTGCCTGCTGACGCATGGGCTGCCCGGTGGCCTTCAAGAACGCGGCGGCCGACAGCTCACGGCCCACACCGCGCGTGTCGATCAGGGTGTGGTCGACGTCCCACAGGACCAGCCCAGCCATTCAGAGCCTCCTCAACTACCCAGCCGTCACTGGGCACAGCGTGTCACTCGAACGTGGGCGGACTGTAGGCGCGGGCCCGGTCTCAGCCTCTACGCTGACGGAACGAGCGCGGTCGGGGAAGGGGGCGACGGGATATGACGTCGACTCCACCGCACCTGCCCGTGGGCCGCACGATTCGCCGCTACCGGCAAGAAAAGGGTGACCGGCCGGTCGCCGCGGTCGCCGGCCTGTGCGGCATCAGCCCGCGCTACCTGCACATGATCGAGGACGGAACGAAGGTCCCGTCCGTTGACGTCCTGGACCGGATCGCTGCCGTGCTGGGCGTGCCCGTGGCCGCGCTGTTGTCCGAGGAGCCGGTCGAGGAACCCGTGGTGCCCGTCAGCGTGGCCCCGGCGGTCGCCCGGGCTCTACTGGGCCACACCCGGTCACCGGTGCCTGGACTGGCTGATCCGGCGCAACTGCGGGAACGCGTCGAGCGGGCATGGCACTCCTGGCAGGCCTCGAAGGACCGGTTCACTCAGGCGGCCAGTCACCTGCCAGCCCTGATCTGGGACGTGGAGGACGCGGTACGACGCCACCGTCACGGCAGCGATTCCCAGGCGCGGCGCGAGGTGCTGCGGGTGGCCGCCGATCTGTACGGACTGCTGCGCTCGTACTGCCGCCGGGTCGGCCGTCTGGACCTGGCCCTTATGGTCGCCGACCGGGCCAAGCACGCGGCCGAGGAGGCCGACGACCCCGTACGTCGGGCCGCCGCAGCCTGGAACCTGGGGCACGTCCTGCTGTCCCACAACTCACCGGACACGGTGGAGGAAGCCAAGGAGGTCGCGCTCCTGGCCGCCGAGCAACTGCGCACCGTTCCGTCAACTCCCGCCTCCCAGGCTGTCGAAGGAGCTCTTGAGCTCGTCGCCGTCGTCTCCGACGCCCGGCGCCGCAGTTGGAGGGAAGCCCGCCGACGCCTGGAGCAGCAGGCCCTCCCGCTTGCTCGGAAGGCGGGGGAGGGCAACGTCCAGTGGACGGTGTTCGGCCCCACCAACGTGGAGCTGCACGCGATGAGCATCGAGATGCTCGCCGGCGAGGCGACCGAAGGGCTGCGTCTGGCCGACCAGGTCGACATCAGCCGATTGCCCAGCTTGGAGAGGCAGTTCACGTTCGGACTCGAGGTGGCCCGCTGCTACGACCTGCGCCGTGACGACGCCGCCGTCCTGGTGCACCTGCTCAGCCTGGAAGACCTCGCTCCCGAGGACCTCTGCCGCAGCCCCCTGGCCCGGGACATGGTCCAAGACCTGCAGCAGCGAGTACGCCCTACCTTCCGCCGCAAGGTCGACGCTCTCGCCGGGCGCCTCCAGTTCTCCTGAGCACGCCTCCTCCCCTCCATGAGGGGGAACTCACGGTTCTGCGAACTCTCAGTTCACCCAACTCTCCTTGTCCGGCTCTACCTTCACGCGAACCGCGGGTGGAGGAGGAAGCCGTATGGCCGGCGACAGGACGGTTCGGGCGATCGTGCAGGGCACGCCTGCAGTCGACGAGGAGGACGTCGACGTCATCACGGTCTGCCGGTTCCTCGCGCTCCAGGCGCTGGAAAAGCTCACTGCCCCGGGGGCGGTCACCGTGGACCCGCTTCCGGCATCCCCCTCCTTGTCCTTCCTCGTGCCTCCGGGCGCCGCCCTCGGCTGGCGGCTGCCCCACACCACCGCCTGCGGATCCTCGGTACAAGTGGCGTTACCCCCGGACGACAAGGAGGCGCCGCCTGGGCCGTACTGGCTGATTAGTCGATCGCAGGGTCTGACGTCGGCGGCCTCGTTGCACGCGGCGCTGGAGGCCGTGGCACGGCGGTGGCCCGTGCGGGAGCCGGGACCTGCCGCCGTGGTGGGTGAGCTGTGGGTTCCGAGCCGGGTGCGCACTGCGCGTCCGGGGAAGGCACGGGACGGCGTTACCCGTGGCGGGGGCCGGTGAGAGCGTGGCGATCCGTACGGCGCTACCGAGCGTCGACCGCGAACTCGTAGGCGACTTCCCAGCGGGCGTCCGGGATGGTGATGTCGGCGGTCTCCACCGCGCGGCCGTCGCCGTCGAAGTAGGTGCGCTCGATGACGAGGACCTGGTCCCCGCGGCTGATGCCGAGCAGGTTGGCGTGCTCCTGGGTGGCCCGGGCGGGGCGGGGGACTTCCAGCGCCGTGACGATGTCGATGCCGATGGAGCGCATCCGCTCGACGACGCCCATGCCGGCGAACGGGCCCAACTCGGGCAGCACGATGGGGGTGTCACCCGTGATCGACATCGGTTCCCAGGACACGGAGAGCTGGGCGGGCTGGGTGTCGGCGAGGAACTCGTAACTCGTGCGGACGCACAGGGCGCCGGGCTCGATGCCCAGTCGCTGGGCGATGGGGTGCGGAGCGGGCGTGCGGGCTTCGGAGTGCGCCTCCCAGGTGCCGGTGCGGCCGAGTTCGGCCATGTCCGCGCGGAACGGACTGCCGCCGCGGCGCTCCCGGTGCCGGGAGCGGATCATGCGGCGTCGTTCGCGGGGCTCGGTGACGTAGGTTCCGGATCCGATGCGGCCCTGCAGCCGGCCTTCAGCGATCAGGCGCTCCTGGGCCTTCTGCATGACGTTGGGGCCAACGCCGTACTCCTCGGCGAGCTGGGCGCGGGAGGGGAGCCGCTCTCCAACGCTCCACTCGTTGCTGTCGAGTCGGCGGCGCAGGTCGTTGGCGACCACCTCATGCTGCGGCGGCTCGTCTTGGCCCATGCAAGCACTCCGTACTGGTCAGCGGCTCCCGGATCGCCGGGTTCGGGCGACCCGATTGACAATTTAATGCATCAGGTTCAAGCGCCCCCGTGTGGTCCCAGTCGTTTGCCCTGGCCCCGGTCAGCGTGCGACGGCTGCTCGGAGCGGCCCGCAGCCGCCTGGCCCTCAGGCAGTGGCCGGGGGACATCGGCTCTGCGGTCGAGGTGCTCGCGCGACTCGCGTTCAACGCCGTCGTGCACGCACAGCCCGCCCACGGTGCAGCGGCCCAGATGCACGTCCACCTCGCCTTCACCGACGGGGGAGGCCTGATCATCGACGTCGACGATCCTTCTCCCGGCTTCCCGGACGCACCGGCGGCCCTGCGCGGTGAGAAGGGCCGCGGCCTGCGCGAGGCCCGCCAACTCGGCGCGCACCTTGAGTGGTTCCTCGCCGCCGACGGACGCCGCAAGACGGTCCGGGCCACCCTGCGACCGGTGCAGGTGAGCACATGACCCGCCTGCCGGGCGGCTGGCACCGGTGGTGCCCGCAGGTGCTGACCTCCATGGCCGTCGCCGCCTTCATCATCCCCATCCCCATCCTCATCACCTATGGAAGCTGAGACCCATGCCCGAGGCAGCGGAGCAGCTGGAGGAAGAGCAACTCCCCACTCGCGCCCCCCAGGCCGCGCTGAACGCGCTGCCGACCTTCCCCGACGAACCCTCCGCCGTGAACTTCTTCGGTGTGCCGCACGGGGAAGTCATCGACCGGCGCTTCGACGCGGGCCGACTGCACCGCATCTGCGTCGTCGACGAGCCGGCCGGCACACCGTGACCGCCACTGTGCAGCGGCTCACCGCCGACGACTGGGACGCCCGGTACAGCGACGGCTGGCCGGCCCTGGTCACCGCCAAGGAAGCCGAACGCTTCCACCGGATGGTCCAGCCGCGCCCCGGGATGACCGCCGTCGATCTGGCTTGCGGCACCGGCAAGTGGACGCGGCAACTGGCGGCCTGGAGCGTACGCGTGACCGGCTACGACTACTCCACCGAGGCTCTGCGTCAGGCCGGCGCCGCAGGCGTGCGGGACGGACTGTCGTACGCGCGGTGGGACATCGACGCCGACCCGATCCCGCCCGGCCTCACGCCGGGAAGCCTCGACCTGGTGACCTGCCGTTACGCGCTTCCGTACCTGGAGCACGCCCGCCTGCTCACCGACGTGGGACGCTGGCTCACACCCTCCGGCGCTTTCTATGCCCTGGTCCGCGTGGCCCCTGCCCCGGACGCCGACGACGCGGACGTCGACCGTGGCGCCGAGGCGGCGGGCGACACCCCGCTGGAGCCGCCCTTCGACCGCGGATTCACCGAAGCCCAGATCAACGGCCTCACAGTCGGATGGGCCCACCACACGATGTACCAGCTCAACGCCCACAACCGCGCGATCGTGCTGCGCGGCTACGGCCACACCGCCATCGCGCCACGGGACATCGCAGATCAGACCGGCACGCTCCCCGCGCCGGCGGCAACGCTCCCTTCCCTCGAGGAGGCGCGATGACCAGCCCCGTCCCGGCCCCCGGCTGGACCCATCCCGTACGGGCAGCGGTGCTGCCCGGCACCCCAACGGGACTGCAGAGACTCCTTGAGAAGGTCCAGAACTGGGCGCCCTACGTCGACGGACTGCTGCTCGACGACGTCGCTGCGGTCCTGGACGACCACATGCCCGGCAAGGACGAGGTCGCCGAGCACGCCCAGCGACTCCGCGGCCACCTGACGCGCCTGGTGAACCTCGCGGTCGCCTCCAAGGTCGTCCAACGGGATCGAGAGGTGGCCGACCTCGTCGAACGGGGGCGTGAGCTCCGTTCGGAGGAACTGCCCGGCGACCATGGCCAGGCCGTCGGACACATACGGCGGATGGCGTGGACGCTGAACGAGCTGCTCGAACTGATGGTGAAGCACCAGTGCCTCAAGGCCGAGCCGTGACAGCGCTCGGTGCGCACCGAGCCAGACCCCATGAATAGCCCAGCGGAACGTCTCCGCTGACCCGACAGGCTCCCGGCGTCGGCGGCTACGCCTCTTTCCCCCGAGGGCTAGCCCCGGCGCCGGGTCGAACGGCTCTCCGGCGACGGCGGTCGGAGAGCACCTGTGTCCCGTCAGAAGCTGCGCGACACCTGGGACTTGAAGGATCGTCGGCTGGAGGCTCACGCGCAGTTTGTAGTCCGGCTGCGGATTCAGCCGGATCAGGCCGCCAGCACGTCCCGCAGCTCGCGTACGGCGTCCTCGCGGTGGTGGTGCGCGGGGATCGAGCGGTACAGGTCGAGCGCGCGGCGGTGGACGAGCCCGGTGCGGTAGGCGTCCGGGAGGCCGGCCATCACGGCGACCGTACGACGGCACGCCTGCTCGGGGTCGCCGTCATGGCGGACGCAGGCAGCCGCATCGATCTGGAGCAGGGAACGGGTCATCGTGCTGGTCGGCGCGGACAGTTCCAGCGCCCGGTTCTGGCTCTCGCGGGCACGGCCGGTCTCGCCGAGCGCGGTGAGCGCGTGGGACAGGTGCACATGGTGTTTCTGCTCGCCGTGGGTGAGCCAGGTGTCGGCCCGTGCGCCGGCGTCGAGTCGCTCCATGAACGTGTCGGCGGCGATGAGGGCGTCACGGGCCTGCTCCCTCTGCTGGGAGAGGGCATAGGCGCGGGCGGCGACGGCGGCCGCGAGGGTCGCCGCGGCGGTCGGACTGTCTCCGGCGGCCCGCCGGGCCTGCTCGGCAAGTTGGGCGGCAGCATGCGGAGCACCGTAGTTGAGGGGGACCATCGCCTCGCGCGCCCAGATCCAGGCGAGCAACTGCTTGTCGCCGGACTCCTGGGCTGCTGTTGCGGCAGTGGCGAACCAAGCCCGCGCGTGGCGCCGGGCGCCGAGGTCGTGCAGCACGATCGCCGTCATGCCAGCCATCTGTCCGGCGGTCCGGCACACCCGGATGCGGGAGGCGACCGGCTGAGGAGTGCTCAGGAGAGGACGGAGCTCGGCGAAGTCGCCCACGATGTCGGCTAACACCTGAGTGGGAGCCTGCCCGTGGTAGCCGTAGCCGTACGTCTCAGCCGCCGCCTCCAGGTCCGACAGGTCGGCCGGTTCGGAATCGGCGGTGAGCGCCAGGTCCAGGGACTGGCGGGTGTCGGCCAGGGCGCCGAGTGCCGCCCCGGTGAGGCCCGCGGCGAGCGCGCCGCGCAGCAGCCGGCGGCGGTTCATGGGGTCGTCTCCATCGTCGGACTCCAGATGGGGCTTGGGGGTGCTGTCCTCCCAGGGTCGCGCAGCGAGCCCGAGAAGTGCACCCGGAATCCGAAGTGCGTCCGCAACCCGAACGATTGTGTCAAGCGTGGTTATGGCCGCCTTGCCCCGCGCGATCAGGGAGACGCGCTCGGGCTTGATGCCGCACGCGACGCCGATCCGGTAGTAGCTCACCCCGTGGCTGTGCGCCAGGGCGAAGAGCATCGGAAAGTCGTGCTCGCGGGCGGCTTGGACGAACTGTGGATCGTTCAGCAGATGGGGCGGCACCTGGGCTGGTGACGTCTGTAAGTCGTCCACCACGATTAAGTCCCCCTCGGCTACCGCAGAGTGACGGAGCGTCAGCCCTGACGATACCCCCCCGGTGGGGGGCCCATGGTGGGGCTTACCGGCTTCGGCGGGCCCGGATTGACTGGCGGACGCCAACAGGCCGCGCCGGTCCGGGCGGCCGCTGAACTCCGCTCTGTAGGAGGAGCCATGTCCAAGTCTGCTGCCGCTGCGGCGGCTGCCACCACCGCGGTGGAGGAGCCCTCGGAGGCCGCCGAGATCGTGGTCGTCGCCGAGGACGTCGAGAACGACGACCCGTTCGTTCCCTGACCCGCAGCATCCCCAGGGTGTTCCTCCCCGTGTCCCACAGGGCCGGGGAGGAACACCCCTCCCGTTTGACTCTGGAGGAGTCGTGCACCACGTGTTCGTCGGGCCGACGCTGCCGAGGTCCGAGCCGGTGCTGTCGGCGCCCGAGGTCCGGGTCTGGCCACCGATCCGGCATGGCGACCTGTTCGACCCCGCTGTCCGCGACGGCGACACCGTCGTGATCATCGACGGGGTGTATCACCAGGCGCCGGCGCTCAAGCACAAGGAGATTCTGGCCGCGATGGGCCGGGGCGTTCGGGTGATCGGTGCGGCGAGTATCGGCGCGCTGCGGGCCGCCGAACTGGACACGTTCGGGATGCTCGGGGTCGGCGCCATCTACACCGCCTACGCCCAGGGCGAGATCAGCGGTGACGACGAGGTGGCCGTCGGCCAGGCCCCGGACGGGAACCGGGAGGCGCTGACCTGGCCCCTGGTGAACCTGCGCCACGCCCTGGAGCTCGCACGGGCGGCCGGCGTCCTGGACGAGGCGCGGGCTGAGTGGCTGCTGGCCGCGATGCGTGCCGTGTACTACCCCCAGCGCACCACAGCGGCCGTGCGTGCCGTCTGCCAGCGCCAAGCGGAGGCCGAGTTCGCCGATTGGCTTGCCCAACAGCGCGAACGCGACCCGTACTTCGGCGACCTCAAGCGCCTGGACGCCCTCACCGCCGTGCATGCCGCCCTCGGCGACCTGGGCCCGACCGGAGCCCCGCCCCCTCCGGTGACCTGGGACTCCTCGTACTTCCGGGCCTGGTCCAACCACTTCGCCCTGTCCCGGGTCGACGGGCTGGAGCTGTCCACCGCTGCCCGTGTCGTTTATCAGCAGGCGTTCGACCCAGACTTCCGGGGGCGGTGGGCTGACTTCCTCGCCCACCGTTCCCGGCATCCAGCCCCCGGCGGCGCGGGCCTGCCGCTGCCCGAGCGGCTTGAGCAGGCCACCGGCGGCTCGCTGCCCGCGCACCGGGTCTTCCACCCGGCACTCGACCTGCACGACGCGGCGACCGTCACCGTGCTGCTGGCCGGAGAGACCCACGACGACCGCCTGGCCGTCGCGCGGTATACCGACGCGCTCGCCGCGTACCGCAGTGAGCGGCCCGGGGCTGCGGCGGTTTCCGACGCCGTCGCCCGTCGGGTCCTGCTCCAAGTGTGGGGCTGCCGGCCGAAGGCGCTCAATGCGCAGGCGTCCGCCCGCGGCCTGATCAGCGCGGCGTACGCCATCGAGGCGGTCAAGCGACTCGTGCCCGGATACCTCGCTGAGGTCAAAGAAGCGATTCGAGCAGAGCAAGGAGGCGATCGGTAGTGGGCGGTGACGACCTGGTGGAGCTGCCCGGCACAGTGCGTGCCCGGGCCCCCGAGCAAACTTGGGAGCTGCTGGCCGGACGGCTGGATGAGTACGGGATCACCCGGGTCGCAGACCTGACCGGCCTCGACTGCATCGGGCTGCCGGTGTGGACGGCGATCCGCCCCGCCTCCCGCACCCTGTCCGCGTCGCAGGGCAAGGGCGCCACCGCCCTGCTCGCAAGGATCTCCGCGACGATGGAGGCCATCGAGCTGTGGCACATCGAGCAGCCGCTGCCCGTCGCCGCGCACGGACCCGCCCGGGAGATCGGCTCGCACTGCCCCCTCGACGCCCTGCCGCTGACCGTGCCGTACGACGCGAGCGTGCTGGAGCGGATGGTCTGGGATTGGACGGCGGGCAGAGGCCTGGTGAGCGGAGACAAGGTGCTGGTGCCTGTCGACGTCATGCGCCGGCGAGTGCAGCGGCCGGAGTGGAGCCCGGATCTGCTGCGGGCCACCAGCACCGGCCTGGCCTGCGGTACCACCCGCGACGAGGCGCTGCTGCACGGCTTGTTCGAGGTCGTGGAGCGCGATGTCCTCTACCGCGACGGGCAGTCGGGCGGACGCGGGCGGACCCTGATCGCCGCCGACACCGTCGATGATCCGTACGCCCGGGAGGTCATCAGCTGCCTGGCGGCGGCGCAGATGGCGCTGGAGATCGCGCTGGTGGACGGACCATACGGGCTGCCGGTCGTCCTGGCCTACGTGTGGTCGGAGGACCTGCCGATGGTGTTCGCCGGAGGCGGCTGCCACACCAGCCCCGTCATCGCCCTGACCCGGGCGCTGACCGAGGCCGCGCAATCGAGGCTGACGGTGATCTCCGGGACCCGCGACGACCTGCCGAGCGAGCCCGCCTCCGCTGACCGCGTCCCCGTCTTCCGTCCAGCACAGCGCACCGGACTCGCCGACTGGCCACAGACCACGGCCCGCTTCGCCCCGGCCCGCGGCGGCTTCGCCGACCAGGTCGCCGACATCGCACGCCAAGTTCAGCGCGTCACCCGTCACGAACCCCTGGCCCTAGACCTGTCCGACCCGGCAGGCCCCGTCCACGCCGTACAGGTCGTCGCCCCCGGTACCCGCTCCCGGATCACAAGGTCGATGCCCCGATGACCCACCACCCCGCCCGCGCGGCTGCCCCCGGCGCTCCGTCACCCGGAGCGCCGGCGATGGCGGCCGCGTTCGAGACCTGGCACACCGCGCGGGCCGACGCACCGCTCGTCGCCCGTCTGTACGCCGAGGCGATGGGCGACGCCTATCCGCACGAGGTCGCCGCGAACAGTTCGTGCGACTGGCCGCTGCTGGAGTTGCTGGCCGCCCGGCTCCGGCTGACGCCCGGCCAGCTCCTGGTCGACGCGGGCTGCGGCACCGGCGGGATCGGACTGTGGCTGGCCCGAGCCCTTTCCGTCCGCCTGGAGGGGATCGACGTGGCGGCGGCCGCCATCGAGCAGGCCACCGCCCGCACCACCGGGTTCGTGCCTGCCGACCGCGCCGTATTCCGCGTCGCCCAGCTGGAGGCCACCGGCCTGTTCGACGGCTGCGCCCACGGGGTGGTGTGCGTGGACGCCCTCTCCTTCGCCACCGACCGGGCCCGCGCGCTGCGCGAACTCGGCCGCGTCCTGGCGCCCGGCGGACGGCTCGCCCTCACCCGGGCAGTCCGGGGCAACGCCGATCTGGACTTCGAACACCACGCCCGGGTCGCCGGGCTCGTCCTGGAGCACGTCGACGAGCGCCCGGACGAACCTGCCACGTGGGAGAGAGTGTTCCGGCTGTGGATCCGTCACGCAGCCGCCCTCACGCGCGAGCTCGGCGCCGCCCAAGCACAGAACATGCTGGCCACCGCGACCCGCATGCTTCCCCTGCTGCCCGGACGGCGCGCGGTCCTGCTGACCCTGCGCCGCCCCGCGGCAGGCCGCTCGGCAACTGCTGCGGCCGATACGATGACCGGGCTCGGCCACCCAGACGGCGGCCGCGTACCGGATGACGAGAGGACCCAGCCGTGAGCCAGCACGCCCGTGCGGCGGTGTTCAGCGCAGGGTCCTGGGGTACCGCCGCAGCGGTGATCCTCGCCGACGCCGGCACCCGCGTCGTCCTGCACGCCCGCCGCGGCGAGATCGCCGACGCGATCGTCTCCGGCCACCGCAACCCGGACTACTTCCCGGACGTCGAACTGCCCGCCACGATCACCGCCACAACCGACCCGGCCGCCGCGCTGGACGGAGCCGCCTATCTCGTGCTGTCCGTCCCCGCGCAGTCCCTGCGCCGATGCCTCAAGGCGTGGACGCCGTACATCGAGCCCGAGACGGTAATCGTCTCGCTCATGAAGGGCATCGAGACGCACAGCGGTCTGCGGGCCAGCGAGATCATCCGCGAGGTGACCGGCGTGGGCGCCGAGCGGGTCGCGGTGCTCTCCGGGCCGAATCTGGCGCGGGAGATCATGGCAAGGCAGCCTGCGGCCGCCACCATCGCCTGCCCCGACGAGGACACCGCACGGGCCTTCCAGGCGGCTTGCCACACCCCGTACTTCAGGCCCTACACCTCCACCGACGTGATCGGCTGCGAGATGGGCGGCGCGCTCAAGAACGTCATCGCGCTCGCGGTCGGCATCGCCGCCGGAATGGGCCTGGGAGACAACGCGACAGCCCTGATCATGACCCGGGGTCTGGCGGAGAGCATCCGGCTGGCCACCGCGATGGGCGCGCAGCCGGTCACCCTCTCCGGGCTGTCCGGCATGGGCGACCTGGTGGCCACCTGCTCCTCCCCGCTCTCCCGAAATCGTACGTTCGGCACATACCTCGGCAGCGGCCTGAGTGTCGACGAAGCCGCCGCCGCAACGAAGCAGACGACCGAGGGCGTCAAGAGCGCCGAGGCGATCCTCGACCTCGCGCACGCCCACGGCATCGACATGCCGATCACGACCGTGGTCACCGCCCTGCTGACCGGCAAAGTCAACCTCGCCGAGGCCGTCGCCCAACTGATGCAGCGGCCCCCCAAGCCCGAATAGCGGCCGCCCCACCACCCCTTTCCCTCCCGTCGGAGGTTCCTCAGCCATGTCCCCAGCCTTACCGACCGCTGCCCAACTCGCCGTGACCCTGGCCCTGGTGGCGTGGATGATCACCGGATTCACCCGCAGGCCCGGACGCTGGATGCGCTACCCCCTGTTCTCCCGGGCCACCTTCGTGATCGTCACCCTCACCGGCACCAAGGACGGCCGAACCGAACCCGTCAACCCGTACGCCTTCCTCAGCCCGGGGACGTTCCTGCTGCCCCCGCCCCAGCTCCAGACGGTCATCAACCACCTGATCAGCACCGGCCGGTACGACCGGATCGACGGGGACGGCCGTGTCCTGTCCGTCAAGGGCGAGCAGCCGATCGAGGTGAGGGACAGCCGTGTGGTTCTTTGACGCCCTCACGTCCGGCTTCCGCAGCCCGACCGATCCCGGACGGCTCCAGCTCTTCCGCATCGTCTACGGCAGCGTCCTCGCCGCGCGGTTCGCCCTCGCCTTCGGACAGGGCGGCTGGAAGACGTTCGCCCCCGGATCCCTCAGCCTGAACATCGCCAAACGGCGCTTCGGCCCCCGGCGAGGCCACCTCCTCGCCGGCGTCTACCGGCCCGTGCTGATCCTCCGTACGGCCGCCGCTGGCACCCTGGCCGCCGGGCTCGCACCCAGGCTGTCCCTCCTGCTGGTCCTGGCCGGGGCCGCCATGGAACTGCTCTACCTCAAGAGCCCGAGCGCCGTGCGCTTCACGCTCCTGACCGGCGCGTGCCTCCTGGTCGCCGGAGACCTCGGCCACGGCCTCCGCATCGACCACCACCCCAGTACGGCCAACACCTGGGCCCAGGCGCTCCTGGTGATCGTCACCACCGACCTCTACTGGAACAGTGCCTTCCAGAAGCTCCGATCCCGCCAGTTCCGCACCGGCCTCTTCCTCGCCCAGTGGATGCACGCCTACACCCAGCTCAAGGATCAGCTCCCCTACCGTCGCCAGCACGCCATCCCCACGATCGTGCACCGGCACACGGGCAACCTCACCACCCGGGATATCCGCCTGTGGCACCTGGTCGCGGTCACCGTCATCGCCGCCGAGATCGCACTGCCCATCGTGCTGCTCATCCCGTCGGTCACGCCGTACGCCGTCGCCGCCGGCATCGGGATGCATACGGCGTTCACCTGTCTCAAGCCGCGCCAGCTCCTGACGTTCTCGGGACTCTCGGTCGGCTCCTACACAGCCTTCGCCTGACTCATCCGCCCAGCGGCCGGGACGGCGAAGACTCAGCCCGAGGTACGTGGAGCTATGGGTGAGGCAATCCGTGCGTCGGCAGGGACCGCAGCCGGAGGGCCGACCGCGGGTCATTCTCGGTGGCGCATCACGATGACGTCGTCGGGCCAGGCGGTCAGCGCGGTGCCCTCTTGGCGGGCGATGTCGTGAGGGTCTGCGCTGCCTGCCCGCGTGTCCCTTCCTCGGCGAAGTAGCGGGCAATGCGCCGATGGCCGCCGGGCAGGTAGTGCAGGGCTGAGGTTCCCCCGCTGCGCGAGAGGTGCTGATCAGCTGGTCAGGAGGGGGTGACGGGGTTTCAGGTTCACTGCGATCCAGGCAGCGGCATGGCGAACCTCCAGGCAGGGAAACGAGGCGGGCGGGGACGCGGTGGGGCGCCCGTAGACGTCGTGAGGAGTCAGGGGCGGCGGGCGATCAGGACGTCGAAGCGCGCGTTCTCGATCAGGACGTCCGCCTCAGCGTGTTCGGTCAGCAGGGCGAGAGCCCGCTCCTCGAACTCCTCCAGTCGGTCGCCGAACAGCGGACGGGAGGCGAAGGACGTCGAGTACAGGTAGCCGATCACCGTCTGCGGGGTCCAGGGCCGCTCGATGGGGATGGCGTGTTCCTCCACGTCTGCGAAGGCGGACTCGGCGAGGATCTCCCGGTAGGGGCGGTCGTGGGCCGCATAGGTCTTGTCCTTGCCCGCCCGGCGTTTGTTGCCGGTGTACTCCTGGATCAGGGACCGCAGGGCGTCTGTCCATGCCGAGCGGGCCGTCCAGAGGCTGCCGTCCCCCATGACGACGACGGACGCGTCCTTGGCCGTGCAACCGGCGAGCAGCGACAGTACGGCCGGCTGGTCCATCCAGTGGAGCGCGCGGCAGACGGTGACCATGTCGGCCGCCCACTCTGCGTGGGGCGGGACGAACTCCTCGGCCGGCTTATTGTGCAGACGAACCGTCGTGTCGGTCAGTCCGGCCAGGGCCTTGTCGGCCTCCCCGAGCATGCCGGGGTCTCGTTCAACGACATCGATCTCGGCGAAGGCCTCGTGCAGGGCAACGGGCACTTGACCCGTTCCCGAACCGAGGTCGAGGAGGATCGGATGCTGCTTGCCGGCGACCGTCTGGCTGAGCAGACGGACGGCAGCCTCGGGGATGCCGGGCCGGTAGGCGGCGTAGTAGGGGGCGGTGTCTGCGAACTCGCTCATGATGTTCTCCTGGTGAGGGGGCGAGGACTCAGTGGCCTGCTCGACGTGGGTGACCGCGGT
Organism: Streptomyces sp. NPDC048392; assembly: GCF_043200575.1. NCBI lineage: Bacteria > Bacillati > Actinomycetota > Actinomycetes > Kitasatosporales > Streptomycetaceae > Streptomyces > Streptomyces sp. NPDC048392. The sequence continues at coordinate 159,034 of NZ_JBICYB010000014.1, forward strand.
GTCCAGGTCGGGCACGGTGCTCACCCGTCCGGGGTGGGCGACCAGCAGCCGCCGGGCCGTGTGGCCTGGAGACCGCAAGGACTTCGGCTTCGGCGATGTGAAACTCGCCCCCGCGCTCGGATCCGCCCTGGGCTGGTACGGCTGGGGAGTCCTGCTGATCGACGCCTTCGCCGGATACCTGCTCAGTGCGCTCTACGGCGTCGGCCTCATCCTCGCGCGTCGCGCCCGGACGCAAATCAGCGATCCGTTCGGCCCGTTCCGCATCGCCGGAGTACTCCTGACTCCTTGGCTCCCACGCTCTGTGAACGGGGAAGTCCAGGTGACGCCGGGTTGAACGGCTTCACGCTATGCGGCAGCGAGCTGGAGGAGTTCCGGAACGCCCTGGGCGCGGGTGTAGGGCTGGAAGCGGGGGAGTAGGTCGTCGACGAGGCTGACGCAGCGGGGTGCGCCGATGCGGCGGGCCAGGAGCAGGGATTGGGTGGCGGCGGCTGCGGCGGGCTCGGGTTCCTGCAGGTCGAGGTAGCTCGCGGCGCGGTAGGCGAGGAACACGCCTCGGGTTTTGTCCCGGGCTGTGGGCAGTAGGCGTTCGCCTTCGGTGATGAGCTGGTGGGCGCGGCCGGTGTCGCCAAGGTCGAGGAGGGCCTGGCCGGAGTCCACGGCAACATCGGCCTCGGACACCCAGGCGCACCAGGAGGGCCGGTCGGTGCCGGCGTCGCTGAGGTGCTGTTCGGCCGCGGCAAGGGCGCGCAGCACGTTGCGTCGTTCGCTTCTGTCGCCTCGTGCGGCGAGGGTGCGGGCGAGGCGTAACTGGAGCAGGCAGCGTGCGGCGGGGTTGTGGGCGCGGGTCAGGGCGTGGTGGAGGATGCTGGCTGCGGTGGTGTGGTCGCGACGCCAGGCGGCTTGGTAGGCAAGGTCGCCCAGGAGGCCGGCGCCCATGTCGTGGTCGCCTGCGGCGTGGGCGTTGTGAAGGCCGGCGATCCAGTTCTGACTGGCGTGAGTGTGGCGGCCCTGGTCGAAGCGGTGCCAGGCGACGGTTTGAGAGAGGGAGGCCGCCAGGGTGTGCAGACGCAGCCCGAGGGCGGGTGTGTAGCGGCCGTGTTCGAGTAGTTCGGTCACCGTGGACAGGTGGGCATCCAGCAGCACCGCGGTGTGCTGGCGCTGCTCGGTGGCGTGACCGGCGAGTTCCTGCGTGGTGTTCTCCAAGAAGACGACGAAGTCCTCGCCGATCGGTTTGCCGTCGCGGGCCTGGGCGAGTGCGCTCACAGGGCCAGCGGCCCAGTCCGCAGCCAGCGCGGACAGGGCGGCGCCGGAGATCGTAAAGAAGGTGCGGCGTTCCATCGCTGTTCGCAGGGCCTCTCTCAGGGCGGGCACGGAGCTGTGGGGTCCAAGCGAGACCACACCGTCGGCGGTCAGCGGCACCCAGTTCGGCCAGTCGTCGGCGCGGACGATGTCCGCGGGCCAGCCGAGCGCTTCGGCGATGTAGATCTGGGATTCCTCATTGGGCTTGACGCCGCGTTGCCATTTCCGCACCCGCGCCTCGTCCGTGCCAGAGCGCAGACCACGCCGGGCGGCAGCGGCACGGATACCGGAGACGAACTGCTCCATCGTCATGCCGAGCGCGAGGCGCGCCACAACCAGCGGGTGACGGGCGGTCTCTTCCACGCCTCCATCCAATCACTCAGCGCACAGGACTGGTGACTCCTTCGCGGAAGCGGGACCCCTGCGGGACCCCCACCAACTGGTCGACGAAGTCGAACAGTTGAGCCCATCCTCGTCCTGTCCCCCGGCTGTGACCAAGGCATTCAGCGGCCGACGGCGGCGAATCCACCTGCGCAAGCCCCAGGCGGGCTACGCACATCCCCTTGTCGAGCGTGAGGAGACCCAGATGGTCAGTGCGTTCTTACCCGCGGCGACGCTCACGGCGAACGCGGTCGGGGCCGTTGCCCAGAAGGCCAGTTGCCCCCCTGGCTTGAGTTCCCTGCGCGTCCTGGTGGTCGGTCAGGGCTACGTGGGGCTGCCGCTGGCGGTACGCGCCGCTGAGACGGGCCACCGCGTGGTGGGTTTCGACACCAGCGCGCAGCGGGCTGAGTCTCTGGCGTGCGGCAGTTCGCCGGTCGAAGACGTCACCGCGGCGCAGCTGGGCCCGGTACTCCGTGACGGCACGTACCTGCCCACCGCATCACCGGACGATGCAGCGGGGTTCGACGTGGCCGTGATCGCGGTGCCGACACCGCTACGTGACGGCGTCCCCGACCTGTCGTACGTACTCGCGGCCGGCCGGACCGTCGGCCGCTACCTACGGGAAGGGGCGCTGGTGGTACTGGAGTCCACCAGTTACCCCGGCACCACCCGAGACGTGCTGGGCGCCGTACTGGAGGAGGTCTCCGGGTTACGGATGGGCAGCCAGTTCGCCCTGGGGTTCAGCCCGGAACGGATCGACCCCGGTAACCGGCTGTGGACTCTCGCGACGACCCCGAAGATCGTGAGCGGCATCGACAACGCGTCGCTGGAACGCACAGCCGCCTTCTACAGCGGCCTGGTCGAGCGCGTAGTTCCGATGGGCCGGTGCGAGGAGGCCGAACTCGCGAAGCTGTTGGAGAACACGTTCAGGGCCGTGAACATTGCACTGGTCAACGAGCTGGACGAGGTGGCCCGCGACATCGGCCTGGACCTCCGCGCGGCGCTGGAGGGCGCCGCGACGAAACCGTTCGGCTTCATGCGCTTCAACCCCGGCCCCGGCATCGGCGGTCACTGCCTGCCGATCGACCCGGTGTACCTGTCGTGGTGGGCGGCTCAGGCACGCGGCCAGGGCTCACGCCTGATCGACCTCGCCCAGCAGATCAACGCTGCCCGCCCCGCCTACGTGGTGAACCGGGTGGATGAACACCTCGCCACTCGGGGCCAGCCGCTGGAGGGCGCGAGGGTGCTCTTGCTGGGCCTGGCCTACAAGCCCGGCAGCAGCGACCTGCGCGAGTCCCCAGCGCTTGAGGTGGCCCACCTGCTGGCGGCTCGCGGCGCGCGAGTCAGCGCGGCAGACCCCTTCGTAGACCCGGCCGCCGCCACGGCGGTGCTCGACGGCATACGACTGGTCTTCGCGAGCGACGACGAACTGGTCGCTGCGGACGCCGTGGTGTTGCTGACCGACCACGAGGTCTTCGACTACGACCGCGTAGTCGCCCGTTCCCCCTTCGTGCTGGACTGCCGGGGCCGGCTGGCGGACCGGCCCGCCGCCACCGTGGAGCAACTGTGACCGGCGGACTGCGGGTCATCGTCACCGGCGGCGCCGGCTTCATCGGGTCGAATCTGATCTCGTGGCTGCTGCGCCATCCGGCGATCGGCCGGATCACCGTCGTGGACGACCTGTCCACCGGCAGTACGAGCCTGCTGGGCGGCGATCTGGCGGACGTCGACTTCCGGCGGGGCAGTGTCCTCGACGAGGGCCTCCTCGATGCGGCGATGGCCGGCGCGGACGCGGTGGTGCATCTGGCCGCGCTGCCTTCCGTACCCCGCTCGGTGGCCGACCCCGTAACCACCCACCACGTGAACGCGACCGGCACGCTGCAGGTCCTGGAGGCCACGCGCCGCGCCGACGGGCCGCTGGTGGTAGCGGCCTCCTCGTCATCGGTCTACGGCGCCCAGCCGGTCCTGCCCAAGGTCGAGACCAGCCGGGCGATGCCGCTCAGCCCGTACGCGGTATCGAAGCTGGCGACGGAGGCGTACCTCGGCGCCTACCACGCCTGCTACGGGCTGCCAGTGTTGCCGCTGACGTTCTTCAACGTCTACGGCCCCCGGCAGCGGGCCGGTCACCCGTACGCGGCCGTCGTCCCGGTCTGGATCGACGCCGCCCTGTCCGGCCAGCCCGTCACCGTCCACGGTGACGGCACCCAGACCCGCGATCTGACGTGCGTGGACACGGTGTGCGAGGTGATCACGACAGCGATCACCGGCCGGGTGGTCTCGCAGTGGCCGGTCAACCTGGCGCTGGGCACCCGGACGTCGCTGCTGGACCTGGCCGGCCTGTTGGGCGAGATACTCGGCACCGGGCTGCGGGTCGAGCACGGCCCGCCCCGGCCCGGCGACGTGGCCCACTCCCAGGCTGCCCCCGCCCGGCTGCTCGAACTGTTCCCCGGGACGCGCGCGGTTCCACTGCGCGAGGGCCTGGAACGCACGGTCGCCTGGCACCGGCAGACGCGCTCCGATACCCGCTCGTACACCGATGCCGGGGGCAGCCGGTGAACATCCTGATGTACCACCTGGTGCAGGACCTGCCCGGCCCGATGGCCGTGCCTCCCCGGCACTTCCGGGAGCAGATGGAGTTCCTGGCCGGCGGCCCGTACACGGTGGTCACCGAGGACGACCTGCACGCGATGCTCGCCCGAGGTGTGCCCCTGCCGGCGAACGCGGTGCTAATTACGTTCGACGACGGCTACGCCAACACCACGACCACCGCGCTGCCTGTGCTGGAACGGCTCGGCCTGCCCGCGCTGTTAGCGGTGTGCGGCGGCTACCTCGGCGCCGAGCGGCCCCGCCACGTACCGCATCCGGTGCAGGAGATGGCGGACCTCGACCAGATCCAGCTGTGGGCGGCGTCCGGTCGGGCCGTCGCCGCCCACAGCTACACCCACCGCAAGCTGACCGGGCTCAGCGATCGGGCGCTGGCCTGGCAGACGGCCGGCGACCACGAAATCCTCACCGAACTCCTGGGCCGCCCGCCGCGAACGTTCGCCTATCCGTACGGCGCGTACGACGCCCGCGTACAGCGGGCCGTCGCCGAGTTGTACCCGCTGGCGCTGGCCACCGACGACCACCACTGCCCTGACCTGCGCCACCCGTACGCGCTGTCCCGCATCCAGGTCGCCCCCGGCTGGAGCCTGGACGCCTTCCGTACGTCCCTGGACAGCCACACCGACCCCGCCGCCGCACAGCGCGCCGCCCGCGCGGCCGACGCTCGCACCACGCCCGAGGAGGCCCGCCGATGACGAACACCGGCGCCCGCACCATCGCCCTGTACTGGCACAACGGCCGTTCCCTCGGGCATACCTCCCGCACCGCGAAGGTCGCCCAGTACCTGCTGCGCTCACCGCAGCCGTACTCGATCGCGGGGATCACCGGCGCCTACCGCGGGCTGGACCTCCTCCCGCCGGAGGTGGACGTCATCAAGATCCCCTCCTTCGCCAACTTCGACGACCCCGACGGGTGGAACCTCCGCGCGCGCCTGGCCATGGACGCCGAAACCCTCCACCAGGCCCGAACGGACCTCATCACGGCTTTCCTCGGCCACTACCGGCCCGAGGTGCTGATGAGCGACCACATCCCCCGTGGCACGGACGACGAACTCGTGCCCGCGCTGGAGGCCCGCTACGCGACGCACGCGGTCCTGAGCCTGCGCGGGATCCTCCTCAGCAAGGAGAAGACGGCACGGAAGTACTTCGGGATGCACGGGCGCGGGCCGTGGCTCTTGGACCACTACTGCCAGTTCAACATCCACACCCACCCCGAGGTATTCGACCTCGCCGACTACTACGACATCCCGCCGGAAGCCGCCGGCCGTCTGCACTACACCGGTTACCTCGCCGAGCCGTACACCCTGCCCCCTGACCAGGCCCGTGCGCAGATCGGTGTCGGCGGCGACGAGCGGCTGATCGTCGCCGCGATGGGCGGCGGCCAGGGGGCCGGGGACATCTGGCGGGCCCTGGCGACCGCGCTGCGCGAGCGCCGCACCATGTTCGACCGGGCCTTGCTGGTCACCGGCCCCTACCTGGAACCCGCGGACCAGCGTGCCCTGGCGCAGCTGTGGGAGGACGACCCCTTCGTGGAGATCCGGACGTACGAGCCGGACCTGCTGCCGTGGATGCGGGCCTGCGACGTATTCGTCGGCGCGGCGGGGTCGAACATGCTGGGGGAGGTGCTGGCCACCGGGGCCAACGCGATTGCCATCCCCCGGCAGGTCAGGGAAAGCGAACAGCTGGTCCACGCCCGGCGCCTGGACGAGCTGGGCCTGCTGCGGAAGGTCGACCTCCCGGACGCACTCGGCGGCGCGCTCACCGGCGCGGTGGCCGTCGCCCTCACCGAGCCGCTGTCCCCGGACGGTACCCGCTACCTCTGGGACGGCGGAGCCTACGACCGACATCTACCCGGCGGCCCTGGCGGCACCGCCTGCGCCTGCACCACGACCCCGGCCACCGCCGCCGTGGGAGGACACGCGTGAGCGGCACGGGTTGTGCGGTCGTGCACTCCGGCACGGTGGTCCATCCCGCGCCCGGGCGCGGTGACGGCGGGGATGTGGTGATCTGCAGGGGCGTCGTGAGCCGCGCCTGCCCCCACGATCCGGTACCGGTCGACGCCGACGGGCTGCTGGTCACCCCCGGCCTGGTCGACATCCACGTCCACGGCGCCGCCGGCCACGACCTGACCGAGCCCAACCCCGCCGCCTGGCGGACCGTCCTCGACAGGCACCTGTCCGCCGGCACGACCACCGTGCTCGCCACCCTGGCAAGCACGTCCAAAGAACGGACGGCCGCCGCACTGGCCACCGCCGCCGCCCTGATCTCTCACGGGCACGCCCCGACGCTCGCCGGGGTCCACCTCGAAGGCCCGTGCCTGGCCCCCGAGCAGCGCGGCGCACACGACCCCGCCCACCTGCGGACGCCCCGGCAACTGCTGGCGGAGCTGACACCGCTGCCGCCAGCGCTGCACATGGTGACCCTCGCTCCCGAACTGCCGGGCGCCAACGAACTGATCACCCATCTGGTCGGCGGGGGAGTACGGGTGTCCGCCGGGCACAGCGCCGCCACCGGCGAGGACCTGGCCGAGGCCCGCTGGCTCGGTCTCAGCCACCTCGCCCACCTGTGGAGCGGCCAGTCCACGCTGACCCGCCCCGCCCTGCACCGGGTCCCCGGCCTGCTGGAGTACTCGCTCGCCTCCGGCGAGGTGAGCGCCGAGGTCATCGCGGACGGCCACCACCTGCCCGCCGCCCTGCTGACAATCGCCCTGCGCTGCCTGGGACCCGAGCGGCTGTGCCTGGTCTCCGACGCCACCGCCGGGATGGGACTCGCCCCCGGCAGCACCTTCCGCACGGGGGCGAGCCGCGGGCGCGTCCACGACGGCTACGCCGCCACCACCGACCACACCAGCCTGTGCGGCGGCGTCACCCCGCTCGCGGCTGGCGTGGCCCGGATGCGGGAACTGACCGCCGCTCCGGTCGAGGACGTGCTGACGATGGCGACCGCCACCCCGGCACGTACGGCGGGCCTGTACCCGCGCAAGGGCAGCCTGCTGCCTGGCGCGGACGGCGACGTCGTCCTGTTCAGTCCCGACTTGAGCGTGCGGGCGGTCGTCCTCGGCGGACACCTGCTCAGCTCCGCCGGCGCGGAGCGTGTCCGGTGACGGGGCAGCTGCGGGTGGTGCTGATCGGAGCCGGTACGCGGACACGGAAGGTCTACGGCCCCTGGCTGTCCGGCCTGCCGCCCCACCAGGACCAGCCGGTGAGGCCGCTGGCCGTGGTGGACACCGATGCCCGGGCCGCCCGCGAGGTGGCCGCCGCACTGCCGGACGCAGCGCCCGCCCGCCCGCAGGACCTGGACCGCATCCTCGTGGGCGACCGGCCCGATCTGGTGGTCGTCGCCACCCCCGACGCATCCCACCGCGACTACGCGGCGCAAGCCCTCGCCGCGGGCATTACGACGCTGGTGGAGAAGCCGCTGGCGACCACCGCCGAGGACGCCTTCGCCCTCGTGCACGCCGACGCGACCTCTCCCGGACGCCTGCTGGTGGGCCACAACCTCCGCTTCACCAACCTCCACCGCGAGGTCCACGCCCTCCTGGCCGACGGACGCATCGGCACCGTGACCAGCGCGGACTTCCGCTACACGCTCAGCCCCTCGCACACCCGCAGCTACTACACCCGCTGGCACCGCATACGCGCCGCCTCCGGCGGCCTGGAAGTCACCAAAGCCTCCCACCACCTCGACCTGCTGGCCTGGTGGCTGGGCGCCCCGCCGTCCGCGGTCACCGCCCAACTCGAGCGCCGCCACTACCTCCCCGGCACCGACGCCATCCCGGCCGACGCCGACATCCACGACAGCCTGAACGCCCGGATCGAGTACACCTCCGGCGCCACCGCCCGCTACACGCTGACCCCCAACGCCCCCACCGAGGGCTACACGTGCACCCTCACCGGCACAGCAGGAGTCTGCACTGTCCGCTACGACGCCCGCTCCGGACCTCACACCGTGCACCTGCACCCCGCCCCCGGAGGCGGCACGCGCCGACAGGTGGCCCGGGAGGACGGAACCCACGCGGGCGCGGACCGCCGGATGCTCGCCGCCCTGACCCACGCACTCCAGCAACCACCCGGCGCCCCCGCGCAGTTCGCCACCCCGGCCGAGGCGGCACTCGCCGTCGCCACCGGCACCGCCATGTACGACTCCAGCCGCCAGGGCCGCCGCCTGCCCGTACCCCAGCCCCACACACTCGGAGAGCCACGATGACCCCAGCCACCGTCCGTACCCCCAACGGCCTGGACCTGACCCACCACCGCCTCGCCCCGGGCGCCCGCCTCGAACTGGACACCCGCCCCGAGCAGGAGAGTGCGCTGATCCTGCTCGGCGGACGACTCACCACCACGCTGCCCGACGGCAACCACGTCGCCGAACGTGCCGACCCCTTCACCGCGCCGGCGACGGGCTGGTACATGCCGCCCGGCACGGCCATCACCGCAACGGCTGGCCCCGACGGCGCAGACGCAGTCGAGGTGCACGCCCCGGTCACCGGGCGACTGCCCGAAACCGGAAAGGTCACCGAGATCACCGCGCCCGAGCGGGAAGTCCGCGGCCACGGATCGTTCGAACGGCACGTCACCACCCTGCTGACCCCGCCGCGCACGTCCGGCCTGCTGCTCGGCGAAACCCTCGCCCTCGACGGCCGCTGGTCCACCTACCCGCCCCACCGCCACCAGCACAGCAACCCGCCCCACGAGACCGCGCTCCAAGAGGCGTTCGCCTTCCGGGTCCACCCCGACACCGGCTTCGGCGTCCTGCTCACGTACGACGACAGCGTCCGCGACGCTCACCCCACGGTGATCACCGACACGTCCCTGGCCGCCGTCCCCAGCGGCTACCACACCATCGCCGCCGCCGGCGGCCACGACCTCTACTACCTGTGGGCCGCGCACGGGACCACCGACACGCACCTGGCCCTGCACACCGACCCGGCCCACGCCTGGCTCCTGGACTCCTGATCCGTACGCCTGCTCCACCCACCTGCGATGAAGGGAAAACACCCGTGAGTACACCGTCCCTCAGCAACTCCTCCCCGCGAGGTCTCGCCGTCGTCACCGGCGCCAGCGTCGGTATCGGCCGGGCGAGCGCCGAGGCCCTGGAGAAGGCCGGATACACGGTCATCGCCGCCTCCCGCCGGCTGACCACCACGCCGTCGGCGGCCACCGGCATCACGACCCACGAACTCGACGTCACCGACGCCGACTCGGTGGCCGCGCTGGAGCGCACCGTCACCGAGCACCCCGTCCCGCTGACGCTGCTGGTGAACAACGCCGGTATCCCCACCCACGCCGCCACCATCGCCGACAGCGACATCGCCGACTGGCGCGGCACCTACGAGACCAACGTCGTCGGCACCGTCCAGATGACCCAGGCCCTGCTGCCCCACCTGATCCGCAACCGCGGCGACGTCCAGTTCATCGGCTCCACGGTCGGCCGCGTCGGCTACGAGCGCGGAGCCGCCTACGCCGCCAGCAAGTTCGGGCTGACCGCACTCGTGCAGACCCTGCGCCTGGAGCTGAACGGCCAGCCCGTGCGTGTCACGGAGATCGCGCCAGGCATGATGCGCGGCGACGAGGCCGGCGGCGAGTTCATGCGCACCCGGTTCAACGACGACGAGCAGGCGATCGCCGCCGTCTACCAGGGCGTCGAACACCCGCTCACCCCCGAGGACATCGCCGAGTGCGTGGTGTGGTGCGCCACCCGCCCGAAGCACGTCGACATCGACCTGATGGAGCTCCGGCCCCTGGCCCAGGCCGCCCAGCACAAGGTGCACCGCACCAGCTGACCCCTCCGCCGGCCGGGACCTGTCACCGGGTCCCGGCCCCCGGCCCGATACCAGGGAGACCGTCATGTCCTCTGCACAGCCCTCCACCACCCGCGTGGTGATGATCCTGCGTCACTTCACCGTGGGCGGCCTCGAACGCGTTCTGCTCTCGCACGTCCGCATCCTGCTGGACGCCGGACACCAGGTCACCATCTGCGTCCTGGACCCCGGCCGCGACAACGCGCTCGTCGCCGAACTCCCCTCACCGGCCCGGCTCGTGATCGCACCCCGCGACCGCCTGGCCCGCATCGCCTTCCTCGCCCGCCTGGTCCGCGGCACCACGGTCCTGCTCCAGTTCGGCGACGGCCGCCTGTACCCCTCCATCCGCCCAGCCCTGCGCACAGCGCGCACCGTCGTCCGCTTCTGCCACTCCGACTACTCCCACCTGCGCACGAAGGCGAAGAACCGCCTGGACCGGATCCTGGCGCGCTCGGAGGACAGCATCGTCGCCGTCGGCGGCCGTTCCACCCGCTTCCTCCTCGACGACGTCGGCATCCCGGCCAGCAAGGTCACCACACTGACCAACGCCACCGAGCCCCGCACCACCGTTCCGCCCCCGCCCTGGGATTGGGCACGCGACCCCTACTACGTCGCCGTCCAGAGCCTCTACCCCCACAAGGGCCACGACGCCCTTCTGCGCGCCTTCGCCCACGTCCTCGACCACGCCCACGAGCCCGTCCGCCTCGTCATCATCGGCGATGGAGACCAGACGATCCCCCTGCGCCTGCTCGCCGACCGCCTCGGCATCACCGAACACGTCGTCTGGCTCGGCGCCGTATGGCACAAGGACCTCGTGGACAGCGTCCTGGCCGGTGCGCGGGCCTTCGTGTCGATGTCGCGCTTCGAAGGCGTGCCGATCTCCATCCTGGAAGCTCGCCAGCACGGCCTGCCCCTGGTGCTCACCGATATCCCCGGCCACCGCGACGGCGCCGGCTCCTCTCCGGCCGCCCTCGTGCCGGTGGACGACACCGAGGCGTTCGCCCAGCACATCCTCGCCCTGCTCCGCGACCCCGGCCCCCACCGGCCCGACGCCACCGCTCTGCAAGACGCATGGGAGTGCTACGCCCGAGAGTTCCTCGGCATCGTCGTACCCGCACCCCGCACCGGCCCGCCCACACACCAACCGGCTTCCGAAACCGGAGCTGGGAGAGGGCACCACCGGTGAACAGCGGCCTTCCTACCCCCGGTCCTCTACCTCTCCTACAACCGAGCCGGGAAATCGATCGTCCCCGCCGTCAACTTGGTCTCCAACCTCGGATTCGGGCCCGATGCCACCCACACCACCAACACCGGCGACAGCGAAGCGGTACTCCCCTGTACCGCCGTTCCCACCCCACTGGCCCACCCCGCCACTCACGACATCGACGCCACCCAGGACCGCCTGTACCGCCAGCGCTTCCCGATCCCCGACGCACTACGCGGCCCCAAGCACCCGGGGGCATGAGCCGGCCGGAATGACCGCCTCCTCCTGATAGCGTCGTAATCACTCCACATCCCCGCCCGCGGCCGCAGACCCCCAGGGCAAGCATCAGTGGGACAGCTACCGCGACGGCTTCCTCACCATCGCCGCCGCCTGCGCCTCCCCCAGCACCGAACCCCAGCAGCAGAACACCACGTACTCCTGATCACCAGCGCAATCGATCCTCCGCGCGACGGTCGTGCCAAGCGGTCACCAGAAACGGTGCATTCCCGCGCCAGACCGACCAGCCCCCGGCCGGCCCTCGCTACGCTCCCGCCCACTCCGACCACCAAGGAAGTCCGTGAAGTCGTTCTCCCAACTTCCCCACGCCACACAACTCGACCGGCTCGAAGAACAAACCCGGGCCGCGCTGACCCAGCACTACGGACTCGACGGGGCCGCCGTGCGGATGGAGGTCCAGCAGTACGAGGACAACGCCGTCTGGCGCGTCACCCCGCCAGGCCAAGAGTCCTACGTCGCCCGCCTGTCCGTCCGCGACGGCCGCCCCGCCCACCAGCAGCGCAGCGAGATGCGATGGCTGGAGAGCCTGGCCGCGTCCCGCACCGTCGCCGTCCCGGAGCCCGTCACCACCACCGGCGGCCACTACGTGGTCCCGCTCGAGGTCCCCGGCCATGACGAGCCGTCCACCCTCGCCCTATTGCACTGGCTCCCCGGCACAGCAGAGCCCCCCTACCGCCAGCCCGGCGTGGCAGAACAGATGGGCAGCACGACCGCCTACCTACACGAGCACGCCGCGACGGTGCCGCTGCCGGAGTTCGACCGGCCAGTCTGGGACGCGGAGACGATCCTCCTCAAGGGACACGCCCTCACCGATCCAGCCGCCCGGGAACAGCTGGGCGCCGAAGGCACCGATGTGCTCCGGAGAGTCGCCGAGTCGATCACCCCGGCACTCCACGAGGGAGGGCCGGAGGACCGCGGGCGTATCCATGGTGACCTGCACCGCGAGAACATGATCGCGCTGCCCGGCGGCGGCATCGGCGTCATCGACTTCGATGACTGCGGTACCGGCCACTACCTGCTCGACATCGCCACCGTGCTCTCGTCCGTCCACCGGATCGCGCGGAAGGAACCAGGCACATACGAGAAGTTCGCTCGCGACTTCCTGGCCGGCTACACCCAGGTTCGACCCCTGCCAGCAGATTTCGCCCGGCTCCTGGAGCCTTACCTGCTGCTGCGCGACGTCTTCATCCTCAACTTCGTCACCACCGCGGCACCGGTCAACTCCGGTGTCGCCTCGTGGGGGCCCGCCCGCATCGCTGGCATCGTGGCGAACATGCAGGCGTACGGGGAGGGAGCGCCCTACCCGGGCACCCTCGCTTCCACGTAGGGCTGCCGACGAAGCCCAGCTGAGCCCGGTGACGGGATGCAACCCGAGGCTCGGTGCTACCTGATCAGCGGTTCCTGGATTGGGAACAACCGATCAGCCGCCGAGCGCCCCGACGCAGCCCGCGCAACCACTCCGTGGCTGCCACACTCGCCACCATGACGACCCCCACTCCACCCTTGCGGGAGGCCGCCCGCGCCATCGTTCTGGACACCGACCAGCAGGCCCGCGTCCTGCTGCTGCGTTACGACGAGGGCGGCGGCTTCTGGGCGACCCCCGGCGGCTCCTTGGAGGACGCCGACGAGGGAGACCACGCCGCAGCGGTGCTCCGCGAGATGGGCGAGGAACTCGGTGTCCTTGAGGAGGCGATCGAGCTCGGGGGCCAGCTCGCGGAGCGCAGCAAGGAGCACCTGGTCGGCGGGCGCGAAGTCCGCCAGGTGGAGAAGTATTTCCTCGCTCGAATCTCCGCGGCCGCCATCGACCCGGCCCGGGCGTCGCACTCCGATAACATCCGCGAACACCGCTGGTGGACCCTCACCGAACTGAACGCCACGGACGAAACGATCTACCCGCTCGGTCTCGCCGACCTGGTGACCGGCGTCCTCGAACACGGTGCACCCGTCCGCCCCGTCGTCCTGGACGGATGATCCTTCCACGAGCGGTCCGGGGCATCGGTCGTAAGTCCATGACGCCCGCTGGACGCCTCTGGGTATGGCGGCAACGAGGAGCTGCCTCCGGCGCAGCGGATGTGGGTCTCGAACACGGAGCGGACCCCGACGGGCATCTCTGCCGGGGTCCGCTCCGTGTTCGGATGTTGCGCCGACCGGGGGTCAGTTCTTGACCGGCCACTTCAGTGGGTCGTTGTAGTAGCCCTGGGTCAGTTCGACCGCGGAGGCCTTCTGGCCCTCGGGGACCAGAAAGACACTGCAGATCTTCTCCGACTGCCCTCCGCTCAGCTGCTTCTCGGTGTCCGACGCCGGGCAGCTCGGCCACTTGGCCTGTCCCATGAGGACGATGAGGGCCTTGGTGCGCTGCCCCTTATCCGTCGCGACGACCAGGTCGTCGTCCATGTCGCCCACGGTCATGGCCTTGCCGCTCTTGTGGGTGAGGGTGGCCGACACGTAGACGGGGACCTGGGGGCCATCGCTCTTGTCCAGCTGCACGCCGGAGTTCTTCATATCGGCCTGCGTCCCCATCCGCACCTTCGTGGGCGTGACCGTGTACGTGGCGCCGCTCGACACCTGCATGGTGGATTCCTGCGGCGGGCTGGCCTCACCCAAACGGTAGGACGTCTTCGTGTCCGCCTTGTCGCCCGACGCCTTGGCCCCGGTACTGCCCGAGTCCTTCCCCGAAGCCGAGCCGCCACAGCCGCTCAGTGCCACAGCCAGCGCCAGGGTGCCCATTGCGGCCGGCACGGCACGAGTCCACATACGCATGTCCCTCACTCTCCCCGTTGATCGTTTGCATTGCCCAGGCTCTCAGCGACAGCCCGGGTGAGGGTCGCCGGGTCAGTCCGGCGGCCCTCGGTTCTGGCGGCGGGTCAGGAAGCCGCAGCGTGCGGCGCTGAGACCTCGGCGAGCACGGACCCCGCCCCCAGGAGCACGGCGTAGTAGTCCGCCCGCCATACCCACCCGCCCCCTTGCGTGACGGCACGCACCACCAGCGAGCGCCCCTCATCGCGCACCCGGAGGCGGGCGTCGTCCAGCGCGATGAGGAGTTCGAGGTGGAAGTGCTCCGGGAGCGGCGGCCGCGTACCGGCATCCACGGTCCCGGAGAATCTGGCGTACGGCTCACGGCTGTCGACCAGGGGCACCCATCCGGATTCCTGACCCCCAGGGACCTCTGCGATCAGTCGCGGCCGGTCGCCGACGAGTTGCAGGTGCCGCAGGTCGTCCGCCCGGATCAGCCGGTACCTCTTGCCGTCGTCGACCAGGTTCGTTGCCACCCAGACGTCGGCCATGCTCGATCCCCTCCTAACGGACGCCGGGCGGACCCTGGTAGGGCCCGCCCGGCGGTGACTCGCTCTCAGTCCTCGGTGTTGGTCAGGTGGCGCGCGGGTCGGCGCAGGCCAGCTTTACCCAGCCCTTCTTGGCGGTCTTGCCGTGGTGCCAAGTGCCGTACCAGTAGCTGATGTTGTCGTTCTTGTCGAGCCAGGACTTGGTGATGTGGCCGTAGTCCTTGCCCTTCTCGTACACGTACATGACGTGCTTGCCTTTGCCGTTCGGCTTGGTGCGGACGTCGGCCTTCTTGCAGGTGATCTGCTGGTTGAAGGTGTCGGCCGCCATAGCCGGTGCGGCCGCCGAGACGCCCACACCTGCGGTGAGGGCGAGACCCAGCGCCGTCGCGGCCGTGGTGCGACCCAGGAGTGTCTTCATCGTTTCGTCCTCATGCTGTTGCCTGCGGATGTCCGGGGCTGACCGGGGGTGTCAGTCGACGTACCAGCGGGTCATCGGGCCGCACTTCGTGGGCTTGTGACCGGTCTTGTAAACGCACGCCCGGATCTTGTGGTAGCCCTCGAACAGCGTGGGTGTCTTCCAGCTGCCGCCGTTCTTGACCCCGGTGTCCTTGACGGTGACGAGGAGGCGGCGGCCATCGTCGGCGAAGACCTGGGTGACGGCCCCGTAGCCGTCCTTCTTGATGTCGTTCGCCCACACCCGCTCGGAGCCGTAGTAGTACCAGCCCTCGCCGCCGCGGTTGGTCGAGTAGACGTAGCCGGAACTCGCCGCGGACGCGGGCGTGGCGGCCAGACCTGCGGTGAGAGCGAGGCCCAGGGTCGCCACGAGGGTGGCGCCGGCGCGGGCGATGTTCTTCTGCGACATGCGATGTCCTTCGGGACGCAGGGGTGGTCTGCGGGCGGACCTGGTGGGCCCGCCCGGAGGTGGCATCAGTGGAGGTACTTACTGGCCACCCAGCCCGTACGGCCTTCCTGCGGCCCGTTCAGCCCGACGACCCGCATCCATCCGGCCTTCTTGGCCTTGCACTTCACCTCAAGGCCGTCGCCCTCGTGCACGACGCCGAGTGCGGCGTAGTTCGTCCCGGGGCCGGACCGGAGCTTGATGTTCGTGGTCGGGAACGTCCACCAGTAGCCCGCCGCGTACTTCTTCCCGCAGGCAGAGGTGCCGACGACGGACTGCGACGCGTTGGCCGTCGAGACGCCTGCACCTGCGGTGAGAGCGAGGCTCAGGGCCGCTACGACCGCGCCGACGCGGACACGCGGGTTCCTCGTCAGCTGTGGCATGACGTGTCCTCCGGGATGCACGTGCCCGTGTCGTCCGCGCTGGTGTGGAGGAGGTCGCTTCGGATCCAGCCGGTCTTGCCCTTGGCGTTGCCGGTGGTCATCTTGACCCTGTACCAGATGCCGCTGTCGATGACCTTGACGTCCTTCTCGGAGCACCGGTTGCCCTTGTAGGCGATGCCCACCGTCGTAGAACTGGTGGAGGCCTTGGAGCGGACCTTGGCGGAGGACGCGGTGACGTAGCAGCCCTTCGCGGCGGCTTGTCCTGTGGCGGCCTGCGCGGAACCGGCGGTCGCGACCAGGCCGGAGCCCGCCAGAGCGGCCGTCAGCGAGATGGCGCCTATTGCTATTCGTGCGCGCACGTGTTTCCCCGTTCGATGTTTCCGGCACTCCCGTGAATGCCTTTGCGTTCGGGACCGAGACGGAAGTCAATTGAAGTCTCTTGTGCATGTCAACTTTTTACGCATTCCGAAATAGGGGTCGTCTCCGCGAGATTTCGCGTGGCGCAACTACCCAGTTCAAGACCCTTGGGGGCATCTATTTTTACGCCGGGTGGAACGGGATCTTTTCGCGTGGCGCAATAACCGCCCGCAATGCCAGATTTGATGCGATGTAAGCGCTCTCGCCTTTTCGTGTGCCGGATGTACGATGCACCTGAGGCCCGAGTGGTTGATCAAACAACAAGGGGGTGGTCGCCGGGCGCGGGCCGAAGCCGAGGCCCGAGGAATGAACGCCAGAAGGGTCGACAGGCCCGACGGGGACAGCCGCTCACTCGGACATGGAGAAAGCGGCTTGCATGGCGAGGGAAGACCACCTTGTTCAGCAGGGCAAGCAACACGACCGATGGAGAACCGACCACCACAGATTCACGACCAGCGGGCGGAACCGCGCACGCCCAGCGGGTCAAGATGGTCGAGAGAGCATTCACGCTCCTCGACGGGCCCGCACACGGGCCCAGCGAAATCGCTGAGGTCACCGGCCTCAGTGTCACGGCGGTGTACCGCATTTTGCAGTCCGGAATCCCCAGCATGTACTTCGTGCAGCTGCCCGGCAGGAAATACCGCCTTGGCCCCGGCGCGGCCAAGATAGGCATGCAGGCAATGGTGCACGCACCGGGCACCGAGACGTCCCACCCACTCCTGGAACAGCTGAGCAGCGCCCTGGACGCCATGGCGATGCTGTGGGTGATCTCCCCGTACGGCGGTCCCCGCCGAGTGCTGGCCGACTACGCACCAGGCCGGTACGACCTGGACGCGCTGGGCCTGACCGCCGACCAACTGGTGGCCGTGGGCGGCTCCTTGCGGGTCGGACCGTCCGGCCGGGTGATCGCGGCACACCTCCCTGACACGCTGGTCGACAGCGTGCTGACCCATACCGTCCCCGCAGGCGCCGGCCCCGGAGCGCTGGGAGAAGCCGACGACTTCCTGGCGTCGCTGCCGGAGATACGGGACGCCGGCTACAGCCTGGGCCGCGAGGAGATCGCCGGATGGGGTGAGGTCGCCGCCCCCGTACTGTGGGGCGACGCCGTCTACGGCGCGATCAGCTCGCTCAAGCCGTCCTCACTGCTGAAGGACACGGGGAGCGCGATCAAACGGACGGTGGCAGCCGCCGACCGGTTCAGCCTGCTGGTGTCCAGCGGGGGCCTGCCTCACTTGATCGGATGACGAGCAGGGGCGAGACGGTCCGCGCCCGCGCGTTCGTCCCTTGCGCACCCGCTCGGCCCAGCTGACCGCATTCCAGCGCTTCGCCGACGGAACAGCCGGACGCACCCCGGCGCCGGGCCCCTCAAACCCGAGAGTGGACCCGGCGCCTGCCTCGTACAGCACGAGGCAGCGTTCAGCGGCGGACGTGGATGCGGACCTGGACCGTCCCACCCGTGGCGGCCGCCGCGGCTCCGAGTCCGATCACAGGGGCCAGGTAATCGCTGTTGCCGCTGAGGGTGAGCACGATGACGGCGATGATCGTGCCCAGCACGGATAACGCGCTGATCCAGGTGAGCGCTTTCGCCATGGTCGACGAAGGCGCCGAGGGGCTACGGTCGGTCTGAGTCACGGGGATGTACTCCTCCAGTTCCGGGGATCTTTTGTGACCCGGGGAGAAGCCGGCCGGACCGGCGTGACGGGCTGTCCAGCCCGGCTTCCCCTCGGGAGATCGCGTGGTGCAGTTCGGACCGGTGCGCGCGCCAGGCCCGACACAGATCGAAGCCGAGCACGCTGCGCGCCAACACCCTCTTCGGGCGACGGACTCCGTTAACGCCGTTAAAGATCGTCGAGCGCGCCGTCATCGAAGCATGGTCGTTTCGCGTGCAAGGCAACTCACTGAAGGTGGCCACGAACTGGCCACGCTTCGCCGAGATGGCCGTGAAGTGGCCGAGGAATGGCAATGGTTCGGCGTTGACAGGTTTCCCGGCACCATGTTGTCCGGAGCCCCCGGACCTCTGTCCTCCCTTCTGCGCGGGCACTCCGATGGAACGCTGACACCGCCTCGACCACGAGCCACCACAGGCATGAACCTCGCGAAGAGTGCACGCGAAGCGCGAGAACCCGTGATCCGTCTACGTGAAGTGATCGAAGCACCTGCTGGTGCGCGAGCAGAGGCCTCTGCCGCAAGTGGGGTGAAGTGGGAAGCAGCCCGCCGCAGCACCGAATTGCGGTGCTTTACGGCTATGCTCCCCAGCCCGGGAAGTCGGGTACACCCCTCTTTGCCGCCGGGGCTGCGCTCATGGAAGTGGGGCGAAGTGGGGGAGCGCTGCCCCTTGACACGCCCGGCGGGCGCATCAAGCCGGAGAGCCTCGACGCGCAGACCTGCACCTTCTCCCCCTGGAATGCCGAAGGAGTGTTCCATTTACGAGGGATGGAGGGTTATGGTCGCGCTCTGCGAGATCTTGTACGGAGGTGCCCCGGATGGAGAATCCCGCGCCCGCACGCCGAGGTCGGCCTCCGGGCATCCGGTCTGCCGAGGGGGAGCTGACGAGCCGCCAGGCGGCGATCGTCCGCTGCATCACGGAGACGGTCCGCCGGCAGGGCTACCCGCCGTCGATGCGGGAGATCGGCCAAGCTGTTCATCTCGCCAGCACGTCCTCGGTCGCCCACCAGCTGATGGCCCTCGAGCGCAAGGGCGTCCTCTACCGTGACCCGCACCGTCCCCGCGCCTACCGCGTGAGGCCTTCGTGGGCACCCGACTTGGGGGACCGGGGCGAGGCACCTGTCGACGTGCCGCTCGTCGGCCGGATCGCCGCCGGCGCACCCCTGCTCGCCACGGAGATGGTCGAGGACGTCTACTCCCTGCCCCGCCAGGTCGTCGGCGAGGGCGATCTATTCGCCCTGACCGTGTCGGGCGACTCGATGATCGACGCGGCGATCTGCGACGGCGACATCGTGACCGTACGCCGCCAGGACAGCGCCGACCACGGAGACATCGTCGCCGCGCTCCTGGAGGACGAGGCCACCGTAAAAGTGCTGCGCCGACGGGACGGACAGGTGTGGCTGCTTCCCCGCAACCCCGCCTACAAGCCGATCCCCGGTGACCAGGCTCAGATCCTCGGCAAGGTCGTCGGCGTCCTGAGGGTGCTCTGAGGCGCCGGAAAACCCGTGGAGATCCTCTCGTTGATCCTGCCAAGCTGACACGCACCGAAGGGGTGTAGCTCAGTGCCTGTTTTCGATCCTGAGCTGCGCGTTTGCCCAGCTCAGGATTCGAACAGGGACGGCTTGGGTTGCTCTGGTGCCGACCTCGGCCTCGGGGGCGGGTCAGGAGGGCTGTCGACCGGCCGGGTCTCCGCCGGGGTCGTCGGCCAGCTCGATGACGGCGGTGATCCGCTTACCCACCGGTTCTCGGTGGACACAGAACGTCTGGGACACCGCCATGGTGAGCTCAAGGCCGTGCTGGCCGATCCGTCCCGGGTCGGTTGCCTGGACCGTCGGCAGGGTGGTGCTGCTGTCCCACACGCTGATCTGGACGGCGCCCTCGATGATCTCAAGGTCCAGAAGGCACGGGCCGGGAGCGTACTTGCGGGCGTTGGTGACCAGCTCGCTCACGACCAGCTGCACCATGCCCATCGCCCGCGCCGAAACCGGCAGCCCGTGCACGGCCTGCACGGAGGTGAGGAAGTCGCGGGCCATGTCTCGGGCCTCGGCGATCTCCGCGCTGCCCTCGAACGCGGCTCCGGCCCTGATGTGACGGTCGACCAGCGGCTCCTGGCCCTCATTTTGGGCAGCAGCATCCATGGACCCGCCTCACTTCCGAAGCGCCGAGCAGTGCCCACCCCGCCTACCCCTGGAATACCGCAGCACGCGCAAACACGCGACGATTGTTTCGAGAAATGTGCTGCGGGTATCCCGCCTGGGCAGAGTCGAGTGGAGGGAGCAGGATGTGAGTGACCAGGCCGGGCAGTGGCACTTCCTCACCAACCACGCCCGGGTGCTGTTCGCCATCGCGCGCGACTCTTCCGCCCGGCTCCGCGACATCGCTGCGGTCTGCCGCATCACCGAGCGCACCGCGCAGAGCATCGTCACCGACCTCGAACAGGCCGGTTACATACGTCGCGAACGCGAGGGACGGCGCACTCGCTACGTCCTCTGCGCGGACGGCACCCTCCGCCATCCAGCGGAGGCGCACGTGCCCGTGCGGGAACTGCTGGACGTCTTCGCCTCGCACGACGGCGGGCGCTGACCTCAGCGGTTCCGCTGACGGTCGCCGGTGGTGGTGGGAGGATGGGGTCCAGGCCGGAGGGGATCGGGCGGCTCTGGGTGGCGGTGGCGGTGGTGACCGTGACCGCCGTTTTGATCAGTCCCGTTGGGCTTCGCGGGAGGCCGGCTGTCCGCTTCTGCGGGAGCTTCGGCGGGTGATTCGCCTGGTCATGATGGTGATCGCGGCCCAGGTGATGAGCGATTCCGAGTGCTGGACGAGCCGTTCGTAGTCCCGCGCGTGTCTGCGGGCGTGCATGATCCAGGCGTGTGAGCGCTCGACGACCCAGCGCCGGGGCAGAACGACGAACCCGGGGACGTTCTTCGGGCGGCTGACGGTCCTGATCGTCAGGTCCAGGCAGGTCTTGGCCCAGGTCACGAGCTGTCCGGCATAGGCAGAGTCGGCCCAGACGATGGTGATCTCGGGGTGCATCAGCCGCAGCCGGAACAGCACTTCCTTGGCCGCGTTGCGGTCGGTCATGTCGGCCGGGGTGACCATGACGAACAGCGGCAGGCCCTTGGTGTCCACGACAAGGTGCCGCTTGCGCCCGTTGATTTTCTTGCCCGCGTCGTAGCCGCGGGAGTCCTTGCCCACGGTGTCGGCGGCCTTGATCGACTGGGAGTCGATGACGGTGGCGACCGCTCCGGGCGCCCGGCCCATCTCGCGGCGGATCCGCTTGCGGAGCTGGTCACGGATCTGGCCGACGACGCCGCAGGCGGCCCAGCGGGCCATGAACCCGTAACACGTGCGCCAAGGCGGGAAGTCCTTGGGCAGGGCCCGCCACTTGCAGCCGGTGTCCACGACATAGCGGATCGCGTCCACGATCTCCCGGCGGGGATGCTTCTCGGGACGGCCGCCTGCCTTCGTTTCGCAGGCCGGTGTCGGCAACATGGGCTCGATGAGGGCCCATTCGTCGTCCCAGGTGTCGGAGGGATAGCAGCGTCGCCGCAGCAACGTTCCTCCCTCAAGGACGGGGCGGGGGCGGGGGCGGGGGGGGCGGCCCCCCCCCCGGGGGGGGGGGGGGGGGGGGGGGGGGGGGGGGGGGGGGGGGGGCCCCCGCGGGGGGGGGGGGGGGGGGGTGTGTGGCCCCCCCCCGGGG